>JAQTUX010000001.1:368806-713849 GCA_028707125.1 Candidatus Omnitrophota bacterium
AAAGGCGCAGCTTGATAAATTCCAGGAAGAGGTCAACCGCCTGGACTCCCAGCTTAAGGAGCGCATGGATGAGCTCAGGCGCGCCTACGAGGACAGGGACTCGCAGCTTGCCGAGCGAGACGCGCAGATGGACGGCCTTCGGCGAGAACTTGAGGAGCTATCTAGCCAGATGCAGGTAAATCTGAAGGAGCTTTCTGCCAGGGAAGAGAACATTCTTATTATCAGGCAGCAGTCAGAAGAGCTGCAGAATAAACTCAATGAGTTCGCGGATGAGCTCAGGCGCGCCTACGAGGACAGGGACTCAAAGCTTGCCGAGCGAGACGCGCAGATGGACGGCCTTCGGCAACACATAGAGGATTCGGAGCTCAAGCCGTTAAAGAACGAGATCGAGAGGCTGACCGCTGAACTTGCCGGGCGGATGGACGAGGTGCTTATTAAGGACGGTCAGCTCATAGAGAAGGAGGTTATCATTGATTCGCTCAAGAAGGACGCGGGCGATATTGATGATAATAATAAAAGTTTATCGGGAGAGAACGTGATCTTGCGTTCTCAGTTAGACAAGGTCCGAGAAGAGATCGCGGAAAAAGACAACCGGCTATCACGGGACAAGCAGGAGATCGATTCTTTGCGCGGCCAGCTGGACGCGCGTCCACCGCAACGCCGGGAGCATATGGCTGTCACCGATCTTATCTGGCTGGCCGTTGTCCTTGTTATGATGCCGTTATATTTTATAGCGAGCGCAGCTATTCTGCTGGAAGGGCTTGTTTCCTTCCTGGCGGCGCCGGTTTCAGGGCTGTTCAGGATAAAGAGGAGGATCGTCTCTTTTGAGGACCTGAAGACCAGCATGGTCATCCCTAATTACAATGGCGTTGAGTTCCTGAAGGAATGCCTGCCTTCCGTGTTTGCCGCAGAAGGGTTCAGAAACGGTGAAAATGAAGTTATTGTGGTGGATGACGGCTCAAAAGACGGAAGCGCCGCCTATATAAAGTCCAATTTCCCCCAGGTGCGCCTTATCCGTAACCGCAGAAACAGGGGTTTTGGCTTTACCTGCAACAGAGGCGTAAGATACGCGAAGAACGAGTTAATCGTGCTGATCAATAATGATATTATTGTGACGGAGAATTTTCTCGGGTCGTTAAGGGAGCATTTCCGGGATAAAGATGTGTTTGCCGTAACGCCTAAAATGTACGGCTGGGATAAACAGAGCTTTACCTGGGGCATGCATATGGGGCATTTTGAGGACGGCTACATACGGCTGTGGAATGAGTCGGAGACAAAAAACCCCGTGCATATAAGCGAGCCAGGCCCTTCGCTGTTTGCCATCGGCGGCGCCATGGTATTCAGGAAAAACGACTGGGACTGGCTGGGCGGCTTTGACAGGATCTACCGCCCCAATTGCTGGGAGGACATAGACATAGGATACCGCGCCTGGAAAAGGGGCCTGAAGATAATATATGAGCCGTCGAGCGTGCTTTATCATAAGGGCAGGGCGACCCTGAGCTACGAAAGGCATAAGGAGATAAAGAACGAACTGGCATTCACCTGGAAAAACATCACCGACTGGGAGATCGTAAAAGAGCATTTGAGGCTGCTGCCGAAAAATCTATATAAATACAGGATGCCGTTTTTAAGGGGTTCGCTCTGGGCGTTGCGCTACCTGCCTTTAATCATGCTTCATAAATTCCAGGACAGGAAATACCTGCGCGTGCCGGATAAGAAGATATTCAACGGCTGCATGCTGTATTACAGGAATTTTATGCGCAGGGGCTTCAAACACAGGGATGCCTCCGGGCGCGGGACCATTCTTCTGGTCACGCCGTTTATGCCTTATCCGTTGACCGTCGGCGGCAAGATCAGGATGCATACTCTGGCGCGGGTCTGCGCGGAAAAATACGATATTATCCTGCTTACCATGATAGACAATAAGGATGAAGCCCGCTTCATACCGGAGCTCAAACAGGTATTTAAGGAGGTCTATACGGTCTTCCCCAAGACGGAAATGAAGAGCCTTTTTTACCCCCAAAGGTATAAATATGTGCATAGCCACGACCTGATCGACAAGCTCCGGGAAATACAGCGCAGCCATCCCATAGACATAGTGCAGATAGAGTCAAATGAGCTGCTATATCTGGCTAGATATATCAAATTCATCCCCATTGTCTATACGGAGCACGACGCCAGCATTATCTCCTTCGGCAAATCGCTTTATCAGAAGAAAGATAGTTCATTCTTCTACAATTATTTTGATTACCTGAAAAAGGTGCGTTATCACCATTATATCTATCGTTTTCTTGACAGGGTTATAACCTTATCCAGGCAGGACAGCCGCAAAATGAAGGCGTTCTTCCCGCGGGCCAGGATCTCTTATATACCCAGCGGGGTTGAAGTAGGGCATTTTACTTTCAAGGAGCGCCGAGACAATAGTTACGACCTGGTCTTTATCGGCCACTACCCCCACTATCCCAATGAGCACACGGTAGTTTACTTTGCCGAACAGATACTGCCTCTTATCAGGGAGATAAATCCAAAGGCGAGGATCTTAATAGTCGGCTCTCACCCCACGGAGCGCGTCAGGCAGCTTGCCTGGCAGGCGGGAGTGGAGCTTATCGGTGATGTCGCCGATGTGCGGCCATATCTTGAGAAGGCGTCCATATTTGTCAATGCCGTAAAGATCGGGGCCGGGATCAAGGGCAAGGTGCTTGAGGCGATGGCTATGGGCAGGCCTGTAGTGGCCACGAGATTGGGCAGTTACGGCATAGAGGCGAGGCCGGGAGAGGATATCTTAATAGCGGGCACGCCTAAACAGTTCGCGTCTCTGGTCTTGCGGCTGATGAATGATGATGAGCTGTATTCAAGGGTTGCCCGCAACGCCAGAAGATTGGTGGAAGAAAAGTATGACTGGTATAAGATCAGGAATAAGCTGGACCGGCTGTATGAAGAAGTAATATCGGAATACGAGCTTATAAGCGGCGCGGCTGCGCAAGACCAGCCATACTTCGTTTCCAATCCCGTCAGTGCCCCGGCTGCCGCCGGCCTGCCGCCGGCAGCAAAAAATGACCCCCTGATCGGCATTATAGATAAAACCAGGGCTGTGGTGGAGCGCGCCATTGAGAATAGCCGCGGAGGGAATAAATGCGGTGAGCCGGAAGAGCTGCATATTGAATTGACGCATAACTGCAATAGTAAATGTATCATGTGCGATTTATGGGATTTTAGAAAGAGGTCTCCCAGGGCGCCCCAGGACCTGTCTTTAGATGAGATCAGGCATTCTGTGGAAGGGTCACAGCTTCTTAAGGGCATAAAAACCGTAGTCCTTTCCGGGGGAGAGCCGTTTTTAAGGAAGGATATAGCCGACATCGTCTCTTTCTTTAACAGTTATTATCCCCGCGCGTCGATCGGCATACTGACCAACGCGAAAGACAGCGATCTGGTCATGAAGAATGTCGATAAGATCGTAAGCGGCGGCAAGGCGCCCGGCCTCTGGCTGGGTTCTTCCCTGGACGGTATCGGCGGCTGGCATGATAAGATACGCGGCGTTCCGGGCGCCTTTGACGGATTGCTTAAGACGGCGCGGGCTTTAAAGCGCGATTTTCCGCAGATAGATTTCTCGGTAACTATGACTCTGACGCCCCATAATGCCGGCCAGCTCCTGCCGGCCAAGGAGTTCGCGGACAGGGAGGGGCTGAATTTCTTCGCGCAGTTTGTTGTGCCTAAGGCGGCCCGGGAGAAGTTCCGCTGGGACGCTCAGACCCTCGGCCTCATCGGTTCCCAGGTGCGCAGGATAATAGAGGATATCATCGGCAGCCGCGATTACACGGAGCTGTCGGGATCAATAGAGAATATCCCCGATGTCGACCTGCTTACAAAGATTTATTATTGGGGGCATTTAGTTGAGCATCAAGTCAACCCCCGGAGGTTCTTTAAGGAATGCGTTGCCGGCTACAAGTTCGCCATGCTTAACCCTTATGGAGACCTGTTCTTCTGCCCCGTGTTCAAGGAGAAGACAGCCGGAAACATAAGAATGGGTAAGTTTGATGAGCTCTGGCTGTCTGAAGAAGCCGAAGATATCAGGCGGTTTGTTTCCTGCCGCGCGTGTTCCTGCTGGCTGGTATGCATAGTGTTTCCCATTGTCAGCAACGCGCTGGCTACGATGAAGTCCGATACCGGCAGTTCCCTTTCCGCGCCCTCCCCGCAGGGCAGAGGATCAGCGTCTTGCCGCGGCAGCTTAAGCAGAGAAGAGAATATCAATCTTAACGATGAGGAGTTTCGCAGCGGCAAGATCATTCTGGAGTCGCATCCCAGGGGCATCGGCATAGGCGCGCATTTCAAATGCAATTCTCAATGTTCCTTCTGCCGTACGGATGAGCACGCGGTATTCTCTCTTGATATCTACCGCAATTTTTTTGAGAAGAAGATAGGCGATATCCTTCCCAGGGCCGATTATCTGAATTTATGCGGTTTTGGGGAATTATTGCTTATGCCGGACGCGGATGTCCTGCTGGATGACCTGAACGTTAAGCTCCCCGAGGTAAATAAGGTGATCACCACCAACGGCTCTACACTGTCAGACGGCATTGTCAGGCGCCTGGTTGAAAGCAGGTACGCCATTCAGGTATCATTGCATGCCGCAAACCCGCAGATCCATAAAATATTGACCAGGACGCTGGATTTCCATCAAATTATCAGCCGGATCAAACACCTTGTTTCTTTGCGCGAAAACAGGGCCAATCCCCACATTACTTTGGTTTCCGTGCTGAACGCGCTTAACATAGAAGACCTGCCGAACCTGGTGCGGCTTGCCGCGGAACTGGGCGTGGACGGCATAAATTGTAATTATATGCTTGCCTTTAACACGGCGCATCTCAAGATGTCATGTTTTTTCAAGCAGGAGGTAACAAATAAGAAATTAGACGAGGCGGAAAAGGCCGCGCAGCATTATGGAATGCCGATCTCCCTGCCGCCGCGTTTCGGCGCCGCAGGCGCCATTCAGCCGTCAAACGGGGGGATCGTATGCAGCGACCCCTGGCAATACATATATATAGAAACAGAGGGTTCGGTCCTGCCCTGCTGCGTTGCCGGCGGCCATATAGGGTATTTAAATAAGCAGGATTTTTCCGCCATCTGGAATGGCCCGGGATATCAAAGATTAAGAAGATCCCTGATCGAGAGGCGCGACCTGGGCGAATGGTGCAAACACTGCTATAAATGCAGCGGACAGAATGTAAATGACCTTCGGACTCATATAACGCTTATACCGGAACTGCATAATAAGATCTTAAATGAGATAAAGATATGAAGATAGCGCTCATACAGTGCCCTGCCTGGGGCCGCGACTGCCCTCCTTACACGATGGCCCTGCTTTCGGCTCTCTATAAGAATGCCGGCCATGAGGTATTCTGTTTTGACCTGAACAACGCCCTTTATATAAGCGGGTCAGAAGATTACAGAAAATGGTGGGATGACAAGGACTTCTATTCATTCTGGAATAACCCGGACCTGGTTGACAAATTCCTGCGGGATAATTCCCGGATGGTGGACTTTACGGTTGATAAGATACTGGCCAGCGACGCGAAACTCATCGGCTTTACAACGCATTTCAGTTCATATCTGGCGAGCATTGCCGTCGCGGAGATGATAAAGCAGCGCGATAGAAGCCGTTTCATTGTTTTCGGCGGGCCTGAGGCGGCCAGGGAGTTCAGGGGCCGGGAATTGATCGCTAAGGCCGCGGTGGACGCGGTAGCGATAGGCGAGGGCGACGAGACGGCCCTGGAACTGGCAGGCGCTTTAGACAGGAAGGGCTATGTTGACTCCTGCAAAGGGACCCTGCTTAAATATGAGAACGGCAGGGTTGTGGACTGCGGCGACAGAGAAGTTGTCGAGGATCTGGACTCCCTGCCGTTTCCGGATTATTCATATTTCAGCGATGAGATCCATTCGCGCCTTTACAGAGAACCTGACCGGCTGGACATATTTGACAGCAGGGGATGCATTACACAGTGCCACTTTTGCAGCGAATGGCAGTTTTGGAAAAGGTTCCGTTCCATGAGCGGGGAACGTATGTTCGCGGAGATCACGCATCAGATGTCATATTTTAAAGGGATAAATTATTTCTATTTCATCGGCTCTCTCTTGAACGGCAGCCCCAAGGAGCTCGGGAAATTATGCGATCTCATAATACAGAATAAATTGGGGGTAAGGTGGGCCGGCCAGGCAGTGGTTTCTCCCGCCATGACCGGAGATATGCTTAATAAGATGCGCAGGGCAGGGTGCCAATGGTTGGGGATAGGCGTTGAGAGCGGCTCCCCCAAGGTCGTGCATGGCGTCAACAAGAAATACTCGCATGAGAATGCCGAGCAGATGCTGCGTGACGCGCGCGAGGCAGGGATCAGCACCCAGATCAATATCATGTTCGGCATACCGGGCGAGACAGAAAGCGATTTTCAGATGACGCTTGAGTTCTTAAAAAGGGTCAGGCCGTACGTGGATTCGGTATTGGCCAGCCAGTCATTCTGCGTAATAGACAAAGGCACCTATCTGCACACGCATCCGGAAGAATTCGGCATCCGGGACCAGGACCATCATTTATACTGGGAGGCGGAGGGGGGCAATACCTACCCCCGCAGACAGGCAAGATACGAAGAATTCTGCGGGCTGGCATTGTCACTTGGCCTGCCCGAGACATCCGGCGTATTGAGCGTTAAGCCGGACAAGTGGCTTTTGTTGGGAGATTACCATCACTTTAAGAGCGATTACAGGCAGGCATTGGATTGTTATCTTAGGTCTCAGCAGTCAGAATCAAGCAATGATTACGTCGCCGATAAGATCAGGGCCTGCCGCGATAAATGCGGCGAGGGAGGGAATTCCCTGCTGGCCACTTCACTTTCGCTTAAGGTTGACTTTGAGGCCGGCCTGGAGCAGATATTTCACGACCAGAATTTCAACGAGAAGCAAAGAAATATAGCAAACGCCCTGTACGCGCACAAGCTGTGGGATAAGCTGTATAATTTTATTCTGATAGAGAATGAGAAGGCCCGGAGAAAAGAGGTCGTGAGCGGCTATCCCTACTGGCTGGTCATCGACCCCAGCAATATTTGTAATCTAAAATGCCCGTTCTGCCCGACAGGGCAGGGCAGGGGCTCAAGGGAGAAAGGGGTCTTTCCTATTGAGCGGTTTGAGGGAATAATAGATAAGTTAGGCAAGTATCTTATACACATAGATTTTGTCAACTGGGGCGAACCGCTTTTGAATAAACAAGTTTTTGAAATGATAAAGACCGCCAAAAAGTATCGCGTTGATACCAAAATGGATTCAAATTTTACTTTCTTTAACGAAGAGACGGCAGGACGGATGATCGAGTCCGGGCTGGACAAGGTCATAGTTTCCCTGGATGGCTTAAGCCAGGAGACATATTCCAAATACAGGGTGGGCGGAGATTTTGAGGCGGTAATGGCGGGGCTCAAGGCGCTCTTGAGAAAGAAAAAAGAGATGAACAGCCATACACCCTACGTTTCCTGGCAGTTCCTGGTCTTCCGGCATAATGAGCATGAGATCGAACGGGCGCGGGCGCTTGCCGAAGAGCTGGGCGTGGACCACATAGGCATTTCCAAGGCGTTCATCGGAGATAAAGATTGGTTCCCCACCCGTAAAGAATACAGTAATTACATTGTTGATCCCGAAGACGGCGTATCGGGAAGCGGGAAAACGCAGGAGTATTTTGTAAGCCCTCAGGACAAGCTTTGCAACTGGCCGTGGGAGACATTTGTCGTAAATGTTAACGGCTCTGTGTCGCCGTGCTGTTCGGTAGAGGATGAGAAGGATGATTTCGGCAATATATTCCTGCAGCCGTTTGAAGAGATATGGAATAACGAGCATTACCGTTTAAGCCGGGCCTTTATAAGGGACAAAGTAAATACAAACGGTGCCAATATCTGTGTGGGGTGCAGGCATCTGGGCCTGATAAACCTGGACATCATGTCCTGCCACTCGTTTTTTGGCAACGGGAATAAAAAAACATGAGAGTTGTATTGATACAAAGCCCTGTCTGGGGGACTTATGATCCGCCCCTGGCGCTTGCCCAATTGGCCGCCTGCCTGAGGGATGCGGGGCACAGCGTATTTGTCCTGGATATCAATATAAAATTATATAAAAATAGAAAACCCGAATACAGGGATATGTGGGCGTGGGAGCATTGCGAGTTCTGGCATAAGAAAGAGTATGTGGACAGGTTCTTTGAGGACAACAGGGAGGCGGTGGAGAGGTTTATCAATATGATCCGCCTGTTCAATGCCGACGCCGTGTGTTTTTCGGTGGCATCATCTTCCAGGTTAGCCAGCATAAGGATAGCATCCCTTATTAAAGAGAGGATGAATAAGGCCAGCGTGATATTCGGAGGCCCGCTGTTTTATGAACCGGATAGATCCATGGATATATTAGATAATGATTTCCTGGATTTTGTCGTATACGGCGAAGGAGAGAAGACCATAATACATCTTCTTGATATATTGAGCGGCAGCGGCGACCCTTCTCTCTGCAGGGGGCTTTTGTTCAAGAAGGGCGCCGAGATAATCAACACCGGCGCCCGCGAGTTGATCAAGGACCTGGATGAACTCCCGTTCCTTGACTTTACAGGCATGCCGCTTGGCGATTACGACGACGCGGCCCACATAATCCTTATGGCCTCGCGCGGCTGCGTGTTCCGCTGCGCATTCTGCAGTTCGCGCTCATTCTGGCCGGGATATCGCGCGATGAGCGGCGAGAGGATATATAATGAGATCGCCTATCGCCTGTGCAGGATCCACACGGCAAGCCATTTTAATTTCATGGATTTATTGATCAACGGCAATATGAAGACGCTTTTTGATTTCTGCGACTGCGTATCCAGAAGGCCGTTCTCCAGGGAGATTTACTGGACCGCCAACGCCATCATCCGCCCGGAGATGACACTGGAATTAATGAAAGGATTGAGAAGGACCGGCTGCGTGCATCTTATATTCGGCATAGAGTCCGGCTCTCAAAGAGTGCTCAACCTGATGCGGAAAAACTATAATGTGGAGGCGGCGCACAGGGTCTTAAAGGCGGCCCATGACGCCGGCATAATGACTACAGGGAATTTTATGTTCGGCTTTCCCGGAGAAACAGAGGAGGATTTTGAGCTTACGCTGGGATTCCTGAAGAAGAACGCGCCGTATCTTGACCGGGCATACCCCAGCAGGACATATTGCGCCATAGAGGAAAACAGCTATTTTCATTCGCATCCGGAAGAGTTCGGAGTGGAGGTCCCATATCCCAATCATTTGTATTGGCGGCTGAAGGACGGCACTAATACCTACCCTGAACGGCTGATGCGCTGCGAAAGGTTTTCTCTGCTTGCCGCCTCGTTAGGCATTGAGGTGGGCTGCGGCGTTCAGACATCTGTAGAGCTGGAAAGGTGGTTCAGCCTGGCCTGCTATTATGATTATATTAAAGACCGCGATAAGGCGTTGGACTGCCTTCTTAAATACAAAAAGATAAATCCCGATAATGAAATGGTTGCGTCAATGCTGGACTCCTACGACAGGGATATGGCTGGTGATAGTGGTAAACGATAAGTATAATTTGAGGATTTTCTGGAAACTGACGTCTGAGTGCCGTTTTATGTGCCCTTACTGTCCTGATGCCCACAAGCGGCAGACCAGCAGAGAGGTTACTACCCGGCTTTCCTGCGATGAGTGGATGGTGTATTGGAGAGAGTTCCACGCCAGATACGGCAGGTGCGAGATAATCATTAATGAAGAGCCGTTGTCCTACCCCGGTATAGGGAATATCGTGAGCGCCTTGCAGGAGATCTATTATCCCATACATATCGCTACCGCGTTATCCTGCGAGGTGGATTTTATGATTGGACAGCTTGATCCGGCCAAGATAATTATCAACAGCCAGTTTCACCCTTTATTCATTAAGACGGATGACTTTTTGAAGAGGTTGTTTCTGCTGAAAAAGTCCGATTTTACCGTACATGCAAATATGGTAGCGTATCCCGCTTATGTGGATAATGTGCCGTTATATATTGAGGATTTTCGCAGGGCGCCTTTAGACATACCTCTAAAAATTAATCCGTATATAGGGGATTACAGGGGGGATAGATACCCCGATGCCTACAGCGATGAATTTAAAAGGATGCTTAATATATCGGACGCGCCTGAGGCAGATGCGGGAGGCGCGCAGCCCGCGACAGGCGGCTCAGCCCAGGATTGCAGATGGGGAGTTAAGGATATTTATATATCTGAAACAGGGAGGATCTGGCGCTGCCCGCTATTAGGGCCGCAGGAACTTATAGGTAATTTCTTTGACATAGATTTCACCCCCGCGCGGCAGCCCTGCAGCAGGGCTGTGTGTTGCGCTGAAAAAAAGACGGAATACTGATAATGGATTATGCTGATACCGTAAGGTTTACCTGGAACATCCACTATAAATGCAATTTCCGCTGCCCTTATTGTTTTTTTGAGGGCAAATGGGAGGAGTATGGGAAGAGAAGCGTGTATTTACCGGTTGACGGCTGGATGCGGCATTGGAACAGAATACACAAGCTTTACGGCCCGCCGGTGATCATCATTACCGGGGGAGAGCCGTTTCTCTATCCTGATTTCATAGAGTTGATCAAGCGGCTCTCTGAAATCAGCGCTCACATAAACATCTCCACCAATGCCTCCGGAGACCTGGAAGGATTTATCAGGCATATTGACCCCGGCAAGGTATCGCTTTCCTTAAGTTTTCAGCCGGAATTTGAACACCTTGATCATTTTCTGAAGAAGGTCTTGTTTGTGCGCGGCAGCGGCTTTGACGGCTGCATAAATTTTGTCGCCTATCCGCCCTATATAAAGGACATACCGGCCCATATAGAAAGGTTCAATTCCATAGGGCAGCAGTTAAAAATAATCCCGTTCTGGGGGGTATATGAGGGCAGAGAATACCCTCATTCATATTCCGAAGATGAAAAAAGGATAGTCGGAGCTGATGAGCAGTGGCTCCAGAAGGTGCGCAGGAAGGGCAGTATTTGCCCGGCAGGCAGGAAGGCCGCCCTTATTTTTCCCGACGGCAAGGTCGCCAGATGCGGCCAGATAGGCGAGAGAGACCTTATAGGCAGCTTTTTTGACGATGATTTTACGCTTCATGACAGGCCCCTGCCTTGCGATGCCGAATATTGCCCATGCGACGAAGGGGCGGTCATGCCGGAGGAAGAGGAACGCAAAATAGAGATAAAAAGTGGAGGGGCTTCTGAGATGAGCGCTGAACAGAATACAAGGTTAAACGACGAGGAATACAACGGAAGGAAGACGCGCCTGCAGTCATCGCCTACGGCAATATTTGTGCAGGCGGCAAATACCTGTAACTCAAGCTGCGTCTTCTGCTCCCGCGGCCACGGCTATGACATGTTTGACCTGGAGGCGCATAAGGCGAGGTTCAATCATTCATTTTATCCCTTCCTCAGGCGGGCCCAGCGTATTATTATGACCGGCTCCGGAGAGTTCCTGCAGCTGCCCAACTCCCTGGATATACTTGATTATTTTGATAACGCCTTCCCGGACTGCGAAAAGATGTTCTCCACCAACGGCTCTTCGCTGGTCCAGCCGGTGTGCGATAAGATCATTGCCAGTAAGAGCCCTTATACGATCCACGTCTCTTTGCACAGTTCTAATAAGAAGCTGCATTCCGCGCTTACCCGGATGGATAATTTTTACAGGATAGTGAGCCAGGTAAATTATATCCTTAGACAGCGGCAGGAAAGGCATAAGGATAACCTGAGGGTTAAGCTTATTTTTGTCGCCACCACCTTGAACATTGAGGACCTGCCGGATTTTGTCCGGCTGGCAAAGCAGGTCGGGGCGGACGAGGTGGTCTGTTATTACAACTATATATATGTCCACGCCCAGAAGTATCTTTCCTGTTTTTTCAAACAAGAGTTTACCAACAGGATGCTGGATGAGGCAGGGGCGTTGGCAGCCAAGTTAGGGGTAGCGATCTCTCTGCCGCCTAAATTCAACCAGAGCTCATACCCTGATACAGGGGTCTGCCGTGAACCTTGGAGCCAGCTTATGCTGGACGCGGCCGGGCACGTGCTTCCTTGCGATGCCTCTGAGGATTGCGGTCTGGTATTGGAAGAAGGCAGGTCTTTTATGGATGACATATGGAACAGCCCCTATTACATCGGATTAAGAGAGAAATTGATAGACGGCCGGGCAAGCTGCGCCAAACATTGTTTTCGGGCAAACCCCGCGGCGGTAAACGATTTTAAATCCCATGTTATACACCGCGGCGTGAAGGAGAATATAGATATATGCTGGGGGGATAATTTTTAATGGTTAAATTCACCTGGGATATACATTACAGCTGCAACTATCGTTGCCCATATTGTTGGTACTATAAAAGATGGGCGGATGCCGCGAGGCAGAATGTTTACCTTAAGCCGCGGGAATGGAGGGCCCATTGGCAGAGGATATATGATAAGTACGGGGAAGCGAAGATTGAGATAGTCGGCGGCGAGCCGTTCACCTATCCCGACTTTATTGAGCTTGTCAAGGAGCTGTCGCAGGTCCATCTGATCAAGATCACGACTAATCTTTCCGGTAATGTTGAGCAGTTCGTCAGAGAGATCACTCCGGAGAGGGTAAGTTTAGACCTGAATTATCACGCCCTGTTTATCGGCCTGGACACGGTATTTAAAAAGGCGCACATATTGAACAACGCCGGGTTTGATTGCGGCGTATGTTACCTTGCCTATCCCCCCCAGATGAAACAGATACCATATTTGAGCGGGCGTTTTAAAGAGGAGGGGGTAAGGTTCGCGCTTGCCGCTTTCTGGGGTGAATACGGCGGAGTTCAATATCCTCGGGGGTATACGGAAGAAGATAAGGAGCTCATGAGGCCGTTCATAGGCGATATCGACAGGATGACTTATCATATGGAAGGCAAGAGCCCGAAGGGCAGGCCCTGCAATGCCGGATATAAATACGCGGTCATACATGCCAACGGAGACGTTGTGAGGTGCGGTCAGTTGTTCGACCGGACCGTAGGCAACATACTGAATGACGGCTTTTCGCTGCTTGAGGGGCCGCTGCCCTGCGAGGCAGATGTCTGCCCTTGTAATGAATACGATAATATATGTTAGATAACCGATATCATATAATATGGCATCTGGGCTACAGATGCGGCTATTATTGTCCGTATTGCCGTCTTGGCGAGCTCAGGCTGATGGATGGCGCCATTAAGTCGCGGGCCGATATCGCAAGATGGCTGGATGCCTGGCAGGGCTTACACAGGCGCCATGGAGAATTGGATATAAGGATTGACGGCGGAGAGCCGTTTTTAGAGCCGTTTTTTATTGAGCTGGCCGCGTCATTATCCGGTAACCATAGATTGACGATAAAGACCAACCTTTTTTTGTCTAAGGACGCCCTTGCCGCGTTCATCGCCGCTTGCGATAAGGACCGCGTTAAGCTGGAGCCGTTTTTCCATCCCGCCTTTAGCGAGCTAAACGGTTTTATTTATAAGGCCAGGATGCTGCGATCGGCCGGCTTCGGGGTTAACGTGCGCTATGTCGCTTACCCGGCGCAACTGGAGCAGATGAGCAGTGTCAGGAAAAGATGCCTCTCAGAAGGATTGGTATTCACGCCGGCGGCCTACGCGGGTAAGTACGGCAAAGAGGAATATCCCCGCTCTTATACTTATGAAGAGATGCGCGCTCTCGGTATCGCGGATACCGCGGTCAGCGGCCCGCGGCAGGAGATGAAGGATATGCCCGCGCAGAAATGCGCGCTGTGCGATGCCGGATACTGCCGCGCCCTGGTAAAGCCGGACGGAGAAGTGGTGAGGTGCGGCTTTGAATATGACGCAGCCGCCCTGGGCAATATACTTGAAGGGGATTTCGCGTTTTCGGATAAGACGGAAACTCCTACGGAACAGGCGTCCGGAGCAGGAGTGAAAGAACAGAGGGATATAATATCTCCGTTATTCCCGCGCGACTACCCGCCATACCGCATAAATTGGAATTGGGAGATAACATTCAATTGTAATTACAGGTGTTCGTATTGCCCGGTGCCTAAAATAGAGGATGAGCCGGCATTTACGCTTAAACAGTTAGAAGGTATCTGGGAACGGCTGTTCCGCCTCTACGGCGTCAGCCACGTGCGTTTGTCGGGCGGAGAGCCGTCGGTGTATCGTGATTTTTACGGCCTGGTGGACCTGCTGTCGCAGACAAACGTGGTGGATATTACCACCAACCTCAGTTTTGACGTCAAGGCATTCGCCAGGAGATTCAAGAATGAAAGCATATCCATATCAGCCAGTTTTCATCCCGAGTATAACGAGATAGAGGACTTTGTGCAGCGCCTCAGGATCCTCAGGGATCATGGATTGTGCGTTACGTTTACCTTTGTGACCTATCCGGCATTTATGGGCGAGGTGGACAGATTCCGCGAGGCCGTGGAGGGTAACGGGATCTATTTTAAGTGCATTCCTTTTCACGGCGATTACGAGGGCAGGAGATACCCCGTAGAATATCGATCTGAGGAATTGGAGCAGATGCGGGAGGTAGCCGAAAGATCAAATGTGCCTGATCTCAATAAGCTTTGGTATGACTGGCGCACCAAAAGCCGGGAAGAGCAGTCAAGAGGGGCTGTCTTATGCAGGATGGGCCAGATGTACGCCAAGGTATTCGTTAACGGCGATGTCAGGAGGTGCTGCGCTGACGGCAGCCAGAAGCTGGGCAATATCGGGGACAGGTATTTCCGCCTTTTGGAATATCCGCAGCCATGCGATGTGAAGCAGTGCCCCTGCTTTAAGGCGATGGCGGTAGGCAGGGACGAAGAGAAGTGGCTGCCTCAGTGGACTACAATTGAGCACAGGATGGATAAGAGGTCAACCGTTGTTTTGAGGTAATGAGCGAGATAAATTCTTTTACCAACGTGCGTTTTATATGGGATATTCATTACAGGTGCAATTTCCGTTGCGCTTACTGCTGGTTCTATAATACATGGGTAAAGCTGTCCGGTATAAATTTCTATCCTTCCGTGGATGAATGGGCGCGCGCCTGGAGCAGGATCTATGGGCTATACGGCAGCGCCTATATAGAGATTACAGGCGGCGAGCCGTTGATCTACCCTTCTTTTATAGAGTTGATAAAAGAGCTGTCTCTGAAACATACCATCAGGATCACCACTAACTTATCCGCGTCTTTGCCGTTCATCGAGCGTTTTGCCGCAGAGACGGATAATCAGGCGGTAGGCCTTGAGGCGAGTTTTCATCCTTCCTTTATCGGCCTGGCAGAGTTTACCCGTAAGGCGGTCTTACTGAGATCCAAAGGATTTGCTCTCAGGGTGCAGTATGTGGCATATCCGGCGCAGCTCAATCTATTAAAATATTTTGAAAAGGAGTTCAACGGCAACGGGTTGAAGTTTTCGGTTACGGCATTCTGGGGTGAATACAAAGGCGTGGATTACCCGTCGGGATATAATGAGCAGGAAAGGGAGATATTGAGGTCTTATTTGAATGATTCCCGGAGGATCGAGCTTAATCTGGACCACGCCAGCCCCAGAGGAAGGCTCTGCCGGGCAGGCAACAGGTTCGCGCTTATCCGCGGCGACGGACATGTGGTCAGGTGCGGCCAGCAGCAGGAGAACAACGAATTAGGCTGTTTTTTAGACGAGGGATTCCGCCTCTGGGAAGACCCGTTACCATGTATGTCCGACTCTTGCCCTTGCAACGACCTTAGGGAGGCATAAATATGCAGGTATGCCTGGTCATCCCCCCTGCCATGTTCAGCAACTGGCCTCTTATCGGCATAGGGTATTTAGCGTCTTCTTTGCGTAAGGCGGGGGCCGATGTACTGATCTCTGATCTCAATATCGGCCTGGATATGCGCAAGGGATACCGCGAAAGCGATTGGTTTGATCCTTGCTTCACGTCTAATTTCATACAAGGCCATAGAGATACTTTTGAGCCCTGGTTGGAATGGGTCGCCGCTTCCCCGTTTGAGGTAGTGGGTTTTACTATGTGGTCCACCACAAGGGATGTAGGGATGTTCCTGGCCGCCGAAGTCAGAAAAAGGGCGCCGGATAAATTCATTATTTTTGGAGGGCCGGATTGCAGTTTCAGGGCAGAGCAGTTCATCTCTCAGGATTTTGTTGACGCCGTTGTGCAGGGAGAGGGAGAGGCGGCATTCACGGAGATAGTGGATATGCTGGCGGGAAAGGCCGGCCTGGAGGATGTGGCCGGGGCCTGGTTAAAGGGGGCGAAAGGCATTATCCCGGCAGCGGCGCGCGAGGAAATAGGCGATCTAAACAGCATCCCGTTCCCTGATTTCTCCGGATTTGATGTAGGCAGATATCGCAGCGGTATTTCCCTGCCCATTCTGTTCAACAGGGGGTGCCTGAGGAGGTGTGTTTTCTGCAATTGCGCGGTCACCTGGAAGAGATACCGCTCCCGTTCGGCGGATAATATATTCTCCGAAATGAAGGCGCAGATCGCCAAACACCCTCAAGTTCAGAAGTTTGAGGTGGTTGATACCGCCATTAACCTTAATATAAACGCTCTTTCCGGGCTGTGCGACCTTATAATCCAGGATGGCTTGTCTATAAGATGGGGCGGAGCGGCAATGCTGCATTCCAATACTACCTATGAGCTGTTGTCAAGAATGAGGCGCGCCGGATGCGAGAATATAGGCTACGGGCTTGAAAGCGGCTCGCAGAAAATAATAGACAGGATGAACAAGGGTTTCAGGATAGAGGACGCCCAGCGCCTGATCCGCGATACCCATAACGCGGGCATTGAGGTGACGGTCGGGATCATCGTGGGGTTTCCCGGCGAGACGGAAGAAGACCTTAAGTTAACCATGGATTTTATCGCGAGAAATAAGGACTATATAGATATAGTGCACTATCCCAGCGAGTGTTATATCGGAGATAATACCTATCTTTGCAGGCATCATGAGGAATTCGGCGTATCCATGGAAGGGGGGAGCTGGTCTACCAAAGACGGGCTTAATACCCAGGAAGAGCGTTCAAGGCGCGCCGCTGAATTTAACAGGTTCATAGAGTCGCTGGGGCTTTCCATGCACAATTACGCCACGGTCTATGATAAAGACAGATAAGGGGAAGGGCCCCGTAGAATTCTCCTGGGAGATCTGCTATAGCTGCAATTACCGTTGTCCTTATTGCTGCCGCTGGGAGGATGCCTCAAGCCAGGACCTGCGTCTCAGTGCCTTGGAATGGGAGCGCATATGGAAAAGGATATATGAACAATACGGCCCTTGTAACATAACTATTTCCGGCGCGGAACCCACGACATACCCGGATTTCTTTGATATAGCGCGGAGGATCTCGGCGATGCATTCCGTTATTATATGCACTAATTTCTCATGGCCCGCCGAGGATTTCTTGAACAGGGATCTTGACCCGAAGAGGGTATTGGTGACGCCGACATATCACAGCCTTTTCGCGGACTTTGAGGCCTTTCTTGCGAAGGCCGTCATTCTAAAGCAGTGGATAAGATACAAATTGGTGTTCTTCGTGGCTTATCCCCCGCAAATGGCAAAGGTGGATCATTATAAGAAGAAAATAAACGAGAACGGGTTGGATTTTTGTATTGTGCCGTTACGGGGGAACAAGGACGGCGCACTGGGGGTGATCGCCCGCGATGACGATAAAGAGAAGCTTGGCGCGATAACGGATATGGCTGAAGAAGAATATGTGTATCTGGCGCAAAAGATCTCGCCCAAAGGCAGGCTCTGCAATGCGGGCTGCCGTTATGCCTGCATTAAGGCAACGGGCAAGGTCTTTCCTTGCAGCCAGAGCGGTTTGTGTTTAGGGGATATACAGCACAGTGATTTTAATTTGCTAAAGGACTTTATGGTTTGTCCTTTGGACTTCTGCCCCTACGAATCATACAATTTATTGGAGAGGCGCGCCGAGGTGAAAGAAAATTGAAAATGATCTATAAAAAGCCGGTACTTTATTGGATAAGGTATTTTATATATCTTCTTGCGACGGTATTCTTCTTTGATTATATCTTTTATCTTCATTATAGACAGAAAGTGATCCCCGATAATTTAGAGAGCCGGCAGCTTACGGAATTAGAAAAAAAGGCCGGGCGCATTGTGCCCTATCTGGGCAGCGGCAAAAAGAGCGGATTTGATAATTTTAGAGAAGAGAAGGATAGCGGCGTGATCCGCATCGGCTGTTTCGGTGATTCTCTTACTTACGGCGACGAAGTGGACAAGGCGCACGATTATCCTTCTCTTTTACAAGATATTTTCAGAGACAATGGTTTCAAGAATGTTGAGGTCATTAATTTCGGCATACCCGGAGGGGGTTTCCACCAGGCGTTCATTTTATGGCAGTATCTGGGCATAAAATACGGCCTTGACCTGGTTGTTCTTGGCCCCGAGTGTTTTCAGCATGACAGGGATAATACATTTTTCCCTTTTTGGGAGACCTATCTAAAAGGCGATACCCACTTTTTTCATTCAAGATATATTTTAAAAGATAGCGATGTTGAACTCATAGATACAAGAGGCAGCACTTATAAGGAGATCGTTCTTGACTATTGGAGATTCATCCCTTGTAAGAGATATCTCAGGTATGATCTGGAGGCCCCCGCGTTTATACGGGCGCCGCTTGCCTGTTTAGCTCCCGGCAGGAAGATAAGGAACCCGTTCTATTATAAGGCCGATCCAGCCGGAGAGATGCGAATTATTTATAAGATACTTTTGAGAAAGATGGCGGACAAGGCGCCACAGGTTATTTTCGCGAATTACAATGATAAATTAGTCAGCCTGGCCGAAGAGATAGATAAAGACAATATCCTTTCCAGATTATTGTACAGGCCGATACATTTTCCTTACACGGCTTTTGGCTGCCACAATTCTTCTTGGGGGAATTTTATTCTCGCCCAACAAATATTTGGCTATGCGACGAACAGGCCGGAAAGCGCCTTGAACCTGATCCAGACAAGAGATATCAAGGTTAGCCGGCCCGGCCGCAGCCAGGCAGACGAAAAGTTAGCATTATCCCGATTACAGGAAGTGGCATTTGAGATGAATAACGCCAAAATAGGGCGTTTTATAGATGCCGTGTCGGGAGGGCCTTATTTTGACCTGCGAAATAAAGGTTTCTTGTCGCTTCTTGCCGTTAAGCGTAGCGGCGTCAGCATTCTTGACGCCCAATTTATCCCGTTAAATTTTGAGCTTAAAGATAATATGCCTTTAAAGATCAGGTTCCAGGGCAACGGAAAAACGGAAGAGCGCGACTTGGGTAATGTAAAACTATTGACTCATGGGTTGAATATCGGCGTGGTTACCCTGGATTGCGTTAATTATAATATCGGGGCGGAGGTCGAATTGGCGGAAAACCATTCTATGATCCAGGACCTGCGCCTATCCGGGAAAAGGCCGGTTGCTGTTTTACTGGGGAATACGCCGATCTTGTATCCGCAAAAGGGAGATAGCATGAAATTGATTCCTGTGTTTGGCAATTTGTTATTAATACGCGCGGATGGTAATGTGGCGCTGGATTCAGGGGATATCGCCGATGAAGGGACGGTTTTCTTATCGTTTTATGCGGAGCAGGGAGGGCCGATAAGGATCCCATTCGCGAATTGGTTTAAAATGAGCGAGAAAACAGGTATTGATAAAATATGAAGGTAGCATTGGTCCTCTGTCCCGCCTGGTCTATAGATATGCCGCATCTGGCGTTGGGCCTGCTTTCTTCCAACCTGAGAAAGGAAGGCAGGGAAGTCGCCGTCTTTGACCTCAACGTCAAACTTTATCACCAGTGCAAAGAGCATTACAAGGTATTATGGCGCAAAGAGAATGATTCGAGATGGGGCATGCCCGGCAGGGACGGTGAGGATACCGTTCCTATGTTTATACAGGAGCACGAAGAGATAGTGGATTATTACGTTGGCAGGATATTGAATACAGGGGCCTCAATAATAGGGCTGTCTGTTTATTATACGACAGAACGCATGAGTTTAGAGATAGCCAGAAGGATAAAGGCAAGGGACGGGAGCCGTGTGATAGTCTTCGGCGGGCCCCAGTGCTTTATGTCCTATAGAAAAATGATAGCGTATGAGTTTGTTGACGCGGTAGCGATAGGCGAGGGCGACTTGACTATATGCGCCCTGGTTTCGGCTATAGAGAAAGGAGAAGACATCTCAGGCTGCGCCGGAGTAATTACAAAGAAAAATGTCCGCAGTGACGTTAGCAGGGATCCCTGTGTGGTAGATGATCTTGATGCCCTGCCGCCGGCTGATTTCAGCGATTTTGTGCCCGCGGAATACTTATTCCCCAATTCGCTTCCCGTGCTGTTCAGCAGGGGGTGTATTAAAAGATGCGTTTTTTGTACCGGCCACGGATTCTGGGGCAGGTATCGTTGCGGCTCCGGAAGCAAGCTCTTTAACGACATCTCCTATCATATGGGGCAATACCCGGATGTTCGTTCTTTCCAGTTTTACGACCTCCTGGTAAACGGCGACCTCCGGGCACTGGAGGATTTTTGTGATCTGGCGATAGGCGCTTTGGGCAAAGGTTATCTGCGCCGGTTTAACTGGTCTGCTCAGGCCGTTGTCAGGCCGGACATGGGAGCAGAATTGTGGAAAAAATTGAGACAGGCAGGATGCACGCACATGGCCCTTGGTATTGAAAGCGGTTCGCAAAAGGTGGTAAACGATATGGGCAAGAGGTTCAGGATAGAGGATGCCGATAAGAATCTGCGTTATGCCCGTGAAGCTGGAATACGTATCAGCACGAACTTTATGTTTGGTTTTCCCACGGAGTCCAGGGATGATTTCAGCGATACTCTGGAGTTCTTACGGAGGAACAAAGATTTTATAGATGAGGTTTTGCCCAGCGAATCATTTTGCTCTATAGATAAAGGCACGTATCTTTATGGGCATGCCGAAGAATTCGGCATCTTGTCAGGCAGCGATTCGATATTCTGGGAGGCAGGGGAAGGGGCAAACAACCTTCCGGAGAGGATACGCAGATTTGAGGAGTTTTGCCTGGCCGCAAAATCTCTGGGGATTGATGTCCCCGCTTCTGTAGAGGAGAAGGTCGGCAGCAACAAAGAGTTATGGTTGCGCGCATATCAAATGCAAAAGGAACAGCGATGACCGGAAAACAGGTTTCTTTCAGCTGGGACATTATTTATAAATGCAACTACCGCTGTTCTTATTGCTGGTGGCATCGCAAGTGGGGAGACCTTAGTTTAAATAACAGATATCTTCCCGTAAGCGAATTAATAGGTGCCTGGGCCAGGATCTATGATATGTACGGGCAGGCGTCAATAGATATATTAGGCGGGGAGCCGTTCCTCTATCCCGATTTCACAGAGATCATCAGAGAGTTGTCAGCCATGCACAGGATCAATATCAATACTAACCTGTCCTGTTCCGTTGAAGATCTTCTAAGTAAATGTGATCCTTCGCGCATAAAGATAAATCCTACATTCCATCCCATGTTTGCCCGTTTTGAGGAATTCCTGGGCAAGGCAAAGGCGTTGAAGGAGGCGGGGTTTACACAGGGTATTACCTATCTGGCTTACCCTCCTCAACTCAGGCAGCTTGATCCCTACAGGATGGCCTTTAAGAAGGAAGGGATCGGTTTTGCCGTGCTTTCTTTCTGGGGAGAATATAAAGGCCAGGATTATCCCGCGGCCTACACGGAAGAAGAGAAGCAGATCATCAGCCCCCAGTTGGCCCAGCGCGGCGGAGAGAATTTTCAGACCAGGCCCATATCATCCCCCCGCGGCAAGCTTTGTTATGCCGGGTGCCTCTACGCCTGTATACATCCCGACGGCGCGGTTACCAGGTGCGGCGGATGCTGCAGCCGTGAAGCGCTTGGCAACTTCTTTCAGAGTGATTTTAAGCTGCTTGACGGCCCTCTGCCATGTCAATCCGATTCCTGCCCTTGTAATGAATGGGCCTCTTTCTTAGAAGAGAACATAATAAAAAGGGAAGGGCTGGAGAATTGCGGGGTTTAGTCCATATATGAGAAGATATAGCCGGAATAAGCTCTTTGACATTGCCGCGCTGGCCATTTTTTTATCTATTTTTTCGTTCTGGTTTTTTGACGGCCTTAAATACCAGGGATTGAACGGCGATGTCGCCCTGGTCGGGAACGCGGCATTAGGCGCGTTAATAAATCCGGATTATAGCCTGGAGTATCATATGGGTATATTCGGCGGACGGCTCCCCCTGATGGTCAATGAATATAATGCGGCCACCGACATATACGCCGCCTTGCCATGGGTATATTTGATGGGCAATACAGCCATGGCGCTGCATATTACCGGTTTTATCTGGGCGGCGCTATCCATTATTTTATTGTACGCGGTATGTATGGAGTTGTCGGATAATAACAGACTGTATTCTTCTTTTGCCTGCCTGCTTCTGGTTACTTCCCCTTCCTTTATCATGGCATCAAGACTGGGATTATTCACTGGGAACCTCACCATATTTTTCGCGCTTCTATCCGCGTTATTGTTGTTACGCTGGAAAAAGACGGCATCGGCATGGCGGTTGTTACTTTTGGGCTTATCAATGGGTATGGGTTTGGCAGGAAAGATCCAGTTCTTATGGTTTATAGCCGCCCTGATGATTTATATGGTTTTGAAAGGGCTGTTGGGCAGGGGCGCGGCCTTCTGGAGGAACGGTTTAATAATTGCCGCAGGGATTTTTAGCGGCGCTTTTTTTCTTGTGCTGGCAAATATAAGATGGGGTTTCTTCACTGTGAAATTCCTTGCCCGGTATCTTTTGGTTTCCAGGTCAGGAGTGCCGAATACAAACTATTTGTCCAACTTGTTCGAGAGGGTCAAGGAGTCGCTTGCCCTGGTGGACGGCAGCGCAGTGAGCAGTTCGGATAGCTATAACAGATTGGCGATATGCTTGCCGGTGCTTCTGGGCGTATCGGCAATTTATTTTTTTATTTCCGGCTATATAATAAGGCGTAAGCTAAAGTATGATGCCTGGGCGTTGCCGCTATTTCTATGTATTCTTATTATTCTTCAGTCACCTTTTACTCCTACCATATTGCACTCTCACCATATAGTAATGATATTGCCGTTTATATATATGGCGGTATGCGCGCCGTTATCCCTGCCGGTTAAAGATAAAGGCCTTATCAGGCGGGGCAGCTGGTTATGTATTATTTCAGCCCTCATCGCGGGCGGTTACGCGTTCAACAATTACCTTATGCTTAGGAATAGCCGCGTCCACATAAGAGTGCAGGGAGGCAACGAGATAACCTGGAATGTATTGTCGGATGTCAATGATTACCTGGCGGCAGAGGGCATAAACAGGATAGGCCTGGGCGACGCCTATATCAAAGACGCGCTTTTATTCTTAAGCAAATTTAAATTGGAGTTATATGAGGTGTATCCTCTTGACTATATGGGAAATACCGATGCGCATATGAATGGCTTGGCTGCGAGATTGAAAGCGCAAAGGCAAGGGTATTATCTGTTCCGGACGCAGAACAACGCCATCGTGAATTTTTTTGACAGTTTCAGTGCCGCAGCCTCGCGGTGCGATAAAAAAGTGGAGTTATTACGGGAATTCTCTTCTCCGGAGGGAGATACTATATTCATGTTGTATAGGGTTCCTTGACGCTGATATGAAATCAGTCCGCGGTTACAGGATCATATTTGATATTTTCTTTATGGCGGCCCTGGCGGTATTCTATCTTTATTTTGCGCTTGACCGGCTGCAAGAACAGGGGGTTTATTGTGACGTCGCGCTGCTGGGCAATAAGGCGATGGGCATCTATAAAAATATACATTTTGAAGGCCCGGATTTTATCAATCTATTCGGGAGGTCATTTCCCTTGATGCTCCTGGATTATCATGGGCCGGCTGAGATTTACCTGTCCCTGCCGGCGCTTTATATATTCGGCAATACCGCATTTGCCTTGAATATAGTACCGGTAGCGTTCGCCGTTTTGTCTATACCGGTTTTCTATATGCTGGCATTGTTATTGTATGAAAGCCGGATGCCGGCGGTATCATCGTGCATTTTGCTGTTTACCCTGCCGTCTTTTATCGCGGCAAGCAGGGTGGGCTTGTACACGGGGACACTGGTTTTATTTTTTGGGTTATCCGCGGTATTGTGCCTTCTGTTGTGGGGAAAAAGCGGAAGATTCTCATTCCTCTGCCTGTCCTGCCTATTTATAGGTATGGGCATGGGGAGCCGGTGTTTCTTTTTGTGGTTTATCGTCGCCCTGGCCGCCTTCCTGTTTTTTATTCACAGACAGATGTTGAGAGCGATGCTGGCGTTAAAATTCAGGAATAAATTGGTATGTGTTGTTTTATCCAGCATAGGGATTCTGCCTGTGGTGGTTTTTAACTTGAGGAGCAATCTGCGTACAGCGAGATTTTTATTCAGCCATCTTATTATTTCTAATGATGGGATCTCCAATCTTAAATACGCCGATAATCTTAAGGAGAGGATGTCCGAGCTGTTTGCATTGTTAAGGGGAAGCGCCTATAGCATGGGGGATAATCTTATTAATCTTTATATTGTATCTTTCGGCCTCGCGGTTATCGTTATTTTGTTATTTAAAAGACGGTTCCATTGTACTGCGGCAGAAAAGCGGTTTTTATTGCCGGTCGCCCTCTCGGCCGCGGTTATGCTGCAGTCGTCCATAACCCCTTCCGGTTTGCAGCCGCTTCATATCCTTTATGTGTTGCCGTTTGTTCTTATGTCCGGAGCAACGGCGGTATCAATGGCCAGGGGACGCACACTAAGAGCAGGCTTAGGCGCATTGCTTTTGTTCGCCACAACAGCGTCACTGACGGTCAGCTTTCTGTCTTTGCGCTTTAAAAGCGCGCATTTACAACTGCACGGCGGCGAAGAGGCGAGGTGGAATACGGCGCGGGACGTTCTCGCCTGGCTGGACGCTAAGGGTATCAGGCGGATAGGCCTGGGCGATACGGGGATAAAGGATGTGCTGTTATATTTAAGCGGCTGGCGGTTGGACGTTGATGAGGTGTTTTACGCGCAGCATTTTAACATGCCAAGACATGAAAAGGAGCTGATCCTGAGGAAGCGGCTTGGCAGCGAGAAGGAGGGGTATTATCTGTTCAGGGCTGCCGGCACGCATTGGATAGATTATCTCGGCAGGTTTAAGGCAATAGTTAAAGAAGAGGGGCTGCGAATGGAAGTAGCCGCGGAATTTACCGCGCCTGTCCCGGACAGGAGGGGCGTATTTACTATATATAAAGTAAGGGGAAGGAAAACGACGTGATTATAGTGAAGACCGCCAGATGGCTGCTGGCAGTTATCATCGGCATAGCCGCGGCATTGTTTATCGCAGAACGGCTCCTGTGCCTGAAGCATCGCCCAGGGTATACCCCTCATTCGGAGCCGGTGGCGGTTAATGCCTTCAGCGATGGATCAGGCAGGCATATCGCCGGTTCTCTGGGATACCAGAATTCATGGGATGACAAAGGGTATGTCAAGGTAGAGATAAACTCCCTGGGCTTAAGGGGGCCGGAATACGCGGACCCTAAATCACCGGACCGGCTGAGGATATTTTTTGTAGGCGATTCGATCGTTTTCGGCACGGGGTTGGAGTTTAAGGATACTATAACGCAGCAGCTTGAGGGCTTATTGAACAGAGGCCGGACTTCTCCTTACTGCGAAGTGATAAACGGAGGCGTGGGGGACAGCAATCTGGAAGCCGAGTCGCTTCTGATCCAGGAGAAGATGGATATTCTGAAGCCGGATATTATTTTGCTGGGGGTTTATTTAAACGATCTTTCTCCTCCCGCCGGTTATCTGAAGGGCATGGATATATACCGCAATCATCTGTTGTATAAGTGCCATCAGGTAAAATGGATCAGAGAGAGCAATATCTGGAATTACGCGCTGAAGGGATTGGAGCGCAGGATAAACAGCGCCATGCTTTTTGCTTATATCTCCGGTAATATACGGCACCTTTGGGTGATAGATTACAACGGGCGCGAATGGTTAGAAGACCCCGCGGAATTTAAGAATTTGGTATATAAGGCGCGCTATGATTGGGGCATGGCCTGGGACGAAGGCCTGTGGGGCAGAGGGTTCGGCCTCATTAAGCAAATACAGGGCATCTGCAGCTCCAGGAACATCAAATTCGCGGTGGTCATACTGCCTGTTGAACCCCAGGTATTATTTAAAGGCGATCTTCCCGTAATAAGGAAACCGCAGGATATGCTCGCTGCTTTTCTGGGGGATATGCGCATACCTTGTCTGGATATGTTGAGCGTACTGCGCGTTCATAAAGACGAGCGTATCTTTTATGACCATTGCCATTTTACTCCGTTTGGCGCATCGTTGGTCGCCGGGGAGATCAGCGCTTTTCTTGAAGGGATAGACGGATATGCCGGCTGAATTAAGGAAAGGTATCCATAATTCCGTGCTCGCGGTATTTGTTTTATTGATTTCCGCGCTGATACTATACCTTGGCCTGGAGGTATTCTTTACCCTGAAGGGTGAATACGGCCTCGAGCAATTTATTGTCGGCGACTCTCGCTGGAATGCCGATGTAAAGAACGGCGTGCATATGGCCTTTTCGCTTTCCTCAAATCCCGGCCTGGGCTGGGAATTAAAGCCGGCGGAACTGATAAATAAATATGACAGGTTTGAGGAGAAGGCGAGGGAGAAGGCTCCGGGCGTGTTCAGGATAATCGCCATCGGAGATTCTATCGCGCAACAGGGGTATTTTGAGAGGTTCCTGGAGGACAGGTTAAATGAGGACGCGCTGGGCATGCGTTTTGAGGTCTGGAACTGCGGGGTATCCGGATACAATATAACCAATTATTATTACTATTTCAGGGACATAATACCTAGATTCAAACCGGATTTCATCATACTGGCTTTATGTCTGAATGATTTTAGCGGGATCAATTTAACCATCCATGATGGGAAGCGGTTCGTGGAGTTCTTCAACCCTTTTATTGCCCTAGATTTTCCTTTCAGCAGCCGTCTTTTCCTGCATTCCAGGGTCTACCGGTTTATCGTATTCGGCCTGGAGCGCTATATACTTGAAAGGGCGAGTATGGAAGAGATCCTTGTCGGGAAATTCGACAAGATGCTTCAACTGGCCAATGAGAGGAACCTGAAGATCGTGGCCCTGATCTGGCCGCATATGAAGAATCAATATGACAGCGCACAGCAGGATGAACACATCCGGATCAGGCATATTCTGGAAAGCGGGGGCGTTCCCTACGCTGACATGCACAAAAGCTTTACAGACAGGGACGCCCCCGGCTTGAAAGAATACCCCGGGGATTATGTCCACCCTTCAGAAAAGGCATTTATGATGATGTCTGAAGATATATACGATTTCGTATCCGGCTATTTGGAAGATAATTTTAATTTTTCATTCCACCAGAAAGGAAGGCGTGCGTCATGAGCATACAGGAAAGGGTCAAGAAGATCGGCAGGAACCTTGTGAAATTAAATCAGACGGGGCAGCCGCAGGTGCCCGCCGGCAGGGTATTGATCGTTGATAACGGCTATGCCTCATACAGGCATCTTGAGCTGGCGATAGAGCGCACATTGCAATACGCGGACAGAGGCAGCGTATCCATAATAACGTTTGAACACAGGAAGGGTTTTATATCCGGCAGGTTCGGCCAGATAGATATCATTACCCCTGCTGTGCCCAGTGCAGGGCGTTACGAGATAGCGTCTCTTATGCTGCGGTACAGGCGTATGGGTTTCAGGCAGATAATCATACTTTCGCTGGACGTAACGCCCATACTCGCGTCTTTGCTGTTTACAAAAAGCAGCCTGTTCCTTTATAACCGCTGGGAGCAATGGTGGGAACTGAAGCGGCTGGGCGTAAATGACGGTATCGCGTTTATGGCGAGGTCGGTTATCAACCTGTTTATATTCGCGTATCTTATTCTAGTGTTCTTGCTCATCCGCGCGAAGATGGCATTTAATATAATACGTTTCAAAGGCAAGGGCGGGATAGATGACGGCGTATTCGCGTAATAACGAGATCAACCTGAAAGAAGAATTAAGGAAGGATATAGTCCTTGAGTCAATGCCGCGCAGGGTCCAGGTCATTCTGACGACAAAATGCAATTTAAGATGCATTATGTGCGGCAGGTTCAGCTGCGACCCTTCTTTGACCATGCCGCTTGATCGGGTTAAAAAGATCTACAGCTTGTTCCCTTATTTGCAGATAGTGGACTGGCAGGGCGGAGAGGTGTTTATCCTGGATTATTTCAAGGGGCTTTTTCTTGACGTGTCGGGGAATTTCCCGCATATTATGCATAATATAACCACCAACGCCCTGCTGATAGACAATGAGTGGGCGGATGTGCTGGCGGGGTCAAACGTGTGCCTGCAGTGTTCCATAGACTCCGTGACCGAGCCCGTTTATGAGTCTATAAGGGTGGGCGGAAGCTTCAAGGCGTTATCGCGCAATCTTGACCTTATAAATGAAGCGAAGGCGGCGCGTGCCGGCAACGTAAATCTTGACCTGGTGGCGATAGTAATGAAGCGCAACCTCAAGGAGATGGTGCTGTTCCCTGATTTTTGCAGAAAATATAATTTCAGGAGTTTGAGGTTTAGCGCCCTGTGGCCGGATAAGGCGCCCGAAGAGGATATCTTAAGCAGGCCAGAAAGAGACACCTTTCAGTATTTAAACGACGCGCTTGTTCAGATCAAGGATAAATGCCGGCAGTATAACATTAATTTTCACTGCACATTTGATTCATTGGTGAGGGCGCATCTGGAGGGCGGTGATAAGGGCGGCGGTCAGTGCGGCGTTCCTGCGGAAGAAGGCGCGAAGGTGAGGGTCATAGAGTGCCGTATGCCCTGGACCAATCTGTTTATAAACGCCAATGGCGATGTCTATCCGGAGTGCAAGTGCCAGCGCCCCGCGGGGAACATAGAGAGGGATTCTCTGGAGGAGATATGGAACAACAGCACTATGCAGATCTACCGCAGTTTAATAAGATGGGGCGGTGCGGACAAGATCTGCTCTGAGCAATGTAAATTCCGCGGTTCTTTATATGAAAAGTTGTAATAACGAGATATAATGATTTTGTTATGAAAATATTGCAGATAGTACACAGCTTGCCTCCTTATAATTCCGGCGGTACGGAGGTCTACACTTCAGGCCTCTCGCGGGAGCTGTCCAGGCGCCACGACGTCTTTATCGTCCATCGCGTAAACGATCCTTCCAGAGAGGAATATGACGTAAGGTTCCGGCGGCAGGGGAGGGTCAATATATTTGAGATTAACAACACGTTCAGGGAATGCGGTTCTTTCCGGATGCTGTATCAAAACTCTCATATACTGGAAAGGTTTTCCGGAATACTTAAAGATATAAGGCCGGATATCGCCCACATTCAGCATCTTTTATTCCTTTCCACGGATATTATAAAGCACCTTAAGTCCGAAGGGGTGCCGGTTGTCTTCACCCTGCACGATTACTGGATGTTCTGCCAGCAGGGGCAGTTGTTTAACAGGCGTAACGAGGTGTGCCCCGGGCCGTCCGCTGAGCGCTGCTATGAGTGCCTGAAGTACCTGCTTGGCATAAGGGGAAATGTTATGAGATCATACATTTTCCTCAAGAAATACCTATCCGCTCATTTGCTGGGGTTATCAAAAGAACTGTATTTCGCCTTTGCCCGGGCCGGCTTCTTGAAAAAAGCAACCGCCATGGATTACATAGAGCGGCGCGCCGGACACATAAGAGAGATGCTGGATATGGCCGATGCCCTTATTTCGCCCTCGCATTTTTTAAGACAAAGATTTACGGAGTTTGGGGCCAGGCCGGAGAAGATACGGGTTTTGCCCTACGGTTTAGATTACAGCCGTTTTAATAATATAAGTAAAGAGCGGGGTGGCAGGACAACGAGCGTCGCTTTCATAGGCACATTGCTGCCTGCTAAAGGCGCGGATGTGCTGATCAAGGCCTTCAACAGGCTGGGGGAGGCTGATGTTGAGCTCAATATTTACGGCCGGCTTTATCCCTATAAGGGATACGAATATTATACCGGTCTGCTCCGGGGCCTGGCGAGGAATAAGAGAGTGAGATTTATGGGCGAATTTCATAATGATGACATAGGAAGCATACTCGGCAGGGCGGATGTCCTGGTCGTTCCTTCGGTCTGGCCGGAGAATTCCCCGCTTGTTATACAAGAAGCGCAGCTGGCAGGGGTACCTGTAATAGCGTCCAGGACAGGAGGCATCCCGGAACTGATAACTCATGGAGAGAACGGGCTGTTGTTTGAGCCGGCATGCGACCAGGATTTATACAGGCAGCTGAATTTGTTTATTCATGACCGGCCGCTGGCAAGGCGCCTTAGGGCTGGCGCGGTAATGCCTATGTCTATCGAAGAGAATGCCTGCAGGGTCTCTGATGTTTATTATGAAGCAGGGGCGGCATGCCAGCCGGCTCTATCGTTGGGGGCTTCGTACAGTGGAATATAAGAGGGATTGCCGTTATTTCAGGGGCAGTGTCCCCTGCCTGTTCAAAAGATTGTGCAGGGGATGCAGGAAATATCAGAAAATAACCAAGAAGATACTCGTTATAAAGTTGGCTTCGGCAGGCGATGTATTAAGGACTACGCCGTTGTTACGTGCCTTAAAAAAGATACACCCCGGCGCCTACATGGTCTGGCTTACATCAAAAGAGGCCGCAGCCGTCCTTGAAGGCAATCCCTTCATTGATGAGGTGCTTTCTTCAGGTTTCGCTTCTTCAGCGAGGCTGATCATGGAGCGTTATGATTGGGTGATATCGCTGGATAAGGCGGCGGAGGCGGCGGCAATAGCGTCTATGGTCAAGGCGCAGAGGAGGTCGGGATATGGCTTGGGTCCTGACGGGAGGATTTTTCCTTTTGACAAGGATGCCGAATACGGGTTTATCCTCGGGCTTTCCGATGACCTTAAATTCAGGCGAAATAAGAAGTCATATCAGGAAATAGTATTTGAGACCTGCGGCCTGCATTTTAGAGGGGAAAAATATGTCCTGCCTTTCAGCGAGAAACAACGCGAGTTTAAACATAGGTTTATGAAGGCAAAGAGGCTGCATAATGATCGGTTAAAGATAGGGCTTAACACAGGATGCGGTCCGGTTTTTCCCTATAAAAGATGGACGGAGGATGGCTTTGCGGGGCTGGCAGAGCGGTTGATCAGGGCGGGGGACGCGAAAGTCCTGCTTCTGGGCGGAGCGGAAGAAGAAGAACGCAATAGCAGGATATCGCGAAGATTGGGCCGCGCCGTAATTGACTCCGGGTGCGGGAATTCGTTAGCGGAATTCGCGGCAATTATTGACTGTTGCGATGTGGTAGTTTCTTCAGATACCCTGGCTATGCATATCGCCATTGGCCTGGGGAAAAAGACCGTCTGCTTGTTCGGCCCTACCTGTCCCCAGGAAGTAGAATTGTATTCAAACGGTTTAAAGATATCATCATCTTTGGGCTGCGCTCCATGCTATAAGGATCATTGCGCTCAAGACGGCAAATGTATGAAGGGGATATCCGTGAGCCAGGTGTATTCGGCGGTAAGAAAAATGATGGCTGAAAAATAATCCCCGATATTTGTCAGCGGGGAAGAAATATAGACGTTAAAATGGGGGTTGATTTCCAAAGGAGGTGCGCAATGAAGAGATTGTTGGCGGCTGTGTTGTTTCTTACCTTATTCGTAATAGCGGCCGTATTTTTTAAGCCGGCGATGCTGGTGGACATGTTCAAGGGCGGTAAGCAAAAGCAGGCGCCGCAGCAGGCCAAGATGGTAGTTGCTGATGCGCCAAAACTGCCGGAGCAGATCAGCGCCTATTACCGTAAGGCAAACTGGGATGAAGCGATCAGGCTGGCAAAGATGCATCTGCAAGTCAGCCCCAACGACAGTACCATCCGCATTATCATGGCCGAGAGCTATATCAATAAACGCGATTATTCTTCGGCCGAGCGCGAGATCAAGGAAGTATTAGAGCGTGAGCCGAGCAATGTATGGGCATTGAGGGTGCTTGCCTGGGCCTATCTATCAGAAAAAAAGAACTCAGAGGCGCAAGACGTTATTGATAAGGCGCTGCTGGTCAATCCCAAAGACGACGGGGTTAATTTTACCGCCGCGCAAGTTTATTCGGCATTAGGCAGGCTTCGCGAAGCATTGAAATACATAGAGAGCGCCCTGGTATCGCAGCCCGATAATAATCAGTTTGTTGCGGTAAAGAAAAGAATAGAAAAGAAGATCAGCCAGGCAAAATAGATACCCGGTGGATAATCCAGACATATCGGTAATAATACTTACTAAAGACGGCGGCGGCACACTGGACAGGTGCCTGAGCGCGCTGTTCAGCCAGGATATAGATATGCCCTTTGAGGTGATCTGTATTGATTCCGGTTCCCGCGATGACACCCTTGACATATGCAGGTCACACAGGGTTAGATTGTTCCGTATTGAAGAGCGCGAGTTTAACCATGGGCTGACACGCAATCTTGCCGCAGGCAAGGCAAAGGGAGATTATATAATATTCTTAAGCCAGGACGCGGTTCCTGTCGGCAATGATTGGATGAGGCGCTTGATCGACAACTTGATCAATGATGATGAAGCGGCAGCTGCCTACAGCAGGCAGCTGCCCCATCAGGACGCGGATCTATTGACGAAGATGGAGGTCCACGGGCAATCTGCGGCGGGATGCGGCAGGCAGATACGGCAGATGAAAGACCGGGATGTGTTTGAAAATATGCCCCCCCTGGAGAAGCTGCGGTTCTGCAGTTTTGATAACGTGTCTTCCTGCATAAGAAAAAGCGTATGGCGTGAGATCCCGTTTTCCGAGACCGATTTCGCAGAGGACCTTGCCTGGGCCAGGCAGGTATTGGGCGCAGGCAAAAAGATAGTGTTTGAACCGCTATCCGTTGTGGAACATTCGCACAAGAGGGGAGTATTTTACGAATTCCGCAGGGCCTATATCCATCATTTCAAAACCCGTGAATTGTTCGGTTATGTCCCGGTGCCCGGGCCCGTAGAGGCGCTTCTTTCTTCATTAGCGTTGTCTTTCAAGCAGATAAAGCGGCTTATCAGCGCGGGGTACCCTGTTTCCAGTACTTTTTATGCCGTTGCCAGGACGCCGCTTATTTGTTTTTCCCGCGCCCTGGGGCAATACAAGGGAGCGCGAGACGCGATAAATCACGCGTAGTTTTCGCTGGATTACGGAGACATGCATAATAGATCTGCGCGATCAATTTCTTTAGTATTTCCTATGTACAATGAGAAGGACTACCTTCCTGTCGCCGTAGAGAAGGCCAGGAAGGTATTAGGCGAACTGACTGATAATTACGAGGTAATAATAGTAGATGACGCCTCAACGGACGGCTCCGGTGAAATGGCGCGGGAACTGGCAAGGAATGATGAAAAGATAAGGGTATTAAGGCACAAAAAGAACAGCCGGCTGGGATGCGCGCTTAAGACCGGTTTTAATAACGCCAGGGGCGGCATAGTGGTTTATTCCGATATGGATCTGCCGTTTGACCTGGAGAACATTAAGCGGTTCATCCCGCTTTTAGACGAGGCGGATATAGTCGTGGGCCGGCGGATCGGAAGCAGGGATTCCCTGTTAAGGTCGTTGTATTCTAAGGCGTATAACGGCCTGATAAGGGCGGTGTTCGGCATAAAGGTAAGCGATGTCAACTTCGCCATGAAAATATTTAAAAGAGATATCCTGGACCTGTTAGAGTTAAAGTCCGACGGCTCATTTATAGATGCGGAGCTCCTGATCAGGGCCGTGCGTTTGGGCTACATAGTGAAGGAAGTAGAGGTCGCCTATCGCGCCAGGCAATACGGCGTATCGCACCTGTGTTCCCTGCCGGTAATATTCAAGATCATCGCGGAAATGGTTAAATTGCTTCCTGAGTTAAAGGGATTATCAAGAGAGAGGATGCTGTATATCAAGGCGAAGCGCCTGTATAAAGGCCGCGGGTTTAAGGTCTTAATGCACAATGCCGTCAGATATCATACCTGTCCTTTTGGCAGGATAATAAGATTGCTTCCCGAAGAGGGTAAATTCCTGGATCTGGGGTGCGGCAACGGATTCTTTACAAACATTATCGCCATCGGAGGCAAAAGACGCAATGTGGCCGGCATTGACATTGATAAACGTAAGATAGATCTCGCCCTGGCTTTAAGAGGCAATAGCCGTAGCGCGGAGTTCCTGCGGGGGGATCTGGCCTCGCCGGATTTCATGCTGCCTGATGAGGCCTATGACTGCATTACATTGGTAGACGCGTTGTATTTATTGCCCTATCCTCAGCAGGAGGGCCTGCTCAGGGATTGTTTTGATAGCCTGTCTCCGGGAGGTATTCTAATAATAAAAGAGATGGCTAAGAGGCCGATGTTCAAGTTTTTATTTAATCTTATTCAGGAGACCATAAGCGTAAAGATAGTAAAGAGCACAATGGGCGGTAGATTCTATTTCAGGAAAGAACAATCTTATTTAGGCCTGCTTAAAGAGATAGGTTTTAATACGCAAAGTATTCATTCAGGCAGCGGATATCTTCATCCCCATCTTATATTCTTATCCAGGAAGCCGTGAAGAAAACAATAGTCCTTATTCATCCCCCCGTTGATTTGGGCCAGCGATATGGGTGGCTGGCATTTGCCGGAGGAATAGAGCCGCCGTTAGGGCTGTGTTTCCTGGCTGCCGCCTTGAGAGAAAGGGGGTTCAGGGCAGCGATCGTTGACGCGCAGTCGCTGGGATTGGATATAGAGGATACGTTGAATCTCGCCTCGCGATACGATCCGGATTACATCGGGATAACTTCGGTTACCTCCACGATCTCATCCGCTATGAAGCTGGCGGAGGGCGTTAAGAAGATGCTTCCGCGCGCAAAGGTCATATTGGGAGGATGCCATGTCAGCGCGCTTGCGGAGCAGGCCATGCGGCAATGCGCTTGTTTTGATATTGGGGTCCTGGGGGAGGGGGAGGCGACCTTGAGCGAATTACTGGAGGCGTTGGAGGGCGGCAAAGAGTTGTTTTCAGTGGACGGCATCGTTTTCCGGCAAGGCGGTCAGTTGTTTAAAACCGCCCCGAGAAGGCGGATCGATGATATAGATACGCTTCCCTTCCCGGCGTTTGACCTGCTTCCCGGGATAAACAGCCATTACCGTGTTCCGCTCCAAAGCAGGGCAGGCGGCCATTCCTTTTCACTTATAGCTTCGCGCGGCTGCAGGGGAAGATGCGTTTTTTGCGATAGAGGCGTTTTCGGCAATCATCTCCGGCTTAACAGCGCAGAGTATATAGTGGATATGGTAAGATACATATATAAAAGAGGCGTCCGTTGCCTTATTTTCGAAGACGATGATTTCCTGGTTTCCAGTAGCAGATTGGCAAGGTTCAGAGACCTGATCAGAAGGGAGGGCATTGATATATCCTGGTCCTGTTGCACCCGCATGGATACGTTTGACAAAGACACCCTGCGGATCGCTAAAGACGCCGGGTGCTGGCAGATAATGGCAGGCATAGAAAGCGCGGAACAGGCCATCCTCGATTTCAGCAATAAAGAGTTGAACTCAGAGATCGTGAGGGGCAAAATAAATCTTGCGAAAGAATCCGGAATTCAGATAAAGGCCTTCTTGATGTTCGGCAACCCCGGAGAGACCGCAGAGAGCTTAGCGAAGACCACGGATTTCGTCCTCGGGCTGCCTTTAAGCGATATAAGCATTACATTTTTTACTCCGTTTCCCGGGGCCGATATCTGGAAAAACATCGGTGACTACGGCAGTATAATTCAAAGTTTTGACCGGTTTAATTGTTTTGAGCCGGTGTTCCTGCCCAAAGGTATCAGTAAGGATGTTTTGATGAAGTATTATGCTTCAGCCCTGTGCAGATTTTATTTGCGCCCTCAGATCATAAGGAATTACCTGCGCAGGATAATGCCGTCCGGTACGGCAGCCAGGCCCGGCCATAAAGAAAAACGCCTTATTGTCAGCGCGCATGATTTTGGCCTGAGCAAGGGCGTAAACGACGGCATTATAGATTCGTTTAAAAAAGGCATAGTTACTAACGCGTCTGTTATTTCCTGCGGGAAATATTCCTCCGAAGCAATAAATTTCCTTAAAGCCAATCCTGATTTGAAGGCGGGAGTGCATTTATGTTTAACCGAGGAAAGGCCGATCCTGCCCGGCAGCGAAATACCCAGTCTTATTATGAATGACGGGAGGTTCAGGAGATCAAAGTGGCGGTTGCTTGCCGCCTGTATTTCAGGCAGGATCAAGGCCGGCGATATTGAAAGGGAATTTCAGGCGCAGATAGCCAGGGTTAAGAGGGAAGGGGTAGAGATCAGCTATCTGGACGGGCATTGTTATGCGCATATGTTACCCGGGATAACGGATATCGTAGCGCGCCTCGCGCAGAAATATAATATCTCCGGAATACGCCTGCCCCATCAGTCCTTTTGGCTTATTGTTAAAGAAGCCGAAAGCAATAATCTTTCCAGAGTCATTTTCCAAATATTGTTGAATTTACGATGTATAATATTAAGGAAACGGTGGAGGCGGTTGGGTTTTTATGATACGGATGATTTTATGGGTTTTGTCAGCAGCGGTCATTTAACGGAGAATAGACTGTTGAAATTGTTGAGGTCGTTAAAAGGCGGGGTCACGGAGGTGATCTCGCACCCTGCGGACGCCGATGATGAGATGCAGAAGGGATATCGGGGATGGAGATATGACTGGGAAGCGAACAAGCAGGCGCTGGTATCCAGCCGCGTAAAGGACGCGATCTCAAAAGGGGGGATAGGGCTTGGAGCTTGATAGAAAAGATTATTTATCGCTGTCATTATTCCTTTGTGTCTTTTTTCTGCTTGAGGCGTATCAGATACATTTGCCGGGGCTATACGCGGATGAAGCGTTCCCTGCCACCGGCGCTGTTCAGGTGTTGAAACACGTCGGGCCTTTTCTGATCTCAAAAGAGTTGTTCGGCATGTCCTTGCCCATAGCGTTTGTCCCATATATGACCTGCCTGGAGAGCTATATACTTATGCCATTCTTCTATCTTTTTGGGATCAATGTCTTTGTCTTAAGGTCTGTCCCCATACTACTGGGAGGGCTCGTGCTTGTTTTTACTTATATATTTATCAGGCGGATTTTTAACAGGACGGCAGCCGTTATCGCTGTCTTGCTCCTGATGGTCAATCCGGAATTCCTCATAGGCACTAAACTCGGTAATGACAGCGGCTCCATGCTGCAGTTTATGAATATGGCGGCCATCCTGTGTTTTTATAATTGGTACCGTTTGAAAAAAGACAGGCATTTTTTTGCCGCGGTGTTTTTCTGGGGGGCGGGTCTTAGCATAAGGCCATGGTTCTCCTGGCCTATAAACAGTATTATTATTATTTCAATTGTGTTCTACAGGTATATAGGCAAGGCGGTAATCGCAAAACTCAGGAGCGCTAAATTTATCGCTGGATCATTATTCGGGTTTGCTTCCGGGGCATTTTTAATGCTTTTTTATAATTTTTCTTCCGGTTTCCCCATTATCGGATACATGACTAAGTATATATATGCTACGCGCTGCGGGGTCAACAACCTCGCGTATCTGAACAATCTTATGTCAAGGGTCGCCGTATTTAAGAATTATCTTCGCGGGACATTCTCACTGGGAAATATGGGCGGATGGAATCACAGGACGCCCGTTGAGCATATATCGGCGGATAATTTATACCCCGCGCTTTTTCTTATATCCGCCGCCTGGCTGTTGTTGTCGTCAGCGGCAAATAAAGGACGCTTCAGCAGGAAGGGTAAGCTGTTTGTGCTGCTTTTCCCTTTATTTATCCTGCTTCAGAGCCCGTTTACCCTTTCCAGCCTGGGCGGGCCGCATCTTTTTATAATCTACCCTTTCATACAGGTCATCATTGCCGTGGCGTTTATAGAGATGCTGCTGATAATGAAAAATAAGGTTAAAATAGCGGCGTGTTTCGCGGTTTGCGTTTTCCTGGTCCCGGTATTCTCAGAAATAAAGACCGCCTACAGGAACAATTACGCCTATATCGCCGGCACGGGCGGCACAGGAAATTATTCCGATGCCATTTACGATCTGAACAGATGGCTGCTGGAAGAAGGCGCCTTAGATCCGGTAGTGCTTGATTGGGGTATTTATCACGATCTTATATTTCTTTCCGGCGGCAGGATCTCCCCGGTTACCTTTAATTTTGTTGAGAGCGGCGACAGTAAGGATGTAATGATGGAGCGGCTAAGCAATATTATCGGCGGCAAACAGGATAAGGTATACATATTCCACAGCCCCAAGTTTACCAATAGATATGTTTATGATGATTTCAATGGTCTGGTAAGGCACAGGGGGAAGAGAGCGATAATGCTTAAAGAATTTTCTCAACGGGACGGGGAGAAGGTATTCATAGTATATGCCGCCGGGCGTTAGGTTGGCCTGCGCGGCCCATAATAGCTGTTATGAAGAGACTGACGGTTAGGCTGGCGCTGGTCCTGTTCGGGATAGCAGCCGGCATATTTATCTGCGAGTCATTCCTGCGCGTCAATCCGGCATATAGATCCAAATATGGCCTGTTTAGTTTTAAGACCTCCGAGAAATTGTCGGATATATATAGAGACATAAAATACAGGCCTTCCCCAATATACGGCTATGAATTTATTCCCAACAGCGCTGTCAACGTCAACTCTTATGGATTATGCGGCCCCGAATATATCCTTAAAAAAGGCAGGGACGTATTCCGGATCCTGTTAATAGGCGATTCCATCGCGGCTCAAGACGGCACAGCCAGATTCTTGGAGAGCCGTCTTAACACACGGCCCATTCATCCCGGATATAAATATCAATTATGGAATACAGGAGTGCCTTCCTATGATCTGCGCAGGTACGCCCTCGTTTTGAAGCATAAGGGTTTGGCCTATAAGCCGGATATGGTAATGGTATTTTTCTGCTACGGAGACCTTGATATAGACAGTTCGTTTTACTGCAGGGGCAAAGAGGGCGCTGTGTATAGATACAATATCTCTCTGCCGGAGCTGACCAAGCAGCGCATACCGAATTATCTCTTATTGAAACATTCTTATCTCTATAGATTTCTAATTTTTCAGGCAGAGTCATATCTGTCCGGCAAGAAATCCTCCATCGGCAATTCCGGCAGAGAGGATGCAGCTCTGACATACCTGTCTGCCATAAAAGCCCTCTGCGTTAAGAACGACCTGTATTTATTGGGGGTGGTGTTCCCGTCTCTTAAGCCCGCGGCGGAATATTCGGCGTTAGAGAGGGAGCATTTTGTCATCTTGCGCGACACAATGGATGTTCTGGGTATCGATTATATAGATTTATGCGGGCTTATACCCGAAGAAAAGAGGGCGGCGATCAGGGAGAGAAGGGATGATGTCTTCCATCCCTCTTCCGAAGGGCAGGGCCTTATCGCCGATATTATCTATGAATATATCAAGGTCCATTTCAAAGGATAGGGCGCGGGGTAATTTAATAATCCCGATAGTATTAGTAATAGCGTACTTTTTACTGCAATTATCCCTGATCAGCCTGCCGGGGATCTTCTGCGATGAGGCCATAGACGCGAATCTGGCTATCAGGACCATAAAGGGGCAGGGTACACCCCTCGGCATTGATCTTTTTGGCCGGCGCCTGCCTCTGATGATGAGCGATAACCACAGCGCCTTGACCGCCTACCTCCTTATTCCTTTCCTGCAGGTTTTCGGCGCGCGCGCATATTCCCTAAGATTATTGACCATATTTGTTGGCTCATTGACATTGCTGGCCGTCTATTTATTCACTAAGGAATTATTTGACCGCAAGTCCGCGATATTGTCCATGTTTCTATTGGTGATCAATTTTGCGTTTCTTGTTGATACGAAGATGGGGATAGTGCACGGTTCAATGATGCAGGCGGCAATGATGTTCGCCTTATTATGCCTGTTGAGATGGTACCGGTCGGGAAGGCTACCGTATTTTTTTACGGCGATGTTTTTATTGGGCATCGGCATCAGTATAAAGCTATGGTTCATCTGGTTCGTTCTTTCCCTGTTTATTTGCGCCCTGATCTTCAGGCATGCGCTGCTGGCCATGATCGGGGGCGATAAAAGGCGTTATATCAGCATGTTGTTTGGGCCGTTATTCTTCGGCTGCGGAGCGCTCTTAATATTACTGTATAACATCGGCACCGGTTGCTCCACGTTAAGGTATATTTTCAATAACGCTCATTTCACCATAGATGGCGCAGATAATTTTGCCTATTTTGGCAATCTCGCCTTGCGATCCACGCATTTACTTGATTACATAAAGGGGGTCACGCCATGGGGTTCTTCATACAGCGGTTATTCACCAATATTCTTCCTGTTGTCGGTCGCCTGGCTTCTGTATCTCCTGGCAGCCAGGAGATCCGGGCTCTTCCCCAAAAACAGGGTTTTATTCCTTCTTATTTTGACCTTATCTATTTTCTTACAGAGCCCTTTCACGATGACGACCTTGAAGGCCACGCATATATTTTTGCTGTTTCCTCTCCTGCAGATAATATCAGGCGTAGCGTTTATTGAAGCCGTCTTTTATTTTAGAAAAAACGCGAAGCTCGTTTTTATCTGCGTTATAATCTTATTTGTGTCCGTATTCGTTGAGGCAAAGAAAACAATTAACGGTTACCTCTATTTTCAACGGACAGGCGGAGAAGGGCTTTTATCCGATTCCATCAACAGCCTGTCAGGATGGCTTATGGAGAGGAAGGGGGGCAATATAATCATCCTGGACTGGGGGATCAGTGATAGCTTGTATTTTCTCACAAGGGGAGAGATGGAAAACAGGGTTTATGATCTCGCCGCCTATTGCAGCGGTATTCCAACGGACGCAGGCAATGGAAGGCAGGAGGAGTTTATGGGGATGCTTAGCAGCCGCCTTAGGGAGAGAGATAGCCTGTATGTGTGCTTTTACCCTAATTATGAACAGGGAAACCGCTGCTGGGATATTTTCAGACAGCTTATAAAGGAAAGTGATCTGTCGTTATCGGAAGAGAAGAGATTCTATCAGAGGGACGGCAGGGTTGCCTATGCCGTGTTTTCTCTGAAATAGCCGTCTTATGAGAGATATGCTGACAGGGTTTGCGAGAAATATCTTCATGGTATCCTGCGCCGTCGTCTTGTTTCTCGCGCGCTTAAAGGACTTATTGATAGGCAGCCACTTTGATCTGAGCCCTGATTCTAAAAGCTACATAAGCGCCGCAGGCCATCTTTTGAGCGGAGAGGGATTTTATATAACAAGCTACTTCGGCCAGGAAGTGGCAAAGAGGGCCTATCTGGACTGGCCTCCATTATATCCTGTTTTGATCGCCGCATTGGGCCTTTTCGGGCTTGACCTCGTTGACGCGGCAAGGCTGATCAGCACGGCGTCTTTGGTAGCCATGATCGTTCCCCTTTATATGATCTTGAATAAGATAACAAAAAGCGCGGTTTTCTCAGCGATAGGCGGGATCCTTATAATGGTTTCCTGGCCATTTCTGGAGATCTCCCGGCACGCCTGGACAGAAACGCCTTTTATGTTCTTATCCTATGTGGCCCTGTTTTTTATGATGGATTTCAATAAGGAAGGCAAGCTATTAAACAGAGAATTTATACTGGGAACGCTTTTTGTCCTTTTGTCCTGCCTGATAAGATGGACGGGCCTGCTGCTGGTTTTTTATGGGGCCGCGCTTATTTTATTCCAGAGGGGAATTAAGCGGGATCATAAAACATATCGATTGCTCTTTTTCCTGTTCGTCACATGCCTGCCGCTTCTTTTATGGTGCTTCCGATCGGTGCATATCACGGGAGACCTGGGGTATATATTCGGAGACAAGGAATTTCATGCTTCTCAATATCGGCATTTTGTCAGGAATATATCCCTTACCTTACGCACTATTTATCTGGACCTGTTCAGGATAGATACGCCGTTTCTTGCTTATTGCGGGTTATTCCTGTCTTTATTTCTCTCTCTGAAAAATAATTTTTTATACAGGTGCAAGGTGTTTATCGGGTATGTCATATTATATTTTATATTTATCAGCGGAATTGTCTCGTTAGTGGCCTTAGATGAGATGGGAACAAGATATACCGTGTCGATGTACCATTCCATAATGATCCTGATCTTTGTCATATTTTATGATAGCGTAAGAAGCTTCTTCGCGTCAAACTTAAGAATGAAATCAGCGATATTTATCTTTTGGTTGTTTTTCGCGTGTTTAGTTTATGCTCAATCTCTGGAAATGTCGCGGTTGGTTGTTTCCCTGTTCTTTTCCCAAATGGCAATACATACAGGGCGCTGATAACTAAGAGGTATATTTTGAGAGATGTCACCGGCGCGCTTAAGGGTGTTTTCAAGCCGGATTTATTGATAATTATCCTGATCGCGCTCATATATTTATCCCTTTCATTGCCGGGATTGAATCTGATCGGATTTGTGGAAGATGAGGTTATACCCGGTATGTTCGGTGTCAACCTTCTTGAAGGCCGGCGCCTCTGGGACGGAAGCGATGTCGGCATTCGTCTCGGAGGGATGAGCCTGCCGGTTAATCTTATTACCCCGTATTATTTTGCTCTGTCTTCTTACCTGTTGATCCCTTTCTTTATTTTGTTTGGTATCAGCATATTTTCTTTAAGATTGCTGGGCGTTTCGCTGGCGCTGTTATCATTAACGTCGTTATACTATATATGCCGAACGATATTCGGCAGAAAGATCGCCGTGCCGACTGTATTCTTGCTTGCCTGCAGTTCAGCATTTGTATGGTCTACCAAGGTTGAGCTCTCCATAACAGAGAATCTGTTGAATTTTTTCTTCTGGTCGGCCGTTGCGCTTTTTCTGCTGCGTTTCAGCGGTAAGAGAAGCATTGTTTATTTTTATCTGGGGTGTTTCTTATTAGGCGCGGGGTTAAGCGTTAAATTTTCTTTCCTGGCAAGAATATTTGGATTCGGCCTGGCATTTATCGTTGTTTTTTATGGTAAAATAGCTGATTTTATCAGGTCAAACTTGAAGATAAAGCAGGCGATAGTTTCCGCTGTTTGTTTCTGCGCGGGCGCATCCTTGTTTATTTATTACAATGTGGCCACCAGCGGCTCTACTTTTAAGCTGGTGAAATATTTGTATACTTGCACTGATGGAGACAATATTAATAATCTGGATTTTAAGGCTAACCTGGAGAGGAGGATCGGCCAATTCAATACTATCATACAGGAGTATCCGATAGCTGAGCAGGATTGCCTGCCGGCAGATTCTATGGAAGGCCAGGCGGAGCCCTTTATATATAACGCAAGGAAAATGACGCTGGCGATATTCTGGCCGGCTTTCTTAGCCAATTGCCTGTTTTCTCTCATGCGGGGGAAGGCGGGGCAGAGGAAATACCTGCTTATATATACGGCTTACTTTGTTATATTCTTGACAACTTTGTTCACCCCAGCTTCTTCAAGGACGTTCCATATGTTCGCGCTTGAGCCGATCCCGGCGTTTACCGTGTCGCTTTTTTGCTGCAATATATGGGACGGTATCACAAAAAGATACGCGGCGGGCAGGCCGCTGCCTGCGCTAATCGCGCTTTCAGCAGTTATTTTAATTGCCGGGCCCTTTTTAATGGTTGATTTCAGAAATCACGCCGCATACAACCTGTTATTGCGTAAGACAGGCGGGACATATTTAGGCGCCGTTAGATATGAAATTGTGGATTATATCCTTGAGAATGGTATTGCCGAGAACGCCTTATTTATTACCGTAGGCGGGAGAAACGGAAAAGAGCCCATGCTTTTCCTGGCTAAGGGTAAGATTGACTTTGACGATAAGATCAACGGCATGACGGTAGAGGGGCCTGACGAAATATGCGCAGCGGCAGCGGATACAATGTTGAAGACCGGTAAAAAATTGTTCTTTATTTTTACCGCCTTGCCGCAACGGATTTATTTAGAAAAATATAATATGCTCTATGGATGTTTGAATAAAGCCGGAAGCAGGATGTCTCTGCGGCGCGTATTCTACAACCGGCTTAATGAACCGCAGTATTACTTATATCAGGCGCGATGAAAGAGACGGTATCCATAATTATAGTTAACCATAATAGAAAGGAGTATTTAAAAAGGTGCCTGGACTCCGCGCTCTGCCAGAGCTATCCGGATATTGAAGTGATAGCCGTGGATAACGCGTCCACAGATGGTTCGGTGGAACTGTTAAAAAATATGTTCTCCTCCGTCACATTGATCCTCAATAAGGATAATGAGATGTACGCGCGGGCTCAGAACTCCGGCATATCTCAATCCAGAGGGCAATATGTATTATGTTTGAATAACGATGCCGTGCTGGATAATAATTATGTTGCCGAATGCGTAAAGATAATGTCGGAGAAGAAGGATGTCGGCATGGTTACGGGCAAGGTCCTGCTTATGGACGGCAAGACCATAGATTCTACCGGGCAGTTCCTGTCAAGGTCAAGGAGGCCGTACGACAGAGGTTATCGCAAAAAAGATAAGGGGCAGTATGCGACAGGGGGTTATGTTTTCGGCCCAGGCGGCGCGGCGCCTCTGTTCCGGCGGTCCATGTTGGAAGAATTAAGTCTACCCGCTGTTAACGGCGGCTATGCCTATTTTGATGAGGATTACGGGATGTTTTACGAGGATCTGGACCTGGCCTGGAGGGCGAACAGGCGCGGCTGGAGGGCTTATTATAACCCAAAGGCAGCCGCTTATCATGTAAGGGGGGGCAGCTGTCAGGAGAAAAAAACCTTATTTTTGTTCAGACGCGATTTCGTTTGCCTACCGAGGCATCTTCAGTCGCGCCTTATAAAGAACAGGTACGCGACCATAATAAAAAACGAGTCCATAGCAGGGTTTCTTTCTAACGGTTTATTTATTCTGGGATATGATCTGAAATTATTTTTGTATATGTTCCTGCTGCGGCCGGCGTTGTTTATAGACCTGTTCAGGGATCCGGGATTCTTAAAATATGCCTGTCACAAAAGGAAGTATCTGGCGGACACGGCTGCATAGCTCATGATTATAAGGATTAAAGAACTGCTTAAGAATATATCGCTGGCTGCCGCATCTTCTTTTATTGTTTTGTTTATAATTAATTATTTTGTGGGTATATTCTTTGATAAAGAGATCTCCAGGGTGCAATGGGCGCAGGACCATACGGTAAGATTAAGGATGTCGGATAACCCCGAGATAATGTTTGAGGCCACCCCTAATATAGGGGAGGCAAACAGCCAGGGGCTGAGGGATTTTGAGTATAGTTTTAAGAAGCCCAATGGCACACGCAGGATCGCGGTAATCGGTGATTCCATATCCTATGGTATAGGAGTTGAAGTAGAGGAGTCATGGCCTAAGCAGCTGGAAAAGAAATTGAATGAAGATAACGCCGGCGCCAGATTTGAGGTCATAAATTTTTCCGTTCCCGCTTATTCAACCGTGCAGGAAGCGGAGGTCCTGAGGACCAAGGCGGTAAAATATGACCCGGACCTTGTCATCATAGCGGCCTTTGAGAATGATAACGCCATTTACAGTTCGGAGATGAATAAAATATTTTCCAGTGAAGCGTCTCCGGATTATTTTGACAGCGTGCATGTTTTGTTCGACCCCGGGCTATCCGGCTTTCAAAGGTCTATCTACAGCAGCAGCCTCGGAAAGTTTATCAGGTACAGGCTTGCCCTGCTGAAGGATTCTGGTTTAAATAGATCAGGTATCCTGAGATATCCCAGCCCCGGCAGACATATAAGATATATCAGCGAATATTACAACGACGTTGATGTTATCGGTTCGGGCTTTAAGAAGATAAGTTCAGTACTCAGAAAGCACAGGCTGCCTTGCCTGGTAGTATTTTTCAGTCATACGGAAAACACGGTTGTCCGCGATAAGATCAGCGGGATATGCCGGGAAAACAGCATCGCCTTTATGGATACAATGCACCTTTTTCCATACAAAGAAGAGGACATCAAGGGAAGTTATTATATAGATAACTGCCATCTGACGCCGTATGCCCATGCGCTTTATGCCGATGAGGTTTATCTGAGATTGAGATCAATGGGGGTCGCGGGATAGGGACTGACCGCTATTATGGACCGGTTTGTATTCAGACAGAAGATAGTGTATGTTTTAGCCGGCATAATGCTGGCCTTAGCCGCCCTTGAGCTGGGTATGCGCATAACAGGCAAGGTCCTAAGTTATAGACAAAACAGGCGCAACACAATGGCATTACAGCGCAGTGGCGCATACCGCATTTTATGCCTGGGCGAGTCCACCACCGCGGGGCAGTGGCCGCTTTTCCTGGAAGAGATGCTTAATGAGAAGAAAACAGGGCTGAAATTTACGGTGATAGATAAGGGCGTCCCGGGGACCAACACCGGTTTCATAGTATCTATGCTGGAAGAGAATATTGACCGGTATAAACCCGATATGGTGATCACCATGATGGGGGCTAATGACGTTTGGACCAATATAGTATACAGGGGCACCCTGGCTGTGAGGACGGAGATATTTCTTAAAAATTTCAGGATATATAAGCTATTCAGAATATTAGCGGTGAATATTGCCGGGAAGATCCAGATAAGGCATGACGTAAAAGAGGCGGCCACTGCCCCGGTCCCCGAACATGATTACCTGAAATTGGCCGGTTCCTATGAGGCGCAAGGGCAATATGGCGAAGCGATCGCCATGTACCGCAAGGCCATCGAGGCCGATCCGGATAATAGCCGCATATATCAGACGTTAGGCATGCATTATCGTGAACAGGAAAAATACGAAGAGGCCGAACGCGTCCTGCAACGAGCCATTGAAATCGACCCGCGTAATGATTATGCGTATGTAGAGCTGGGGCGTTGTTATCTGGAGAGAAAGATGTGGGATAAGGGGATACCGGTATTGGAAAAGGCCATAGATATTAATCCTCGTGAAACATACGCTTATTTATTCCTGGGCATGGCCCTTAATGAGCTGCAGCAATGCGATAAGGCGATAGGGATATTAAAAGGCGCGCTGAACAGCGATCCGGATAATGTGTTTGCGCTGGAGGCGCTTGCGATATGCTCTGAGGGCCCGGGGTTATTCAAGGAACGGGAATACGCGTTTAAGAGATTGATAGCCCGTAATCACAGGGCCGCCTGGGCTTATGTTGAGCTGGGGCGCAGTTATGGCAAGCAGGGCAGGTTTGCCGAAGAGAGGGCTTTATATGAGAGTGGTATCGAGTCGTATCAGCGAAAAGACTTCCTCTACCGCCTGATCGCGTTATCTTTTGAGAAGGAAGGAAGACATAATATGGCAAGAAGGTATTTTAATATGGCCGCGGAGATGTCGATGAAACAGTATGATCATATAATGGCGCAGAATTATCGGCTCCTGAAAGATATCGTTAAAAGCAGGGGATTGCAGCTGGTATGCGTGCAATATCCAATGCGCAGCGCAGAGCCGTTAAAGGCGATGTTTGAGGTTACCGAGGGGGTTATTTTCGCAGATAATGAGAAAATATTTAAAGACGCTGTAGCGGCAGGCGGATATGGGGAATATTTTGTAGATAATTTCGGCGGCGACTTCGGCCATTGCACCGATAAAGGCAACCGCCTGTTAGCCGGGAATATAGCCGATACCATAGAAAGGGAATATTTCAGTGGAATGCCGCGATAGGGCTGTTTATTTACCAGGGTTTTTTCATAAGCCGGAGAACATATTTGCTATTATAGGGTTAATGTGGGGAATCCTGTTTGTATTTATAACCCCTCCTTTTCAGGCCCCTGATGAGGACCTTCATTTTTACCGCGCCTTTCATGTTTCCGAAGGCAATATAAAAGCTTCATTGCGCTCGGGCACGGCCGGGGGCCATCTGCCGCGCAGCCTCGAAGACACGGTCAAGGTCTTTTCCGGCGTGTCTTTTTTCCATAAGCATAAACAGAAAATAGGGGATATTATTTCTGCTGCCGGCCGTCCGCTTGACAGTGAAGACAGGGTATTTATTAATTTAAGGGCTATGGCGCGGCTCTCCCCGGTTGCCTATATCCCGCAGGCCCTGGGCATTATGCTGGGCAGGCTATTCGATCTCCCCGTGTTAATACTGATGTATCTGGGCCGTATATTTAACCTGTTATTCTGGATATTGGTCATGCGCCGCGCCATCAAAAACATCCCGTTACTTAAATGGGGCGTTTTGCTGTTAGCCCTTATGCCCATGTCGTTGTTTCTGGCCTCTTCCCTGAGCGCTGACGCGATGACAAACGCCCTGTCATTTCTTTTGATCGCGGTATTCCTGCGATGCGCGTTTGATAAGGGCGTATCCGTTATAAGCAGGAGAGAATTGGCCGTATTATTTTTATACTCTGGCCTGGCCGCCCTAAGCAAGCCGTACCTGTTTCTTGCATTATTGTTTCTTTTGATCCCGCGGGAGAAGTTTTGTTGCCTGAGAAGTTACCTTAAGGTATTTTTCTCATTGTTGTTTACCGGCATAGTTGTTCAGGGCATATGGTGCTTTACGATCAGGGAGCTGTTTGTGAGTATCAGGGCGGGAGTGGAAGCGTTGCCGCACATTTCTCTCGTTGTATTCGACCCCCTTAAGTACCTCGCGGTTTTGATCGGGACGCTGTATGCGAACGGGTTTTTTTACGCCGATTCGTTCATAGGCAGGCTTGGCTGGCTGGATACTCCCTTGCCGTTATTTCTGGTTATCTCGTATTACGCTGTCTTGATCCTCGTCCCTGTTCTTGAGCGCCCCTCCGGGATAACGATCCATTACAGGCAGAGAGTTGTGGCGCTTATAACAGCATTGGCGGGGTTTATTTTCGTGTTTACATCTCAGTATCTGTCTTATACGCCTTTATGGGGCGATATTATTGAAGGGGTGCAGGGCAGGTATTTCATTCCTTTCGCGCCGGTGTTATTCTTGATCCTCTATAACGGTAATATGCCGTTTAATATCAGGCGCTACGCTGCCATAGTAACAGGTTATGCCGTATTCGCGTTAAGTTACACATTGGTAGTTCTGGCGTGCCGGTATTATCTCCCGGTTGAATTTTATAACGCCCTCAGGTAAATGACGGCGTTTTAAAATGACGGCTAATATACCATGATCGTCATGAAACCGATATTGTATTATATCGACCCGGGTTCGGGGCTGCCTTTCTCGGGCTCGGGCCCGTTAATATCGGGCTTGCTGGCCGGGGTCATCGGATTTCTTTTGTTCGGCCTTAAGTGTCTTTTCAGGTTATTCAGAAGGCGCATTCCGCAGTTAATCTTAGTTGTTATCATAGCATTGATCATAATGATTGTGAGGTCAGATATGTTTAAAGGGCTATTTATGCAGGATTCAAAGAAAGTAATCATTTTAGGAATGGATGGTCTGGAGCCGGGTATCGTAGAGAAATTGATGAGGGAGGGGAGATTGCCGAATTTTTCCCGCCTGAAAGATATAGGCGCTTATAGCAAGCTGCATACATCTATTCCCTCTGAATCAGCGGTCGCCTGGACCAGCTTTTATACGGGGACAAATCCCGGCAAACACGGAATATACGATTTTATCATGCCGCGGTTTGAGAATTATCTGCCATATTTGAGCCTGACCAATACGCGCGCGGGAAGAGGCATCGCCAGGTACCAGCAGGGCGATGCGTTCTGGGATATTGCCTCAAGACATAGAATACCCAGCACTATATTATTCTGCCCTAATACCTTTCCGCCGGATAAGATCTACGGAAAGATGCTTTCCGGAATGGGGGTTACGGATTTGCGGGGGACGATGGGCACCTTTTCCTTTTATACAACCGCGCAGCCCTCCGGTAAAAAGGATACCGGCGGCCAGGTTTATTATGTAAAGGCCGAAGGCAACAGGATAAATACTTCTTTATTGGGGCCCAGGGATTCCTCGGGAAGCAAAAAGAAGGATTTCGCTATTCCTATGAAGATCGTTTTGCATCCCGAAAAGGGGATGGCCTCTATTGAGTTGGATAATAAGAGATTTGAATTGCGTGAATCCGAATGGTCCGCGTGGACAAGGATCAGGTTTAAGATCGGCGCGATAAAAAAAGTAAGCGGTACATGCAAATTTTACCTGAAGCGGATAGGCCCTGTTTTTGAACTTTATGTAAGCGCGATAAATATCGACCCCAGGCATCCGGCTTTTGCCGTCTCCTATCCTGAGGATTACGCGGCCAAGATCGCCGAAGAGACAGGGATGTATTCTACCTTAGGCATGCCTCATGATACCTGGGCGTTGAATGAAAACAGGATCGCCTACGGGACATATCTTCAGCAGTCAGACAGTATCTTTTCTGAAAGAGAGGCGATATTTAGAAATGAGTTGAAGAAATTCAGCAGGGGCATATTTTTCTTTTATTTCGGCACGTCCGATTCCCTTCAGCATATGTTCTGGCGTTTCAGCGGCCCCGGACACCCTGATTCCGGCAGAGGCCTGCCCGGACCTTACGGCGATGTGATCGAGACGCATTACCAGCGCCTGGACGGGATCCTGGGAGAGGTGTTGGATGGCTGCGTGGATAACAATACGTTGGTGATTGTGCTTTCTGACCATGGGTTCACGGCTTTCCGCAGGGCAGTGCATATAAACAGGTGGTTGATAGAAAATGGCTTTATGCGTCTTAAAGGCGGCGAAAAGGCAGGCGAGGAGTTTTTTGCTAATGTGGACTGGGCAAGGACCCGGGCCTATAGCCTGGGATTTGGCGGCATTTACATAAACCGGATCAATCGCGAGAGGGAGGGCATTGTATATCCGGGTAATGATAGCGAGGATGTAAAAGGCGCCATAAAGAAGAAACTGCTTGGTTTAAAAGACCCCAGGACGGGCCAGAAGGTGGTTAATAATGTCTATATCGGGAAAGAAATATTCCAGGGTCCCAATACAGATAAGGCGCCGGACCTATTTATAGGATTTGATCACGGATTCAGGGCGTCATGGCAGACAGCCCTGGGCGCCGCGCCCGAGGCGCTTATTGAAGACAATATGAAAAACTGGGGAGGAGACCACCTGGTTGATCCCGCTCTGGTGCCGGGCATATTATTGGTCAACAGGAAAATAGAGCGTAATGATCCCAACATAGTTGATATAGTCCCTACGATTCTAAGATTTTATGGCATTGAACCCCCGGATGATCTTGACGGCCGGCCCTTATTTTAGAGACCATGCATTATCTTGATGAGTTAGAAAATACAAGTATTTTTATAATCCGGGAAGCCCATTACAAATTTGCAAATATCGCCGCCCTGTGGTCTATAGGCAAGGATTCCACTACGCTTCTATGGCTTTGCCGCAAGGCGTTTTTCGGTAAGATCCCTTTTCCCATAATCCACATAGATACCGGATACAAGTTCCCCCAGATGTATAAATTCAGGGATATTTATGCTGAGAAATGGGGATTGGACCTTATTGTCGGCAGGAATGAAAAGGCCATAGAAAAGGGTTCTTCGCCCGAGAAAGGCAGGTTAGAGTGCTGTGATCTGCTTAAAACCGAGGCCTTAAAACAGACAATAGCCGGGCATGATCTCAAGGCCCTGCTCTTAGGCATAAGACGGGATGAGCACGGCATCAGGGCCAAAGAGCGGTATTTTTCTCCGCGCGACGACAAATTCCGATGGGATTATCAAAACCAGCCTGCTGAGCTCTGGGAGCATTATAAATCCAGCTTAGAAAAAGAAGGACATTTCAGGGTCCACCCGTTGCTCCATTGGACAGAACTGAATATCTGGCAATATATAAAGAGAGAAAAGATCCCTGTAACAGGGCTCTATTTTGCCAGGGGCGGCAAGCGTTATCGCAGCATCGGCTGCGTTCCTTGCTGCCGGCCCGTTGATTCAAAAGCAGATACCATAGATAAGATCATAGATGAACTTAAGACGACCCGGATCGCCGAACGCTCAGGAAGGGCGCAGGATAAAGAGAATGCCTATGCGATGCAGAAGTTAAGGTCGTTAGGGTATATGTAGAAAGCCGATGGAATTGACATTAATCTTTATTGTAATAATGATTATGACCGCATTTATATGTGAGTATGTGGATTCAACATTGGGCATGGGATACGGTACGGCGCTTACCCCCATCCTTTTACTCTTGGGGTTCAGCCCTTTACAGATCGTGCCTACGATATTGTTATCCGAATTGATCACCGGAATATCGGCGGGGCTCCTGCATCATAAGCAGGGCAATGTAGAATTCAAATTAAAGACGAATAATCTTGCTTTGATCTTTCGGAAAGTAAGTTCCCTGGGGTTTAGAGAAAGTTTCATAAGGGGTGTTTCCAAACATCTGAAGATCGGTCTGTTGCTGGCCGTCTGCAGCGTAATAGGGACTGTTGCCGCGGTCTTTGTCGCGGTTAACATTCCTAAATTCTGGCTTAACCTCTATATCGGATGTCTGGTGTTTTCAATGGGGATAATTATCATTGTCTGCTTTAATAGAAGTTTCCCCTTTTCCTGGAGAAAGATTACCTTTTTGGGCATAATTGCTTCTTTTAATAAAGGGATGAGCGGAGGCGGATATGGGCCGTTGGTAACCAGCGGCCAGATTTTATCCGGGGTTGATGGTAAGAGCGCCGTAGGCATTACCTCTTTGGCCGAAGGTTTGACCTGTGCGGTGGGGGTAATCACCTATCTATTCGTTGCCAAAAATCCCATTGATTGGAAATTGGCCCCCTATATTATTACCGGCGCTGTGTTGTCCGTGCCTTTTTCAGTAATAAGCGTAAAAAAGATAACAGGGGAGAGATTAAAAATAGCCATCGCCTTGTTTACCATAATACTTGGCGCGGCGACTATTGTACGAACCTTACGTTGAGATGAATGATGACACGCTTAAATTAGTTATAGTCGGCCATGTGGACCACGGCAAATCTACGTTAATAGGCAGGCTGCTGTTTGATACCGGCTCGTTGTCTAAAGATAGGATCGAGGAAATAGAAAAGACCTCAAAGGAATTAGGCAAAGAGTTTGAACTCGCCTTCCTGACGGATCATCTTAGGGAAGAAAGGGAAGGGGCCAGGACTATAGATACTACACAGGTTTTCTTTTCCGCCGGCAAGAGGCATTACGCCATAATTGACGCGCCCGGGCACGTTGAGTTTATAAAAAATATGATCACAGGCACAACGCATGCGGACGTCGCGATCTTAGTGGTGAGCGTAAAGGAAGGGGTAGAAGAGCAAACCAGGAGGCATGCCTATTTACTGAAAATGTTAGGCATAAGGAATCTGATCGTTGCCGTGAACAAAATGGATATGGTTGATTATAGCCGGTCCGAGTTTCTGGCGGTTAAGAGGAAGACGGAGGAATTACTGTCCTTGATCGGTATTGCTGCCCTGGATATCATCCCCATATCTGCCAGGGAAGGAGATAATATTATCAGTGATTCAAGGCGAATGCTTTGGCACAGAGGCCGTTCTTTGCTGGAGGTGTTAGATGGGGCAGGTTTAGACGCGTTTACCGGCAGCGGGATCCTACGCCTTCCGGTACAGGATATGTATAGCATGGGAGATAAAAAGCTCTATGTCGGCAGGGTGGAATCCGGAGAACTCAATGAGAAGCAATCGGTATTGGTTCTTCCTTGCAATAAGATGGTAACTGTGGAATCAATTCATAAATTTAAGAAGAGAATACGCAGGGCGGGCATAGGCGAATGCGTTGGTTTTATTCTTAAAGAACCGGTAATTATCAGCCGCGGCGAGGTTATTTGCGGGGAAAAAGATGCCCCCGCGATTACCCGGCGTTTTAAGGCTGTCATATTTTGTATGTCCAACGGGCCTCTTAAAGTTGATGAAGAACTGGTCTTTAAGTGCGTTACTCAGGAGGTTTTATGCCGGGTTGAAAAGATAGAAAGAAGGATTGATCCCTCTTCGTTGAGGTCATCAGGAAATGACGCGAAGTGCCTGGAATACGCATTGGCGGGAGAGGTCAGCATAAAGACAGAGCAGCCCGTAGTTATTGATGATTTTCGCAGAGTCAGCCGATTAGGAAGATTCATCTTGGAAAAAGAACACGATGTAGTGGCCGGAGGAATAGTAACTTATTGACTTAGGGTATTTCTCTGTGTTATTATAAATCCGATGTCTAAACTGATCATCAGTTTTACCCGCCAGTTATCCACCCTTGTCAAGGCAGGCATTCCGCTCCTGCGCGCCCTGCAGATAATCGCCCCCCAGGTCCAGGACAGGCGCTTCAGGAATGCGGTTGAGCAGGTCCTTATTGACGTGGAAGAGGGCAAAAGCCTGTCAGAGGCGCTGTCGCTGCACCGCAGGTATTTCTCTAATTTCTACATAAATATGATAAAGGCCGCGGAGGTCAGCGGCAACTTGGCCGCGGTATTGAAAGAACTCTCCGATTATCTCGTGCAGAACAGGAAACTTTTAAACAGCGTGCGTTCCGCGATGATGTACCCGATCTTCGTTTTGTTTATGTCCGTAAGCATCCTGGCGATCATAATGGTTTTCGTCATACCTACCTTGACAAAGATCTTCGCGGATCTGGGCGGAGACCTGCCTCCGGCAACCAAGCTTCTTATAGGGATGAGTAATTTTATTGTTGAATGGGGATACTTATTCCTTCTGGGGCTTGTTCTTTTCGGCTTTTTTATTTTCTTTATGTCCAGAAAACCCGCCCTAAGCAGGATTCTAAATGCCTGGAAGTGGAAATTCCCTGTATTAGGCGATATATTGAAGATGGTCACCATCGGAAGATTTTGCCGCACCCTCGGCACCCTGCTTTCATCAGGAGTAACTATTTTAAAGGGGCTGGAGGTGTTGAGGGAAACCACTATATCTCCTTTGGTGGAAGATGCCCTGGCTTATATTTATGAAAAGGTGGAAGGGGGCACTAATCTTTCCGATGCCATGGAAGAAACGGGGGTTTTTCCCCTTACCGTAGTAAAGATGGTGGGTATCGGAGAGGAGAGCGGCAAGGTTTCCGGCTTGCTTCTGGAAATAGCCGAGGACTATGAAGACGAGGTCTCTACAGCGTTGACCGGTTTTATATCGCTTCTTGAACCTCTCTTGATAGTGGTGATGGGCGTGATCATCGGATTTATCGTGATATCTTTATTCTTCCCCATATTTACCATGGGAGAGCTGGTAAAATAGCGCGCTCCCTCCTTCATAAGCACGGTTCTTGTCAGAGGATATGCAGAGAACTCCCCCCTCAAAGATAACGCTTCGGCAGAAAATAATGTTGGTGATGTTTGGGCTTGCTCTTTTTATTCTATTGCTTGAACTGAGCTTACGGCTTGGCAGTTGTATTTTGTCATCTTTTCAGGAATACAGAAACAGGGTTACTTTGAGGCAAAAAGGCGCATACCGTATCATGTGTTTAGGAGAGTCAACCACTGTGTTGGGAGGCAGCAACGCCTATCCCTATCAACTCGAGAGAATATTGAACCGGCAGGCAACAGGCATAAGGTTCAGCGTGGTAAATAAGGGATTGGGAGGGGACAATACCGCGGATATACTAAGCGATCTGGAGGAAAAACTTGACAGATACAAGCCGGATATGATCATCGCGATGATGGGCATAAACGATGGCGGGCAGCATATGCGCTATAAAGAAACGCCTGGATCAGGGAGATTATTCTTGAGGTATTTCAGGACGTATAAATTAGCCAGGATCGCCTGGATGCATATCATGGCCATGGTGAAGGGCGCGGCCGGGCCCAGGGCGTTTCTCAGCCCGAAAGAGTGTTATGCCGAAAGCCCCGGCTCTATGTCCGATTATAATAGATATGTGGAGGCGGGAAGATTATATATAAAAAAGGACGATTATGCCGGGGCGGAAGACATGTTTGAGAAGGCGCTTGAACTGGATCCCGCGGATCCGGGTTTATATATGGAATTAGAGATATGTTATAATAAACAGGGCAAGTTTTCCGACGCGGAGAGGATGTTCACAAAGGCAATAGAAATCGACCCCGGAAATTACTCCATATATATAGGATTAGGCGTATTTTACAGGGATCAAGGTAATCTTGAAGAGGCCAAGAATATATTGAACAGGGCGATTGGATTAGAACCGGATTGCCCGGATGCTTATATTGAACTGGCCTGGTGCTATAAGGATAACACGGCGGATGAGCTGCTAAAGAAGGCAATCGAATTGGATACCCTGAATTATGATACCTATATAAGTTCCGGTATGCTGTATAAGTACCATAATAACTATATCAAGGCCGAAAGCATGTTTAAGAAGGCGGTCGCGCTGGACCCGGATAATGAACAGGGGCATATCTGGCTGGCTGTCTTATACAGCCAGACGGGGAAAGATGATCTGGCGGCAAGATATTACAAGGCAGCGCATCAATTGAGGGATGAGTATTATAATTCTATGACTTACCGCAATTACCAGGAGCTTAAGAGCATTGTAGACAGAAGGGGCATTAAGCTGGTATGCGTGCAGTATCCTATGCGCAGCATAGAGCCGCTGAAAAGAATATTTGAATATCAGGACGGCATTATATTTGTAGACAATGAGAAGATATTTAAGGACGCGGTAGGCAGGGACGGCTATGGCGTTTATTTTGGGGATAGTTTTGCCGGTGACTTCGGCCACTGCACGCCCGAAGGCAACAGGCTTCTGGCCGAAAATATAGCATTCGTGCTGTTAAAAGAGTATTTTAATAAGTAAATATTTTATTGTATACTTATTCAACGCGCCATTTCTATTATAAGGTTTGTTTATGATAAGCAGGCATAAGGCTATTTTCGGGTTTACCTTAATAGAGATAATAATCTCCCTGAGCATCCTTGCCCTGGGGCTTGTGTCTCTGTTTAATTTTTTCCCCGTAGGTTTAACCGCGTTAAGGTACGCGCGTAGAGTTAACGATATCGCCCTGTTCGCGCAGAAGCAGCTTGAGCATATCAAGACATTCCCGGATACGACTGAATTATCGGGGGAGGCGGAGAACTTTACCTGGCAGATGGCCAGGGCGCCGTTGGACCTGGAGGAGGGCATAAAGGTTACCGTCGTAGAGTTAAAGATAGATTATGAATTCGGAGGGAGCGCCCTTGAAGAAAGATTTGTCACTTATCTGGACGCGCAGGAATAAGGGAATGAATAACAAAGGGCAGGCGATATTTCTGGTGCTGGGCATACTGACTATCTTATTTATAGTGGGCGTGACAATGTTTTATTTTACGCAGAGAGAGCGCGCCGCGGCAGTAAGGTTTGTTGAGAGCGTGCGTTCTCAATACGCGGCAGAGGCGGGGGTTGTGTATGCCAGGAATATCCTCAGGCAGGATAAGAAGCAGAACGCCGTTGACGGGTTCAACGATAAGCAGTTCACCTTTTTTAAGGGTGAGGATCATGATGTAGATAAGGACGGGATAAACGAAAGCCGCTGGCTTACCTTGCGGGACGCGAATAACGGCGAATTCGCGAGGGTCGCCGTGTTGGTTTCCGACGAGGCGGGCAAGGTCAATATAAATACCGCGGGTACCGGGGTCGCGGCCGGAAACGGGGTCAATCTGTATGAGGTCAACCTGAGCGGTTTACTTTCGGCTATAGGGCTGCCCGCGCAGCTGGCGGGGGAGATAATCTCCTACCGGCTGGGCCCAAACGGCCTTCCCGGAGACGCGGGCGTAGATGACAATGGCAATAATTATCTGTTTGAAAATAACGGCTGGGACGACGACAGCGACGGGGTTGTTGATGAAAAAGGCGAAGGCGTGGATGAAATGCAGGAGTGCGATCCCTTTTACGTATATGGGGACGACAGGGTCTGGGGCATACCTGAGGGGGTTTCCCGCATCGAGCTCGATCCTTTGGCATTGGATTTAGATAAGGCATTGCGCTACGTCACATCTTACTCCAGGGATTATGAGGTCGGCTTGAACGGTTCGCGCCGCCTTTCCTTAAGAGGCGCGAGGGCGCAGGATGTGCTTGAGGCGTTCTTAAGCGCGGGGGTCACTAATGCCTATAAAAGCGCGGCCGATTTTGTGGACGCGTTCGATCCCGACCTTTCCCAGGCCTATATTGATAAATATTATTTTAAGATACAGCCTTCGGGCCTGGTCAATCCGGGCGGATGGGTAAGCGCGGGGGGTTCTTACATGGCCCAGGCCGGTTCGGCGGAAGGGGTGTTCCGCTGGCAGAACCTGCCTTTGGCAGACGGTGAATATTACTGCTCTTTGTACGGCAACCCCTCCTCTGTGTATATCGGCGATGTGGTTTATCCCGACGGTAAGGTTGACGCTGACCTGCGCCATATGGCGGTATTGATAAAGAAGGTAACGGTATCCGGAGGCTCTTTTGAGTTAACAATAAGGCCCCATAAGGAAAAGATCTCTTATCTTTCCACCGCTGAGCTTTCTCTCACGCAGTCAAAACAGGGGCTCAGCCGCGCCAAGATCGCTGGCCGCGAGGCGATAGTCATTAATGAGATCATGCCCAATCTTTCCGTTGAGGCGTCTGTTTCCGCGAATGACGCTCCGGGAGGCGATTGGATATTTGAGGGAGATTATTTCAAGAATGCCGTACACGAGGGCGGCAAAGCAGGGGAAGGCAAATGGGTATTTGAAGAGATAAGGCAGGGTTATTATTATCTGCGGCTTTTGGGCCTGGCGAGTTCGCTTGTGGGAGACGTTTCTTGCGGCGGGGAAAATGCCTCCGGCGTTATTTCCGGCGACTATCTTCCTGAGCCCGTCTATGTGGGAGGAGACGGAGAATTAAACGTATATATACAGAATAATTCTACGAATCAGACCGCCTATTTCAAGGGCATCATGCTTACTCAACAGCCGGACGCCGAATACATAGAGCTGCTTAATCTATCCGGCAAGGAGATCGATCTGAGTAATTTTGTGGTCGAGGTGTATGATAACAAGGGGCAGCTTGCCGTGGGGTATCCCGCGGAGATACCTTCTAATACCGCCATCGGCTCTTACGAATATCTGGTCCTGGCTGTTGACGCCAAAGATACAAGCCCGGAAGGCCTGAAGAATAACGGCCTGAGCTTTAAGTCCGTCTGGGGCTCCGAGGCGGCAGGCCTTGAGTTTGATAAGACGGTCAATGCCGGCTACGACCTTATTCCCGACGGGGGCGGCAGCATAATGCTTAAGACGCCGGAGGGATCGGCGGTTGATTCGGTTGAATATGTTTCCGCGGGCAACTTTGTAGCCCTTGAGCGTTCAGACCCTACCGCCGACTACGACAGCGACGCGGACGGAAAATTTGACGGCTGGTTTAACTGCCTGGATAAAAAAGGCGGCACACCGGGCGCGGAGAACGACAACAGCGATATGTATGATACCGACCCGTCTACGGGAAAGCCGTACAAACACAGCATAGACGAAGTGGGCGTATTCAATCGTTACATCTATAATATAGCCGATTTTGTTAATCTGTCTTCCGGCTCCAGATGGCAGAAAAGGGCGGTTTATGATCTGGCAAAAATAGCGGATAAGTTTTCCGTGAATTCTTTGGATCTGGCGCTTGCGGGCAATTTTGTTGAAGGCGATTGGCGGCTTAAGTCGGGTATGTTTATTCCCAATCAAACAGGTTCAAGAGGGCTCTGGCGATGGGATAAGGTCCCCGCGGGGACATTTGATCTGAGGGTGATGGGCGAAGAACAGGGCCACCCTAATTTTATAAAGGTGGGCATCAAGATCGGCGAGGAAGGCGAATTCATATCTTCCTCTTCGTTATTGATAGAGAACGGCCAGGCATATTACGGCAAGATCGCGGTGCCCGCGGCTACTTCTCTGGAGATGGAGATAACGGACAACTCATCGGAGTTGATAGGGTTTAATTACCTTATTATCGAGCCCCTGTATGAGGTCGGCGGCAGGATAAATATAAATACAGCGCCGGTTGAGGTCCTGGGGGCGCTGTCCCTGTCTTCTTCAGCGATAGACAATATTTTGATCAACAGGCCGTTCGGGGAAGAAGACGCGAGGAAATTAGGTACGGGCGAATTGCTTATATCCGATACTTTAGGTGTAAGCGATGAAGAAAAATTAGAGAGTTTTAGACTGATAAGTAATTTGATAACCGTAAAATCGGATATGTATAAGATAGTAAGCGCGGGTGAGGGCATTAAGGAAGGTAAGGCAAGCGGCATAAGCCAGGTAGTAACCGCGGTGGTGCAGAGGCAGTAACATAAGACAACAAAAAACTTGACAGATACATATTAACAGGGTATACTTTATTAGACAGAGCAGTTAAACAGGCAAAGAAGCCCCAAAGCGATTTGGGGTTTTTTGTTTATTGAGGCGAGGGCGCCCTTTTTAAGCGATGTTACGCTTAGAAAGGGTGTTTTATTTTTATGAACTTCAAGGAACTATACGAAAGAATATCGCCTAAGCTAAGGCGGCTGGCAAGGGCTCGCAGCGCGCACCGCGCGTTGTTGGGAGAGGATGACCTTTATCAGGAGGCCTGCCTTCATCTCTGGAATAATTTCAGGGAAGGCATGCCCGAAGGCGTAAACGAGTCCTATATAGTTAAAAGCTGTGAATTCCATATCCTGAACTATCTTAGGAAGAAGAGGGGGCGTTTTAAGGTCCTGAATCTGGATGAGCCGATCAACGAAGGAGGCGACACATTAGGCGATTTGCTTCCCGACAATAAGGCGCGGGGCGAAGAGCACATAGACAGGGCTATAACTATTGACGACATAAGGAACAACGGCTTTAGCGACAGGGAAAAACAGGTCTTCTCGCTTTTGATCAAGGGCTGCACAGTCAGGGAGGCAGGCAGGGCGCTGGGCATATCGCACGTGATGGTGGTAAGGGCCAGGAAGAGCATAATAAGCAAATGGCGGAGAGAAGAAAATAAATGAGTTACCAGGCAGCCCGGTTCCTTACTTATACAGATAGAAGCAGGCAATAGATTATCAAGGTAGATACGTTTTTGGGCAGTGACGTCCAGTTTGATGCTGAGTAAGGCATAAGAGCTGGGCGTTTTTGTTTAAGGAGGGAATATGGGAAGAATGACTGTGGTGTTGCTGGTAGTTTTTACCGCCGCGCTTGCCTGGTTCTCGTCGGCTTCATTCGCGTTCAACGCGGGAAGCCAGGAGGTGGCGGTTACGCTTTCGGAGAGCTACGTGTCCAGCTATATCTGGCGGGGCCAGGATCTTTACGCCGACAACGACGCGGCGCATCAGCCGAGCATTGATATCGCCCTTCCAGGCCTTTTCCACGGCACGGATGTCTCCGTTAATATCTGGGGCTCTTTTCCTTTGAGCGGGGGCCATGAGGACGCGGAAGAGATGGACTATACCATAACCTTTTCAAGGGATATCGGAAAATTGCTTAATCTATCTTCAGGGTATACATATTTCGATTACCCGAATACCGCTAAGACCGCCGATGTGCAGGAGCCATGGCTGTCCGCGACGCTGAATAAGCTGCCGTTACTTCCGCTTGATGTCTGGCTGTCAGTATTTGCCGGTTATGATTTTCAGGTTGCCTCAGGCGGGCCGGATGAGGGATGGTATTATTCCTGGGGTTTTGGCACGGCCCTTCCGCTGCCGCGGTTATCCTTCTTCCAGGAAGAGCAGACGCTGGAGCTGGGGCTGGTTAATTGGGGCAATGACGGCGTGGCGGATTTAAAGTCGGATTCACTTTACGCGACGGAGTTATCGGCGGCAACTTCCTATGCTTTCAAGGGGTTCAGCGTGACCCCCAACGTTCATTACACATTGAGCCATGAGGACAGCATCAACAGGGATGACGAGCTCTGGGGCGGCGTTCAGATTAGTTATGCGTTTTAGCCAATAAAAGGGAGGTAGGTATGTCTGCCGTAGGTCTTGATACGCTGTGGGTTTTAATTACCGCGTTCCTCGTGTTCTTTATGCAGGCGGGATTCGGCATGGTTGAGGCGGGGTTTATCCGAGCCAAGAACACCTGTAATATCCTCACCAAGAATTTCCTGGATTTCTGTATGGCATCGCTGGGCTTCTTTATTTTCGGGTACGCGATCATGTTCGGCGCCGGAAACGGCTTTATGGGTTTAAGCGGCTGGTTTCTTTCCGGAGCGCAGTCGGGCGCCCCCATACCTCTTTACGCGTTCTGGCTGTTTCAGGCCGCGTTCTGCGGGGCGGCGGCAACCATAGTCGCCGGAGGCATGGCGGAGAGGATGAAGTTTCCCGCCTATCTCATATACTCCTTTCTTATCTCCGCGTTTATTTATCCCATAGTCGGCCATTGGATCTGGGGAGGCGGCTGGCTTTCAAAATTAGGTTTCAGCGATTTCGCCGGCTCAACCGTAGTGCACGCGGTAGGCGGGTTTGCCGCGCTCATAGGAACGCTTATGCTGGGCCCGAGAATAGGAAAATATAACCCGGACGGCACGGCAAACGCGATTGCCGGCCATTCCATACCGCTTGCGTCGCTGGGCGTTTTTATCCTCTGGTTTGGCTGGTTCGGATTTAATCCCGGCTCAACCTTAAGCGTGGGGGACGGCAGCCTGATAGCCAGAGTGGCGATTAATACTAATTTAGCCGCTGCGACAGGAGGCATCTGCGCTATGTTCACGGTCTGGCGGATGTTCGGGAAGCCCGACCTTTCCATGGCCATGAACGGAGCCCTGGCAGGCCTTGTGGCCATCACCGCGCCTTGCGCGTTCGTTGAGCCCTGGGCCGCCATCGCGATAGGGGCTGTGGCGGGAGTTATTGTAGTTCTGGGTGTAGTGCTGCTGGATAAGGCCAGGATAGACGACCCTGTAGGCGCGGTCCCGGTCCATGCCCTTAACGGCATCTGGGGAACGTTGTCCATCGGCATCTTCGGACAGAAGGCGCTGGGCCTTGCCAACAACGGCCTGCTTTACGGCGGCGGCTTGAGGCAGTTAGGTATTCAGGCCTTAGGCGCGGCTTCAGCCGTTGCGTTTGTGCTTTTGACCATGGGGTGCGTATTTAAACTTATAGATATGTTTGTGGGCCTGCGGGTTACACGCGAAGAGGAACTGAAGGGGCTGGACATAGGAGAGCACGGTATGGAGTCATATTCCGGATTCCAGATATTTACCACGCAATAATGGGGAGGTAAAAGATGAAACTTGTGATCGCGATGATACAGCCGCATAAATTACCCGACGTAAAGAAGGCCTTATTTGATGCCGATGTCCATAAGATGACCGTTACCAACGCCCTGGGCTGCGGCCAGCAGAAGGGCTATACCGAGACATACAGAGGCGTTATACACGAGGTAAACCTGCTTAAGAAGGTGCGGCTTGAGATAGCCGTAAATGAAGATTTTGTTGAGCCGACCGTTGACGCTATTATTAAAGGCGCGAGAAACGGCAAGATCGGCGATGGAAAGATATTTATACTGGACCTGCGGGAGTGCGTAAGGATAAGGACCGGGGAGCGCGGCCCAAAGGCCGTAGGTTAATTTATCTGAAAATATGGTTACCAAAACATAAGCATTCTTACTTATATATATGAAGGCTAAAATTTAGGCACATTGTAGTGTAGAATTAAGCAGTATAGCGGTAATGAACATAGGCGTTCATAGCCGGCTGGACACAGCCGGGGATGAACGCTTTTTTGTTTGAGAAAGGAGAAATAAAATGCCCAAGAAGAAGAATATCAGGGAAGTAGCTGAAGTGAAGACGCGCAACCCGCTTGTCAACGGCTCTTTTGATGAGAAGGCGGCCAGAGAGGTGTTGAAGCTGGTAAAGGACAAAAACATTCAGATAATTGACCTTAAGTTTAACGACCTGCCGGGCTTATGGCAGCATTTTTCCATACCTGCTTCAGAATTATTGGAAATGAGCGATATTACCCGTTCGATCTGGGTGGACGGGATAGGTTTTGACGGTTCTTCCATCCGCGGCTTCCAGAAGATCCAGGAGTCGGATATGATACTTATACCTGACCCGGCTACGGCTATAGTGGACCCGGTTTGCGAAGTGCCGACCTTAAGCGTCATCTGCGATATCTATGACCCTTTGACCCGCAAGCCATATACGCGCGACCCGCGCTATATAGCCAAAAAGGCCGAGAAGTATATAAGGGATACGGGGATCGCCGACGCGGTTTATTTCGGCCCCGAAGCGGAGTTTTTTATCTTTAACGATGTGCGTTTTGACCAGACAGAGAATTCGGGGTATTATTTTATCGATTCCAACGAAGGCGACTGGAATACCGGAAGGGCGGAGAACCCGAACCTGGGCTATAAGATACGCTTTAAAGAGGGCTATTTCCCTGTCCCGCCGCATGATTCCCTGCAGGACCTGAGAAGCAGGATCATCTTGAAGATGAAGGAGGCCGGGATCAACGCGGAGGTGCACCACCACGAGGTCGCGACCGCCGGCCAGTGCGAGATAGACATGAAGTTTGACAAGCTCACCAAGATGGGCGACAGCCTCCTGCTTTACAAATACATCATCAAAAACATGGTCAAAAAAGAGGGCATGGTGGCGACCTTTATGCCCAAGCCGTTATTCGCGGATAACGGTTCAGGCATGCACTGCCATCAGAGTTTATGGAAGAACGGCGTTAACCTTTTTTATGACAAAAATGGTTACGCGCTTTTGTCCCAGACGGCCAAATATTACATCGGCGGACTGTTAAAGCACGCCAACAGTTTAATGGCCTTCTGCGCGCCCACGACAAATTCCTATAAACGGCTTGTCCCCGGATATGAGGCGCCGGTGAACCTGGTTTATTCGGCGCGCAACCGCTCGGCCGCGGTGAGGATACCGATGTATTCAGACAACCCCAGGTCCAAGAGGATAGAGTTCCGGCCGCCCGACCCCTCCTGCAACGGCTACCTCGCGTTTTCAGCGATGCTCATGGCCGGCCTGGACGGCATACAGCATAAGATAGACCCGGGCCAGCCGATGGATGTTGACCTTTTTGAATTAGGCGAAGAAGAGATGAGCAGGATCGCCACAGTCCCTTCATCGCTTCGCCGCGCGATAGATGCCCTGGAGGCGGACCACGAATATCTCTTAAAAGGCGGGGTCTTCACCAAAGACGTAATCGATGTCTGGCTTGAATTCAAGCGCAAAAGAGAGATAGACCCGGTAAGGATGCGGCCGCATCCGTATGAGTTTTATCTGTACTTTGATATTTAAGTAAACAGCGGGTAGAGAGCGCCTGCCCGCTGTTTTTTAAGCCGGGCGTGATTAAATTTTAGGCAGAATATGGATGGTTTAGACAAGAAGATCATTGAACTGGACGGCTCTCTCTATAAAGAGAAACAAGGCATTGTATACAAATATGTTCTAGAGGCGATTGAGAAGCCGTTGATCGAACACGCTCTGGAACGCACGTATGGCAATCAGCTAAAGGCAGCCAAGATCCTGGGGATCAATCGTAATACTATGCGTACCAAGATCAGGAAATTAGGGATCGACCCGAATAAATGGAAGATATAGCCATGAGATATGATTATTTGCCTCAAAAACAAGGCCTTTATGACCCGGCCTTTGAGCATGATTCCTGCGGGGTGGGCTTTGTCTGCGATGTCAAAGGCAGGCGCTCCAGGGCCATTGTTAAGCAGGCGCTTGAGGTGCTCAGGCGCCTGTCCCACAGAGGGGCGGTTGGCTCAGACCCTAAAACCGGGGACGGCGCGGGCATACTTATTCAGACACCCCATGAATTTCTTAAGAAGGCCTGTGATAACGCCGGGATCGATCTTCCCCGATACGGAGATTACGCGGCGGGCCTGGTATTTTTACCTGCCGACAGTAAAGAGAGGGATCTCTGCAAGGATACATTTTCAAAGATCGCCGGGGAAGAGGGGCAGTCTATTTTGGGCTGGCGCGGGGTTCCGGTTGACGATTCCGATATAGGCAAAGGCGCGCGGCAGGCCCAGCCGATAATTGAACAGGTTTTTATAGAGAGAAATAAAAACATAAAAGAGCAGTTGGCTTTCGAAAGGAACCTCTATGTTATAAGAAAAAGAATAGAGAATGCCGTGAGAGGATCAGGTCTGAAGCAGAAAAGCTTCTTCTATGTTACCAATCTCTCCAGCAGGACCCTGTCTTATAAAGGGCTCCTTATGCCCCAGCAGCTGGACAGTTTTTTCCCCGACTTAAAGGATGATTCTTTAAGCAGCGGTATTGCCGTGGTCCATTCCCGTTACAGCACGAATACATTCCCTACCTGGGACCTGGCGCAGCCGTTCCGTTTCCTGGCGCACAACGGAGAGATAAACACCTTAAGGGGTAATTTCAATTGGATGAAGGCGCGGGAAGGCCTGCTTAAAAGCGGTTTATTCGGCAAGGATATAGAGAAAATCAAGCCCGTCCTTATTTCTGGACAGAGCGATTCCGCCACTATTGACAATGCCTTTGAATTGCTTGTGCTGGCAGGCAGGCCCCTCGCGCAGGCGATGATGATGCTCATACCGGCTGCCTGGGAGAACAACCCTTTGCTTGATGATAAACTAAAGGACTTTTATAAGTATCACGCCTGTATTATGGAGCCCTGGGACGGCCCCGCGGCGATCGCCTTTAGCGACGGGTTAAGGGTGGGCGCGGTGCTGGACAGGAACGGACTCAGGCCTGCCAGATACATCATCACCAGGCATGACAGCGTAGTGATGGCATCAGAGGCAGGGGTCCTGGATATCAAGCCGCAAGACATCCTGGTTTCAGGGCGGCTGGAGCCGGGCAAGATGTTATACATAGATACCCTGGAGGGCCGCATAGTCAGTGACGATGAGCTGAAACGATCCATCGCCGTAAAAAGGCCTTTTGGCGCGTGGCTTAAAGATAACATAGTTGAGCTCAGGCAGGAGCCGCGAGCGAAGCGGGATAAGCGGGAAAAAGAAGGCACGCTTACCTTGATGAAGGCATTCGCGTATACCCGGGAAGACCTGAAGGTTATTATCAAGCCAATGGCGGAAAAGGGGGATGAGCCGACCGGCTCCATGGGTAACGACACGCCTTTGGCAGTGTTGTCAAAAAGGCCGCAGCCGCTTTACAACTATTTCAAGCAGCTTTTCGCGCAGGTCACTAATCCGGCGATAGACCCTATACGGGAGAAATGCGTAATGAGTTTAGAGGGCCTTATCGGGCCTCAGGGGAATCTATTGGATGAGACGCCCGCGCATTGCCGTAAGCTCAAAGTAGATGAACCGATACTGACCAACGAGGAACTGGAAAAGATAAGGCATATAAAAAATAACGGCTTTAAGACAAAGACAATATCGCTGCTATTTAAGACGGATAAGAAGGGGGATTTCTTGAAGACGCTGGACAGGGTCTGTAAGGACGCCTCCTCCGCCATAAAGGAAGGATATTCGTTTATTATCTTAAGCGACAGGGGGGTAAGTAAAGACAGGGCCGCCCTGCCCGCCTTACTGGCTATGGGGGCGGTGCATCATTATCTGGTGCGCGAAGAGATGCGCGCGCAGATAGGCATTATCGTGGAGAGCGGTTCTGCCAGGGAGGTGCATCATTTTGCCCTGCTGTTCGGCTACGGAGCCGACTGCGTTAATCCCTATCTTGCCTACGATGCCGTTAAATATATTATAGCGGAAGGCGAATTGGATTCAGATCATGTATCAGCCATAGGTAATTACAGAAAGGCGGCGCATAAGGGGATACTTAAGATCCTTTCCAAAATGGGCATATCCACTTTGCAGAGTTACAGGGGCGCCCAGATATTTGAGGTCCTCGGGTTGAACGACGAGGTAGTGGACAGGTGTTTTTGCGGCACCGCCTCCCGTATCGGCGGCGCGGGTTTTGACGTTATCGAGAAAGAGGCCCTGATGGCGCATGAGGACGCCTTTTCAAATAAGCCCATAGAGGCGCCTTTTTTGTCCAGCGGAGGGCTCTACCAATGGAAGAGAGACGGGGAGTTTCACCTCTGGAATCCCGACAGCATCGCCGCCTTACAGGACGCGTCCCGCAAAGGCGACTACGGTAAATACAAGGAATTCGCGCGGCTTATTAATGACCAGTCCGCTGATCCCGCTACTCTGAGAGGCCTGCTCAAATTCAAGAAGCAGAAGCCCGTTCCTGTTGATGAGGTTGAGCCGCTTGAGTCAATAGTCAAACGCTTTGCTACCGGCGCCATGAGCTTTGGCTCTATATCAAGGGCCGCCCACGAGACGCTGGCAATAGCGATGAACGGGCTGGGCGCTAAATCAAATACCGGCGAAGGCGGGGAAGACCCCGCCAGATTCTTGCCGCTGCCAAACGGCGGCTCCAGAAGGAGCGCGATAAAACAGGTCGCCTCAGGCCGCTTCGGCGTCACTACGAATTACCTTGTAAACGCGGATGAGCTTCAGATAAAGATAGCGCAGGGGGCAAAACCCGGAGAAGGAGGGCAGCTGCCCGGGCATAAGGTCAGCGTGTCCATCGCGAAGACAAGATACACCACTCCGGGAGTGACATTGATCTCGCCGCCGCCGCACCACGATATCTATTCTATTGAAGACCTGGCGCAGTTGATATTTGATCTGAAAAACGCGAATCCCCGGGCCAGGATAAGCGTCAAACTTGTGTCCGAGGCGGGGGTGGGCACTGTTGCCGCGGGCGTTGCCAAGGGCCATGCCGATATGATCTTGATCTCAGGCGGCGACGGAGGCACGGGGGCCTCCCCCATAAGTTCCATCAGGCACGCGGGCCTTCCCTGGGAGCTGGGATTGTCGGAGGCGCATCAGACCCTCATTTTGAACGGCCTGCGCTCAAGGGTGCGGCTTCAGGCCGACGGCCAGATGCGCACGGGAAAGGACGCGGCAGTCGCGGCATTATTAGGAGCGGAGGAATTCGGATTCTGCACTTCGGCATTGATCGTGCTGGGCTGCGTAATGCTGCGGCATTGCCACCTTAACAATTGTTCGGTGGGGGTGGCTACCCAGGATGAGGTGTTGGAGAAAAGATTCAGCGGCAGGCCGGAATATATAGTCAACTACTTCCGTTTTGTCGCGCAGGAATTAAGAGAGATCATGGCGCAGTTGGGGCTCAGGCGCGTCGACGATATGATAGGCAGGAGCGATCTATTGCAGGTGGACGCGGGCATTATCCCCTGGAAGGCAAAGCAGATAGATTACGCGAAAATTCTTTACAGGCCGAATGTCTCTGAAAGCGCAGGCATGTATTGCGAGGTTAAGCAAGACCATAAAATAGATAAGGTGTTAGACAGGGAGTTGATCAAGCTGGCAGGGCCCGCGTTAGAGCATCGCCAGCCGGTTAAGCAAGAGCTGGCGATCAGCAATGTCAACCGCGCGACAGGGGCTATGCTGAGCGGAGAGGTCTGCAGGGCCTTCGGAGAACAAGGCCTGCCCGGGGATACCATCCATTTTAAATTCAGAGGGGTCGCCGGCCAGAGCTTCGGCGCCTGGCTCGCGGAGGGCCTGACCTTTGAGCTGGAAGGCATGGCCAACGATTATGTGGGGAAGGGTATATCCGGAGGCAGGATAATCATTTATCCTGATAGAAACAGCAATTACGATCCGCGCGATAGTATCGTTATGGGCAATACGACCTTCTATGGAGCGATAAAAGGCGAGGCGTATATCAAAGGGGCCGCGGGCGAAAGGTTTTGCATAAGAAACTCCGGCCTTTACGCCGTGGTTGAAGGAGTGGGCGACCATGGCTGCGAATATATGACAGGGGGCAGGGTTGTGATCTTAGGCGGGACAGGCAGGAACTTTGCCGCGGGAATGAGCGGCGGCATCGCCTACGTCTATGACGAAGAGGGCGCGTTCAGAAACAAGTGCAATATGAATATGGTAGAATTGGAAAGGACAGGCGATGGGGATAAGGAAACGCTCTACAACCTGATCCACAATCATTACAAATATACGCAGAGCAGGGCCGCCAGGGCGATACTTGATGATTTTGAGGCAAGCTTAGGCAGGTTCGTTAAAGTCATGCCTATTGAGTACAAGCGGATATTGGAAGGCGCGAAGGTCGAAGAGAAGCTGGGCTTAGCGGAGGCATCGGATGGGTGATCCCAAAGGTTTTCTGAAATTAAAGCGGGAGGCAGGGCAATACAGGCCGGTCTGTGAGCGCGCGGCTGATTTTAAAGACGTCACCCTGCTTCGTCCCGACGACAGATCGCAGCAGCAGGCCTCGCGCTGTATGGACTGCGGCACGCCTTTCTGCCACTGGGGCTGCCCCGTAGGCAACTACATCCCGGAATGGAACGACCACATGTTCCACGGCCGCTGGGATAAGGCGTTTCAACTCCTTGACGCGACAAACGGCCTTCCCGAGATCACCGGACGGCTCTGCCCTGCCCCATGCGAGTATGCCTGTGTCTTAGGCATTAACGACGAGGCCGTGACCATAAGGGAGAATGAGCTGGCGATCATTGAATACGCCTTTAATAACGGTTTGATCAAGCCCAGGCCGCCGAAAAAACGCAGCGGCAGCGTGGCTGCCGTAGTCGGCTCAGGCCCTGCCGGCTTAAGCTGCGCCGCAGAACTTAACAGACGCGGGCATAAGGTGACGGTATTTGAGAAGGACGATAAGATCGGCGGCATTATGCGCTACGGCATCCCCGACTTCAAGCTGGAAAAGTGGGTGCTTGACCGCCGCGTCGCTTTATTAAAAAGAGAAGGCATAGAATTTGTAACCGGCGTGGATGTCGGCGTGGATTATCCCGTAAAGAAATTAAGACAGGGCTTTGACGCGGTCTGCCTCTGCGGCGGCTCACGCGTCCCGCGCGATCTGAAGATAGAAGGCAGGGCCCTGAAAGGCATTCATTTTGCCATGGATTACCTTATCCAGTCAAACAGGCGTAATGCCGGGGAAATTATCAGTAAAGAATTGCTTATAGACGCCAGGGATAAAAAGGTCGTGATCATCGGCGGCGGCGATACCGGCAGCGACTGCGTAGGCACCGCCCACAGGCAGGGGGCGAAATGCGTTGTCCAGATAGAGCTTTTGTCTCAGCCGCCCGAATGCAGGGGCGCTGACTTCCCCTGGCCGCGCTATCCGATGATCCTCAAGACATCCTCCAGCCATGAAGAAGGCGGAGAGCGCCGGTGGTCCGTATTGACGAAAAGATTCATCGGAGAACAGGGCAGGGTTAAAAAGATACAGTGCCTGCGCGTTGAATTCGCGAAGGGCCCTGAAGCGGCCTGTCCTGTTATGAAGGAGGTCCCAGGTTCAGAGTTTGAGATAGAAGCAGACCTTGTGATGCTTGCCGTCGGCTTTGCGCATCCTCAACACGCGGGATTGCTCGCGGATCTAAAGATAGATGCCGATCCCAGAGGCAACGTTAAGGCAGGCGGAGATTTCATGACCAATATAAATGGCGTCTTTACTGCCGGCGATATGCGCAGGGGCCAGTCCCTTATCGTCTGGGCGATCGCCGAAGGCAGGGCCTGCGCTTATAGCATTGATAGATTCTTGCGTAACGTGTAATGTGGATCCATATTATTCTTGACTGTTCGGCAAAAATATCGGATAATAATACCCGTAAGGACAAAGGCGTCTTTCTATAAAAGGAAAGGCGCCATTTTCATTTTAGAATATGCCTAAATATATATTCATTACCGGAGGGGTGGTCTCAAGCCTGGGCAAGGGTATTGCCTCCGCCTCAATAGGCAAACTCCTTGAGTCGCGCGGCTTAAAGGTCACCCTGATCAAATGCGACCCCTATATCAACGTTGACCCGGGGACGATGAACCCCTATCAGCACGGAGAGGTATATGTCACCGCTGACGGGGCAGAGACCGACCTTGACCTGGGCCACTACGAAAGATTTACCAACGCGGCCCTGGGCAAAGATAACAATATAACTACGGGCAAGATCTATTACTCCGTTATATCCAGGGAACGCAGGGGCGATTACCTGGGCAAGACCGTGCAGATAATCCCCCATATTACCGACGAGATAAAGAACAGCATCAAGAAGGTCGCCGTAGAACAGCGGGTTGACGCCGTTATAGTGGAGATAGGCGGCACGGTCGGCGATATAGAAGGCCTGCCGTTCCTGGAGGCGATAAGGCAGATGAGGCTTGAGACGGGCAGCGGCTACGCGATCAATGTCCATGTCACGCTGGTGCCGTTCATAAAGTCCGCCGGAGAGATCAAGACCAAGCCCACGCAGCACAGCGTCCAGACATTAAGGGAGATAGGCATCATACCCGACATAATGCTATGCAGGACAGAGAGGCAGCTTAGCAAAGAGACCAGGGAAAAGATAGCCCTGTTCTGCAGCGTGGATAAGGAAGCGGTCATTTCCGCCATAGACGCCAAAAGCATATACGAGGTCCCTGTTTTGCTGCAAAGGGAAGGGTTGGACGCGCTGATCGTCCGGCTGCTTAATTTAAAATGCCAGGACGGGGACTTGAGCGATTGGGAAAACAATGTCCTGAAAAAAATAAAATGCCCCGCGAAGGAAGTAGAAATAGCGGTGGTAGGCAAATATATAACCCTGCAGGACGCCTATAAGTCCATATATGAATCGTTGACCCACGGCGGCATAGCCAACGCGGCCAAGCTGGCCATAAGAAGGGTTGATTCGGAAGACATAGAAAAAGACGGGCCTGCCAGATACCTTGACGGCGTCAGGGGCATCCTTGTGCCGGGAGGGTTTGGCTTCCGCGGGATAGAGGGAAAAATAAGGGCGGCTCAATTCGCCAGAGAAAATCAGATACCGTTCTTCGGCATATGTTTAGGCATGCAGACGGCGGTAATAGAATTTGCCAGGAATGTATGCGGGTTAAAGAACGCGAATTCCACGGAATTCAACCCCAATACAAAATATCCTGTTATAGGCCTGATGGAAGGGCAGAAGAAAATAGACGCCAAGGGCGCTACCATGCGCCTTGGTTCATACGAGTGCGCTTTGGCAAAGGGCGGGCTCAGCCGTTCTGCTTACGGTAAAGACCTCGTCTCTGAAAGGCACAGGCACCGCTACGAGTTTAACAACGATTACCGAGGGATACTTGAGAAGAAGGGGATGTTTTTTTCCGGGATCTACCGAAAGGGGAACCTGGTCGAGATAATTGAGCTTAAAGGCCACCCCTGGTTTGTCGCCTGCCAGTTCCACCCCGAGTTCAGGTCAAAGCCCGATAAATGCCATCCGCTATTCAGGGAGTTTATCAGAGCAGCGATAAGTACCTCTTGATCTCATGCTGCGTTATCTGGATACGGTATTCTTCCCATTCTTTTCTTTTGTTGTAAAGGAACCTGCTGAAGATGTGCTCTCCCAGCGCCTCTTTCACAAAGGCGCTTTTTTCCGTTTCCAGTATCGCCTCGAATAGATTGCCTGGTAAAGATGTAAGCCCCCGCCTCTGCCTTTCCTCCATCGCCATATGGTAGATATTGGGCTCAACCGGAGCGCCGACTTCATACTTTTTTTCAATGCCTTCCAGGCCCGCGGCCAGCATTACCGCGAACGCGAGGTACGGGTTGCAGGCGGGATCAGGGCAGCGCAATTCCGCCCGCGTTGCCTTTTCGTTTCCCGGCCGGTACACAGGCACCCTGATCAGGGCGGTGCGGTTTTTCTGCGCCCAGGAAGCGTAAACCGGCGCTTCATAACCGGCAACCAGCCTTTTGTATGAATTGACCCACTGCGCGGTCAAGGAGCAGATCTCTCTGGCGTGTTTTAGTTCTCCGGCAATGAACTGCCTGGCAATATCAGAGAGGTGATGTTTGTCTTTTTTATCAAAGAACGCGTTCTTTTTGCCCGTGAACAGCGACTGGTGCACGTGCATGCCCGAGCCGTTTACGCCGAACAGGGGCTTGGGCATGAACGTGGCATACACGCCGTTTTGCTGGGCGATCTCTTTGATCACGTATTTAGAGGTAATCACGTTGTCCGCCGCCGTAAGCGCGTCGGTATATTGAGGATCGATTTCGTGCTGGCTGGGAGCGACCTCATGGTGAGACGCCTCCATGGTTATGCCCATTTCTTCAAGCATCCTGACGGTCTTGTTCCTCATGGTATTGGCCAGGTCATTGGGTATTAATTCAAAATACGACCCTTCATCTATGATCTCCGGCTTCTTATCGGATTTAAAATAGAAATATTCTATTTCCGGCCCCACGAAGAAGGTGAAACCCAGTTTTTCAGCCCTTGCCAGCACTCTCTTCAGGGCATACCTTGTGTCTCCGGGGTAGGGGGTATGGTCGGGGTTCAATATGTCGCAGAACATCCGCGCGATCACGCCGTTTTCGCTTGTCCAGGGCAGTATCTTAAAGGTGGCCGGGTCCGGCTGCGCGATTATGTCGCTTTCTTCGGCTTCGGCGAAGCCGGTTACGGAAGAGCCGTCAAAGCCCTTGCCGTGCTCAAGCGCGCCCCTGAGTTCCCCTTCGGTGATCGAAACGCATTTTAAGATGCCGAGTATATCCGTAAACCACAGCTGTATGGTTTTTATATCATTTTCTTCCACCCTGTCCAGGATCTTCTCTATCGCCTGTTTTTTGTTGCTTATGACCGGCGCCCGCTCCCGTTTTTGCCTCGCGGCAGATCCGCCCGCGGACTTCGGCCCTATCTCACCTTTTGGTATGATGTACTGCCTGCCCGCTTTCTCCGCGGAGATCGCGCCGTGTTTTATGCGCTCGATCACTGCCTGGCGCGATATGCCTAACAGCTTTGCCGCCTCAGTAGGGCTTAAGTATTCTTTCTTCATTTTGGCCTCCGTTTTATGGTTATCTCCTTGTCAAATGTAAATATACCATATACTTTACGTTTGTCAAGAAGATTTTGCGGGACTTTTTATCAAATTATTTCTTGCAATTCGCGCTATCCGCCTTATAATAACATAGAGTAATTAAACGGAGGTGAAGATGATCGAAGAAATCAAGCAGGAAAAGGCCGCGGCCAAGCCGGCAGCGGCAAAAAAGAAGATTAGTTTCAGCCCGGTCTTTCTGCTGGCATTGCTCCTCTTGGCGGCGGCGGTGGTATTGGGCCTGGCGCTGAATCAGGAGAAGGTAAACACGCAGGCGCTGCAGGAGCGGCTCAATGCCGCTATTTCTGCCAGGACAAAGGCCGAGCAGGAACTGAAGGGGCTGCGCGACGAGAACGCGCTGATCAAACAGGAATTGGAAGAGACGCAGGTCAAGGTTGACGAATTAGCCAGGCAGCTTACGTCGCTGCAGATCACCCGGCCGCCTGAGCCGGAGACGCAGGCCATACAGAACTAAAGGCGTATTTTTTTTCTTGCGAGATACATCTTCATAGGGTATAATTTCAGCAGTTTATAATAAGATACGGAGGATAAAAAAAGGGGGGGGACCAGAGGGTCCCTCTTTCTGTTCGGGGCGCCTTCAGGCGCCTGAATAATAATGGAAAAATGATTAAAAGGATATTATTTATATTATTGGCCGGCGCGCCGCTGTTTTACGCCTGTGTGTATTCTCAGCCATACGATAATGCGTTAGAGTTTCTTAACAGTTACGCTATCAAGCTGTACAATAAAGGAGACATGCCTTCAGCAAGGCATGAGTTCCAAAAGGTCCTTCTGGTCGATCCGCAAAACCAGCTCGCCAGATATTATCTCTCAATAATCATCCAGAAATACGCTCCGAAACCCGCCCCGGCAAAGCCGGCAGTAAAGCCGGCAGTAAAAGTAAAGAAGGTCGATCTCGGTGCGATTGATTTAAAGCTCGCGGAATCCCGGCAGCGCATAGCCCGGCTGGAACAGGGTTTGTTAAAGAGCGCTATGGAGAATGCCCTGCTTAAGGCGCGGCTTAATGCCGCTCAACAACACAGGGAAGATACAGAGGCCTCTTATATGAACAAGCTGGTTGATAACTTAAGGAGGCAGATAGGCGAGGCAGGCAGCAGGATAAGAAAGCTTAAGGATAAACTGGCGCAGAAGCAGATAGAGGGCGGGCAGTATGCCGGATTAGAAAAGAGGGCCGCGGAGATCGAGGCATTGCTTGAAGCCAGGCAGCGGGAGCTTGAGGGCACGCGTAAGGAGCTGCGGGAAGGCCGTATGTCCGCCGCTTTCGACGCCTCCAGGATCGCTTCTCTTGAGGAGGGCCTCAGCCGTAAGGATGAGATCATAGGGAAACTGGAGAAGGATAGAACGGCGTTGCGGGAAGAGATTATAAGTATCAGACAGGAAAACCTTAAACTGTTGGAGGGCCTGAGGAGCAATAACGAAGATACGCTGAAACACCTTGAGGAATTTGAATCCATGATAGCGCTTAAAGAAGGCGAGATGGCAGCGTTGAGGGATGACCTGCAGAAACGGCTGGCTGAGAAGGAATCCAGGATCAGGGAACTGGCCGAGGCAGCCGGCGCGGCTGATTCGGATATGGAGGCGTTTAAGGAAGAATTGCGGAGCCGGGAAAGCAGGATAGACGCCTTGACGCGGGAGTTAGATGAGAAGGACGGACTGATCAGCGACCTGGAAGATGGGCTTAAGGCGCGGCAGGATGAGATCGCCGCGATAAAGAAAGAACTGCGGGAGCGGCTGCTTCAGAAAGAACGCGATGTCGAGGGCCTGGAAAAGGCGCTTGAGGAAGGCCGGCTCAGAACGGATAGATTTAAGGAGGAAACAGAAGGCCAAAAGCAGAGGATATCCGCGCTGCTTGAAGAAATAGGGCGGAAGGATAATTTGCTGGATAGCGCGGAAGAGGCGTCGCGGTCGCGGCAGGAGGAGATCTCGGATATGCGCGCGGAGTTGGAAGCCGCGCTTGCCGGACAGGACATTCAGAGCCAGGAGTTAAGGGGCGGATATGAAGAGCAGATAAGCCGGCTGCTGGGCGCCCTTGAATTAAAAGACAGCGAGATAGAAGACAGAGATTCCTTAATAGAGGGGCTGCGGGCGGATATCAATGCTAAAGAAGAGGAAGCCTCCGTTCTCAGGGAAGAGCTTGCCCAGGCGTCTTACGCAAAGGATAAAGATATTGAATCGGTGATCAAGGACTACGAAGGCCGGATAGAGATGCTTCTGCGCAACATTGACGGCAAGGCGGAGGAGATCGGCGGCCTGAAAAAGTTGAACGAAGACCTGTCCAGCCGCTTAAACAGGCAGCCGGGAGAGGACCTGGTTTCCCTGACAGAGGCCTTAAGATCGGAGGTATCGGAGAAAGAAGGGATAATCGCCGCCTTGAGTGATGACCTGGAAGAGCAGAGCCGTAAAGTGAGCTCTCTGGAAAAAGAGAAAATAGAGCTTCTCGGTAATCTTAACCGGAATAACGAAGAGGCCTTGAAGCGCGTTGAGGCATTTGAAGGCGCGGTTGACAACAGGCAGAAGGAGCTGTTAAGCAGCATTGAGGAAAAAGACAGCCAGATAGCCGCCCTTAAGGAAGAAATGGATTTGAAAGAGACGCAGATAAAGAGTATCCAGGATTCCAATGCCAAGCTTGTTGAAGAATTCAACAGGGAGTCCGACGGCTACAGAGAACAGATAGAGGGCCTGCAGGATGCCCTGGCTGCCGCCAGAAAGGGCAGGTTGTCCGGGGGAGAATATAAAGAGCGGGTATCCGACAGCCTTCGCCTTGAGAACGACGTCCTGAAAGGAAAATTAGACCAGGGCAAGCTGGAGCTCCTGAAGAGGGACAGGGCTTTGCTTGAGAAGGATGACGGCCTTTTTAAGCTGAAGCAGCGCTACGAGAGCCTGGCCGCGCAGAAACAGGAGCAGGAAGACATCGCGCGCGCGAAAGAAGAAGAGAAAAAACGCCTCCAGGAACAGCTTGAGGATTTAAGAGACAAGGTGTCTTTCTATAAGGGTAAAGAGGTCGAGGGTATAGAAGTATACCTGCGTGATAACCAGTTGATCGTCTATCTGCAGGAGGTCCTTCTATTTGAGCCGGGCGAGGCGGAGATCAAGGAAGGGGGGTCCTCCGCGCTGGGAAGGATAGCGATGGTGTTGAACGAAGATTTCCCCGAAGCCAGGATAATTATCATGGGGCATACTGATGACCAGCCGATAAACGTATCGGGTTGGCAGTCCAACTGGGAACTTTCTTCGGCAAGGGCAGTTTCGGTATTACACTATTTTTCCGCCAACTTCGGCGTGGATGAGAGGCGCCTGTCGGCAGCCGGTTTCGGAGAGTTTAACCCTGTGGCGTCAAATGATACCCCTGAAGGAAGGCAGAGGAACAGGAGGGTGGAGATCGCCATAGCGCCGCAGAAATGACTGGATCGCTATTCCAAGTTATTTAATTCTCTTTTTGCCGCGGTTGAATCAGGCTTCAGTCCAACGACGTTGCGCAGGAGCCGTTTTGCCTCCGCGGTTTTTTTCTGCGCCTTATAGGCAAGGGCGAGGTTGTACATCGCGTCGGCGTAATCGGGTTTGAGCTCGATCGCCTTTTTATATTCTTCAATGGCCCTGTAATAATCGCCCTTATTCCAGAGGGCGTAACCTAAATTATTCCTGATCTCCGCGAAGTCGGGTGCGTATTTTTTGCCTTCTTCCAAAAACTCTATCGCCTTGTCATAATCTTCCAGAAGGTTATAATCCACCCCTATGTTATAACAGACATGAGGGTAATTCGGCGTGTACTGCAGCGATTCTTTGTAGTATTCTATCGCCCTTGAGAGTTCCCCTCTTTGTTCGTATATTCTTGCCGTAATGGCATAAGGGTATTCGTCTCCGGGGTCCGCCTCAATGCCTTTTTTGGACCAGTCCAGCGCGGTGTCAAATTTACGATCCATAGCGTAGGCGCGCGCCATTTCTCCGTAGGCCTTGGCATCCTTCGGGTTGACGGATATGGCCTTTTTGAACTGGGCGCGGGCGCCTTCCGTGTCTTCCTTAAGGAGCAGATTAAACCCTTCCAGCCGGTATTTTCTTCCCAGGTCCGTCTTGGCGGTGGTCAATCTTTCCCCCAGAGTGGTCCGCGAGAATTCCTTGCCTGTTTCTTCAAGGGCCTTTATGGCCGGGCCCACCTCGCCGGTCTGATAATACTGGATATATCCGGTCTGGAATTTTGAGAGATTTTTCAGATCGGGGTCGGAGGAGGTCCTGGATAATTCTTCAAGTATTTCCAGCGCCTCTTTGAATTTGCCCTGCTGCTTCAGGTTGTCGGCGACCTGGAATTTGCTGTCGTCAACGAATTCGGACGCGGGATGTTCTTCTAAGAGTTGCCTGAACACCCTGGAACTTTCTTCGTGCTGCGCGTTCAGTTTATACGCCCACCCCAGGTTAAATGCCGCCCTTTGGGCTATCAATGATCCGGGGTCTATATCTATCGCCTTCTTAAAGGCATCCTGCGATAACTGGAAGTTCATTGTCTTCTGGCTGAGCGTTCCGATCTTGAAATAAAGCATTTGTTGTTCTTTTGGCGCGCTTACGGCCGCGGCCTTATCTTGAAGCGACCTTATCTTTTTCTGTATCCCGGTTATCTCATTGATCTTGGCGAGCAAACTTGCGGCTATGTCGATCTCATTGTTATCGGTAGAGCGGCCAAGCACTTTAACGCAGGCGCTTTTTGCCCCCGCGTACTGGCCGGATTTAAGCATGCCCTGCGCCATTTTAAGCCGTATATAGTTTATGTCGGCCGCGTTAGGGTTTGTCTCTATGAATTCCTTATACAAGACCACGGCTTCCAGGAATTTTCCCTGGGATTCAAACTGGGCTGCCGAATCAAGCAACGGAGCCTTTGTTACGGCTTCGGCCGGAGCCCGCGGCAGTAAGAGGCGGTTGAGAAAGGCCCTTATGCCGCGCTTTACTTTGCCGGCGTTTGTAACGACGCCGTCTATAAGCCAGGCAAGCGTATTGCGTTTTGCCTCTTTACCCGTGATCATTTCTTTCAGAAAGAACCTCAGGTCCTCCATCTGCACGGGCCTTGCCTTCTCGCCGGCGATGCCCTTTGAAAGCGTCAGGTAGGCGACGTTACGGGAGGATATCTCTTCTTTTGAGACCTCGTCGATGATGGTAAAATCCAGCAGGCCCGAGATCTTATCCGCCTCTTTTGCCTCTTTGGCTTCCTTGACCTGAGACAGCGACAGTTGCATGTCCTGCAGGGAGCGGTCTATAAGGTATTTATTATATACGGAGAAAAATACGGCGATGGCTGCCAAAGCAGCGAGCGGTTTATAATATTTTTGAAGCGGGATCGCTATGCCTTCCATTTTTCACGTCCTTTTTAGGTTTTTTCGTCTTTTCTCTGGTCCAGCACAAATACGCTTTTTTCCTGCGCCTTTGCCTTTTTCTTTACTTCCGCGGTTATGTTGGTCACCTCTACATAGGAAGAGATCGCCCGATGCGCGTTGGTTGCCCCGGCCATAGATATGCACATCAGAGGGAATTTCTTAACTTCTCCTTCCCTTGATTTTGAGATGATGAACCCTTGAGCCAGGTCCTCGGTAGAATAGAGTTTTCTTACGCGCTTATCAAACTCCTGGGCCACATAGCCGGTTATCGCCGCGGCCTTCTCGGGAGTGGTTATCAGCACGAAGTCATCCCCGCCTTCATGCCCCAGAAGGTCGTCTTTGTTGCCGTTTTTCTCTACCGCCTCTTTCAGCACGTCGGCGTTTATCTTTATCGCCTCATCGCCTTTAGCAAGGCCGTATTTGTCGTTGAACGCCTTGAAGTTATTAAGGTCGGTATGTATGACTACGAATTTTTTGTTTTCTCTGAGCCGCTGCTCCACCCCTTCTCTTATGACTATATTGCCGGGCAGCTTTGTCAGGGGGTTGGCGTTTTCCGCGCGCTCTTTCATCCTTATGAGCGCGACGGTCATTTCGTTGAAGGTCTCCGCCAGTTCCTGCAGTTCGTCATCGGTATCTATGTAGATGCGTCTTTCCAGGTTGCCCTGCGCCACTACCTTTGTGCCTTCGTTTAATATCCTTATCGGGCCGATGATGCCTTTTGACATAAGCAGGCCGACGATCATTGTGGCGATGATCACCAGTATAATGCTGAGCATGGCCGGCTTATACACGTCGATCAGCGCCTCCTGTATATCGCCCAGATAAAATGACAGTTTTGCCAGAAATACCGGCTGCCCCTCCGCGCCGCCCTTTAACGGCAGGTACACATAGAGCATCCTGCCGGCTTGATCCAGACGGGACTCAAACGGCTTGTCATCGCTTTCGTTTAACAGCCTGTACTTGAGCGCCGCCTCCTTCGTGTTTATTATTTCACCGGTCTCCTCCGGGCTGGTAGAGGCGATTATCGTGTCGTTATCGTCTATGACCGAGAGGCCTTCTATTACCTGCATACTTTTCAGGTATTCTATTGTGCGGCTTAGCTCAACGGCCGTCTCATCCGGGCTCGCCCGCAGCGCCGGCTTGAGGTTTTCCCGCACCACTATGGCGCTCATCCGCGCCTTGAGCGTGTTAAGGCGCTTGAGGTTGTCTACCTGATTGTTGAGCTGGATGGCTACGAAGATACTTATGAGCAGGAGCGCGGAGAAGATCATCAGGGTGGTTATTCTGTTTTGAAGGGTAAGCCGTATTTTCGCCATATCTATTCAAGTCTACTTGAAATGTTGGAATGTGTCAATATTAATGTGTTCCCGGCCCGTACCTGATACTGCTTGACATTGTTTTATTTTGTAATATACTGAAAAACAGTTATAAATAAGCGGGATTGACCCTTTTGAAAGGAGGCGGTATTAGATGAATAAGCGTCTAGCAGCAGCAACAGCGGTAGCAGTGGCAGCGGTTTTTTCGTTATATCTTGTGCCTTCTGTATGTTTAGCCCAGGAGGATACCGGAAAGGAATATGCCTACGGCATAGTAAGCAGCGTCTCTTCAACAGAGCTCATAGTCAAGGACTACGATTATGATAAGGATGAAGAGATGGAGGTAGTTTACGCCCTGGATCCAGGCGTAGAGGTTAAGAACGCGGCCTCGTTGCAAGATATCTCCGCGGGCGATGGCGTAGAAATTGACTACGTAGTCACCAACGGCAAAAGGACGGCCAAGGTCATAACTGTTGAGAAGGCCTCTGATATATATGAAGAGCAGCCGGAGGCAATGGGCGTTGAGCCGGAAGAAGCAACAGCAGCCGCGCCGGTAGAAAAAACGCCTGAGATGGCGCCGGCAGCAATGGAACCAGCGCCGGAAGAGGCAGAGACAGCAGTAAAAACCGGGTATTAGGCATAAATAGTATCTCTTACAATAACCCGCTGCAACATATTTAGTTGCAGCGGGTTATTTTATTCTATAGTTTTTGATGCGAAGGTATTGACATAGATTTATTTATACTATATAATTACCCTGCTATGGTCGAGAATGAACTTATAACGCAGAGGAAAGACAAGTTAAAGGCCTTAAAGGATAAGGGGCTGGATCCTTATCTGAACAACAGTTTTTCCCGGGATGAGATCGGCATCTGCCTCTCGCGGTTTGAGGAAGGCAGGAAGGCCGCGGTAGCGGGCAGGCTTATGCAGAAACGCCTGCACGGAAAAGCCGCGTTTGCCGACCTCAGAGATTCAACCGGCACGCTCCAGCTCTATTTTGCCAAGGACGCGCTGGGGGATGAGAAATTTGAAGATTTCAAATGTATTGATATCGCCGATATCCTGGGCGTTAAGGGCGAAATGTTCAAGACGCGCACGGGGCAGGTCACGCTTAAGGTCTTCGATTTCACGCTCTTGTCAAAGGCGGTAAGGCCCCTGCCTGAGAAGTGGCACGGCTTAAAAGACGTTGAAACCAGGTACAGGCAGAGATACCTTGATATCATTGCCAATAGCGAAGCCGGCAGCGTATTCATATTAAGAAGCGGGATAATATCCTGCTTGAGAGAATTTTTAGACGAGAGAGGGTATCTTGAGGTTGAAACGCCCATGATGCACCCCATACCCGGAGGCGCCGCGGGCAGGCCGTTTCAGACCCACCACAACGAATACGACATAGACCTTTACCTGCGCATAGCTCCGGAGCTTTATCTGAAAAAACTGCTCGTGGCAGGGTTTGACAAGGTCTACGAGATAAACCGAAGCTTCAGGAACGAGGGCGTCTCTACCATGCATAATCCCGAATTCACCATGCTTGAGGTCTATGAAGCGTTTACCGATTATCAGGGGATGATGGAATTATGCGAGGAGATGATAGTATACGTCATAAATAAGGTTGCCGGCGGCACAAAAATAGAATACCAGGGCAGGGAGCTGGATTTCCAGAGGCCGTGGAAGAGGGTTTCCTTCGCCGGGCTGGTAAAGGAAAAATTCGGCATCTCGCCGTCTGATCCTCTTGAGGATATGGTGGAAAAACTGCGTAAGAAGGGGAAGATCGAGGCGCGGGCAGTTCTTACGCGCACTCAGGTGACGAAGATCATTGAGGATCTGCTTGAGGAAGATATGCCGGGATACCCCGTAATGGTCACCGACTATTTTACCTCAATGAGCCCGCTGGCAAAGGCCAGGAAGGACGACCCCCTGGTCTGCGAGCGCTTTGAGCTGTTTATCTCCGGCATTGAGGTGGGCAACGCCTATTCGGAGTTGAACGACCCGTTTGAACAGAGGAAGCGTTTTATAGAGGAAATAGAGGCGCTGCCGGGAGAGGAAAAGAAGAACGTTGACGAGGACTTCCTGCTGGCGCTTGAGCAGGGCATGCCTCCGGCGGGCGGGTTGGGCATAGGCATTGACCGGCTGGTCATGCTTTTATCCAACCAGCCGTCCATAAGGGACGTGATATTGTTTCCTTTGCTGAGGCCCGGACAATAATGCGTTTTGAATTTAAGCTCGCGTTTCGCTATTTGACAACCGGAAGAAAAGAGCGGTTTATCTCGCTCATCGGCCTGATATCCATACTGGGCGTGGCAATAGGGGTTATGGCGCTTATAGTGGTGCTGGCGGTGATGAGCGGCTTTGACCGCGAGCTCAAGGACAAGATAGTAGGCAGTTTCGCGCATATCACCGTTGAATCGGAAGCCGGCATAGCCGACTACGGCGCTTTGGCTGAAACGATAAAGAGCGTCCCTATGGTTGAAGCGGTCAGCCCTTACATCCAGGGACAGGTGTTGATCTCCGCCTACGATAAGCTTTTCCCCGTGGCAGTGCGCGGCATAGAGCCGGATACAGAGAAAAATATTTCCAAGCTCCGGGAATATATAACAAAAGGTGATTTTGACGGGCTCAAAGATGATGCCTGCGTTATCGGCAGCGAGCTGGCTTATTCTTTCGGGCTGGGCATAGGCGATACCTTGTCGGTGTATTCACCCCTGTTTTCCAAAGATAAGGCGCATCTGGCCGTGGCCGCCGTCTTTAACTCAGGGATGTATGATTACGACTCAGGCCTGATCTTTGTAAATATAGGCACTGCCCAGCGGCTCTTCGGTATGGGGGGCGCGATCGCCGGAGCCGCCGTGAAGCTGAGCGATCTGGACGCCGCGGACAGCGTCAAGCTGAACATACACAGAAAGCTCGGCTTCAATTATAAGGTGATGTCCTGGATGGACAGGAACAGGAACTTTTTTGCCGCGCTCCAACTTGAAAAGGTGACCATGTTCATCATACTCGCGCTTATTGTCCTGGTCGCCTGTTTTAACATAATCAGCACGCTGATAGTAATGGTCGTGCAGAAGACAAGGGATATAGGCATACTGCGCACCATAGGCGCCACGAGGAAGAGCGTGAGGCGCGCGTTCATGCTGGTGGGTTTGCTTATCGGCGGCTCCGGCATATTGGCCGGCACAGGCCTGGGTGTGCTGCTGTGTTTGCTGCTTAAAAAATACCAGTTCGTGAAGCTTCCGGCGGACATATATTATATCCAAACCCTGCCCGTGTACCTGAAGTTATGGCCGGATATAATCTGTATCGTATCGTCGGCGTTATTGATAATATTCCTTTCTACCATTTACCCGGCAGCCAGGGCAGCCAGGGTCGTGCCTGCCGAGGCATTGAGGTATGAGTAATGATAGAGGCGCGCAAATTAAATAAGGTATACGGCACGGGCAGCCGCTCGCTTCATGTGCTCAAGGACATAGATATCAGGATCCGCAAGGGGGAGTTTGTTTCCATAGCCGGGCCGTCGGGCGCGGGCAAGTCCACGCTGCTGCATCTTCTCGGCGGCATAGACCTTCCCACAAGCGGAGAGGTATTTTTTAACAGCGTTGACCTGTACAGCCGGCCCGAGGAAGAGGCCTCGCGCATCCTCAATAAAAGCGTCGGCTTCGTGTTCCAATTCTATTACCTGCTGCCTGACTTTAACGCGCTGGAGAACGTTTCCTTTCCGGCGCTTATTGCCGGGGCCGCGGACGCCGGGAGCAGGGCAGAGCGGTTGATCGACAGGTTCGGTTTGAGGGAGAGGATGAATAATTTTCCCGCCCAACTTTCAGGCGGGGAACAACAGCGGCTGGCTATAGCCAGGGCGCTGATAAACGGCCCCGAGGTCCTGCTTTGCGATGAGCCCACGGGCAACCTTGATTCCGAGAACGGGGAACGCGTCCTTTCCATCCTGAGCGAGTTAAACAGCGATAACGCGACCACCGTTGTGGTGGTGACCCATGACGAAGCGGTCGCGGCGCGGGCGGACAGAGTGATCCATTTGAAAGATGGAGTTGTGTTGAATTAGGAGGTATCTATGAAGATATGGCTTAATGGTAAATTAGTGGCGAAAGACGAGGCGCGCGTGTCGGTGTTTGACCACGGCCTGCTTTACGGCGACGGCGTGTTTGAAGGCATAAGAAGCTACGGCCGCCGCGTGTTCAAGTTAAGGGAACACGTTGACCGGCTGTATGAGTCCGCCCACTCAATAATGCTTAAGGTCCCTTTAAGCAAGGAGCAGATGATAAGGGCGGTCATCGCCACATTAAAGGCGAATAATCTAAAAGATGCCTACATCCGGCTTGTGGTTACCCGCGGAGAGGGGGACCTCGGGCTTGACCCCAGGAAATGCGCGGGCAGGCCGACGATATTTATCATCGCGGATAAGATCGCGCTCTATCCCGAGCGCCTGTACAGGGACGGCCTGGAGATCATTACCGTTCCGACGATGCGAAACCTGCCTGAGGCGCTTAATCCTCAGATCAAGTCGCTGAATTACCTTAATAATATACTGGCCAAGATCGAGGCGGCCAATTCAGGCTATGACGAGGCGATCATGATGGACCATCTGGGTTATGTCGCCGAATGCACGGGGGACAATATATTCTGCGTGAAGCGCAGCCACCTCTATACCCCGCCTCAGTGTATGGGGACATTGCGCGGCATCACGCGCGATACGGTGCTGGAACTGGCCAGAAAGGAAAGGATCCCCACGCACGAGCACGTATTGACCAGGCATGAGCTGTTTATCTGCGATGAGGTGTTCCTCACCGGCACCGCCGCCGAGATAATCCCCGTGGTAAAGGTGGACGGCAGGCAGATAGGCGACGGAAAGCCCGGCAGGATCACCAACAGGCTTATCAGGGAATTCAGAAAAGCGACCAGGACCGGCGGAGTGAAGTACTAAAGGGAGGGTTTATGCTTTGCGATGTCTGCGGCAAGAATGAAGCGAGTATGCATCTTACCGAGATAGTCAACGGTGAAATGGCGGAGCTGCATCTTTGCGAGAAGTGCGCGGCGGAAAAGAGCATGGAGGTCCAGCAGCAGTTCGGATTGGCGGACCTGCTTGCCGGGCTCTCGCATCTTGGGGAAAAGGCGGCGATAGAAAGGGACGCTTTGGGATTGAAGTGCCCCAACTGCCGCATAACTTATGAGGATTTCAGGAAGGCGGGCCGGCTGGGCTGCAGCGAATGCTACAACGCCTTCAGAAAATACCTGGCGCCTCTTTTAAGGAAGATACACGGCTCAACCAGCCATACGGGAAAGTCACCGCGGTTTAAGGCAAAGGCGGCAGCGGCTTCCCGGGCGCCGAAACTCAAGAAGGCCGATGAGGCCCTTGCCGGGCCACGGGCCAAGCCGGGCGACGACGTCGCTGAGCTGAGGGCAAGGCTGCAGAAGGCGATAGCTTCGGAGGAGTATGAAGAGGCGGCGCGGCTGCGCGATAAGATACGGGAATTGGAAAAAAGGAGCAAATAATGCGGCTGGATGACCTGTTGAATCAGACGAGCGAGTGGCTCAAAGGCACGGGGGCCAATTCCGACATAGTGATATCTTCGCGCGTGCGGCTGGCAAGGAACCTGGAAAAGTACCTGTTTTCCAACTGGGCGGATAAGGCCGGCAGCGAAGAGGTGCTTAAGAAGGTGGAGGCGGCCGTCAAGCAGAGCAACCTGCTTAAGACGATGATGATCATACGCCTGGCAGACCTGGACGTCCTGGATAAGCAGTTCCTCATCGAGCGGCATCTTATGAGCCATGAGCACGTCCAGAAGCCAGACGGCAAGGCGCTGATCGTGGACGACCAGGAGATCGTGGCGATAATGGTCAACGAAGAAGACCACCTTCGCATGCAGGTAATGCAGTCGGGGTTTGATCTGATAGAGGCATGGAATATAATGAGCAAGATAGACGATGAGTTGTCCGCCCGGCTTAATTTCGCCTTTTCCGAAGAGTGGGGGTATTTGACCGCCTGCCCCACTAACACGGGCACGGGCTTAAGGGGCAGCGTAATGCTTCATCTGCCCGCGTTGGTGATCACACGCCAGATAAATAAGGTATTGGCGGCGGTGGGCAAGCTGGGCTTTAATACGAGGGGTTTTTACGGAGAGGGCACGCAGGCGACAGGCAATTTCTTCCAGATCTCCAACCTTGTTTCATTGGGGCACATGGAAGATGAGATCATAGAAAATATGAACGGGCTCGTGCGCCAGATAATCGATCAGGAAAGGCAGGCAAGGAACGTCCTGATAGGCCAGCACAAGGCGATGCTGGAAGACAAGATCGCGCGCTCGCTGGGCGTATTGATGAGCGCGCATATCATATCCAGCCAGGAGACCACCGACCTGCTTTCCATGGTGCGGCTGGGCGTTGATATGGGGCTGATAAAGGATATTGACAGGCGCACGGTGAACGAGCTTTTTATCATCACGCAGCCGGCGCACCTTCAGAAATTTGAAGGCAAGAAACTGAGCGCGCAGGAGCGTGACGAGAAAAGAGCCGAGATCATCAGGGAAAAATTAAAACAGAAATAAATATTAAGGAGGATAGCGATGTTCAACAGATTCACCGAAAGGGCGAGGAAGGTAATAATACTGGCAAAGGAGGAGGCCAGGAGGTTTAACCACGATTACATCGGCACAGAGCACATACTGCTGGGGCTCATACGCGAGGGCGAAGGCGTCGCCGCCGCCGTATTGCAGAAATTGGGCCTGAGCCTTGAGACGATCCGGCTTGAGGTGGAGAAACTGGTCCAGCCCGGGCCGTCGACCCAGATACTGGGCGACATACCGTTTACCCCGCGCGCCAAAAAGGTGCTGGAGCTGGCAGCGGAAGAGGCGCGCTCAATGGGCCATAACTACATCGGCACAGAGCACATACTGCTGGGGCTCATACGCGAGGGCGAAGGCGTTGCCTCGCAGGTCCTGATGAACCTCGGGCTTGATTTTGACCGCGTGCGCAATGAAGTTATATCTCTGCTTGGTTCCGCTATCCCCGGTTTCAGCGGACAGCAGCAGCAGGCAAAGACCAAGACCCCGGCGCTGGATGCCTTTGGCCGCGACCTGACCCAGCTGGCCAAAGACAACAAGCTTGACCCCGTCATAGACAGGACCAGCGAGATAGAGAGGGTCATACAGATATTAAGCCGCCGCACAAAAAATAACCCCGTGCTTTTAGGCGAGGCAGGCGTGGGCAAGACCGCCATAGTTGAAGGCCTGGCGCAGTCCATCATCGCCGGCAACGTGCCTGAGGTATTAAGGGGCAAGCGCATCGTGGTGCTTGACCTGGCGCTTATGGTCGCCGGCACAAAATACCGCGGCCAGTTTGAAGAGAGGATCAAGGCGGTCATGGAAGAGATCAAGCGCTCCAAAGACGTCGTGGTGTTCATTGACGAGCTTCATACGCTTGTGGGCGCGGGGGCGGCAGAGGGGGCGATCGACGCCTCCAATATACTAAAGCCGGCGCTTTCCCGCGGCGAGATACAGTGCATAGGCGCCACCACCCTTGATGAATACAGAAAGTACATTGAGAAGGACGCCGCCCTTGAGAGAAGGTTCCAGACGATCATGGTGGACCCGCCGACGGTTGACCAGACCATCGCTATCTTAAAGGGCCTGAGGGACAGGTATGAGGCGCACCACCGCGTCAAGTTCACGGACGAGGCGCTGGAGGCGGCGGCAAAATTATCCGACAGGTATATCTCGGGCAGGTTCCTGCCGGATAAGGCGATCGACCTGATCGACGAGACCGGCTCGCGCGCGCGGCTCAACGTCCTGGTCGTTCCGTCGGAGATAAAGGAATTAGAGCGTAAGGTGGAGGAGCTGAGGAAGGAAAAGGAAGAGCTGATAAAGAGCCAGAACTTTGAAAAGGCGGCCGGCTTAAGGGACCAGGAAAGGCAGGTAAGGACCGAACTTGACAAGGCGAACAAGGAGTGGAATGCCGCCAAGGATAAGACGATGCCTGAGATCAGCGCCGAAGATATCGCCAAGATCGTGGCGCAGTGGACGGGCATACCCATTTTCCGCCTGGAAGAGAAGGAAAGCGAGAAACTGCTTAAGATAGAAGAAGAACTGCATAAAAGCGTTATAGGGCAGGAGGAGGCGATAAAGACCATCGCCCGCGCGGTCAGGCGTTCGCGCGCCGGTATCAAAGACCCGCGCCGGCCCATCGGCTCATTTATATTCCTGGGGCCGACAGGCGTAGGCAAGACCCTGCTCGCCAGGGCCCTGGCCGACTTTATGTTCGGCGACCAGGACGCCCTTGTCCAGCTGGATATGTCGGAGTATATGGAAAAGTTTAACGTCTCGCGCCTGGTGGGCGCGCCTCCCGGATACGTGGGATACGAAGAGGGCGGGCAGCTGACAGAAAAGATACGCAGAAGGCCCTACGCGGTCATACTGCTGGATGAGATCGAAAAGGCGCATCCCGACGTGTTCAATCTGCTGCTGCAGGTCTTTGAAGACGGGCGCCTCACCGACAGCTTCGGCAGAAAGGTGGATTTCAGGAACACCATCGTGATAATGACCTCAAACGTCGGCGCGGAGATCATCAGGAAGAAAGGCGCGCTGGGCTTTAAGGAGCAGAAAGAGCAGGTGGATTACCTTGATATGAAAGACAAGCTCCTGGAAGAGGTGAAGCACACCTTTAAGCCGGAGTTCCTGAACAGGATAGACGACATAATCGTATTCAGGTCGCTCACCAAAGAAGACCTGCACCGCATAGTGGACCTGGAGCTGGGCTATGTTTCCGAGCGCCTGAAAGAGCAGGGCATCACGCTTCAGATAGAAGAAGAGGCCCGCCAGTTCATTATTGAGAAGGGCTTTGACCCCGTGTTCGGGGCGCGGCCCTTAAAGAGGACCATCCAGAGGTATCTGGAAGACCCGCTGGCCGAGGAGATAATCACGCAGAAGTCCAAGGACGCGAGGACATTCCGCGTCATACGCGACAAGGAAGAATTGAAGTTTGATCTGATATCGGGCGCGATGTCTAAAAAATGATAAACCTGTTCAGGAAATCGACTTCCAATATCACGGCCATGCTGGTCAACCTGGGAGGGCTGGCGCTGCTGGGCGTTCAGTCATTCTTCTGGATGTTCGTGCCTCCTTTCAGCAAAGAGAGGTTTTTCACCCAGAACAGGCGTATCGGTTATGACAGTTTACCCATAGTCCTGATATCCTCCCTTTTTATCGGCATAATACTGGCGCTGCAGACCGCGGTGCAGATGCAGCGGCTGGGCTCGGAGATGTATATCGCCAGTATCGTGGCTCTCTCCATTGTCAGGGAATTGGGCCCGGTGATAACCGCGTTCGTCGTGGCGGGCAGGGTGGGCGCGGCGATCACCGCCGAGCTGGGCACGATGAACGTTACGGAGCAGGTGGACGCGCTTCAGACGCTGGCGGCAAACCCCGTGAAGTACCTGGTAGTGCCGCGGCTGCTCGCCCTTATGTGCATGCTTCCCATCCTCACTCTGTATGCCAACATCATCGGCATTTTCGGCGGCTACATGATATGCGTGTATAAATTAGGCATAAGCTCCAGTCTGTATATGAGCATCACCTGGGACTCGCTGTTATTCAAAGATCTGTTTTCCGGGTTGATGAAAAGCGTGATCTTCGCGGCCATAATCGCGCTGGAGGCCTGTTACGAAGGCCTCAAGGTTAAAGGCGGGGCCGAAGGCGTGGGCAAGGCGACCACGGCCTCGGTCGTAACCACGTTCGTGATGATAATCGCCGCCGACTGCCTGCTTACGGCGTTGTTTTATTTTGTAATGGGATAATCTTGCAGGGTATGATTGAGATAAGAGGCGTATACAGGTCCTTCGGGGACAACCATGTGCTTAACGGGGTCGACCTTACCGTAAAGCGGGGCGAGACCAAGGTGATCATCGGCCGCTCCGGCTGCGGCAAGAGCGTCCTGCTCAAGCACATCGTGGGCATACTCAATCCGGACAAAGGGGAGGTGCTCGTCGGAGGCAAAAACATAGTCGGGCTCTCCGAGAAAGACGTTAACTCGGTGAGGATGAAGATAGGGATGGTCTTCCAGGGAGGGGCGTTGTTCGATTCCATGAGCGTGGGCGATAACGTGGGTTTTTCCCTTAAGGAACATACCGATCTCAGCGGGAAGGAAATACTTGAGCGCGTGGAAGAATCGCTGTGCATGGTGGATCTCTGCGGCATAGAGCATCTTATGCCCGCGGAATTAAGCGGCGGGATGAAAAAGCGCGTGGCGGTGGCGCGGGCGATCTGCAATAAACCCGAGATCATACTTTATGACGAGCCGACCACGGGCGTTGACCCGATCACCGCCGACAGCATAAACGACCTGATAAGGAACATGCACGATAAACTCAAGATAACCACCATTGTCGTCACTCACGATATGAAGAGCGCCTATAAAGTCGCGGACACTATCGCCATGCTTTATAAGGGCAGGATAATAGCGCAGGGCAGGCCCGAAGAGATACAGCATACGGCGCATCCGGTAGTGCACCAGTTCATTAACGGGCTGGCAAAGGGCCCGATCACTGAAACGCTGGAATAATGGAGGAATAATATGGCCAATAACAATTCAAAATTAGAACTGAAGGTGGGGCTATTCGTCTTTATCGGTTTATTGATTCTCAGTGTATTCATTCTTTCCATAAAGAGCATTAAGAGCTTTGCCTCCACCTACAATCTTAATGTCATGTTCGGCTTTGTGAACGGCGTTAAGGTCGGCGCGCCGGTGAGGTTTGCCGGAGTCGATGTGGGCGAGGTCAAGGATATAGACGTTTATTTTGACGAGGGCCAGCATAAGACACGCGTAAATACTTTGATATCCATAGAGAAAGGGGTAAAGGTGCCGGTTGGTTCCGCGGTGTGGATAAACACGCTGGGCCTTTTGGGGGAAAAATACGTTGAGATCATGCCGGCCGCCAATGACAGCGAGTTCTACCGGGCGGGAAGCAGCCTGGCAGGCAAAGACCCTGTGGCCATGCACGAGGTGGGAGAGCTGCTTCAGAGGGTCGCCTACGGGCTTGACGATATCATAGCGCAGATGCATACCGGCGAAGGCACCATAGGAAAGCTGATCTACGACTCCCGTCTTTATCAGGACATAGAAGAGATGTTCTCTGACCTTAAGAAGAACCCCTGGAAGTTATTGCATAAGCCGAAAAAGTAGCATGAAGACCAAAACCATATACGCCTGCCAGAACTGCGGGGCGCAGTCGGCGAAATGGTCGGGCAGGTGCGCCGATTGCGGCAGCTGGAATTCTTTTGTGGAGGAGAATTACAGCGAGCCGACGGCAAAGACCAGAAGCCGCGCCATCACTAATTCCCAGCCGCCGGTCCTGCTCAAGGATGTCAGCGTGGAGAACTTTTCCCGGGCCAAAACCGGCATCTCGGAACTGGACAGGGTATTGGGCGGCGGTATTGTGCCGGGTTCGGTCGTGCTTATCGGAGGCGACCCGGGCATAGGCAAGTCCACCATATGCCTGCAGATATGCGCGGGGCTCTCAGCCGCCGGTAAAAAGGTCCTTTACATCAGCGGCGAAGAATCCGTGTCCCAGACCAAGCTGCGCGCCGAGAGGCTCGCCCCTTTTAAGAACGCCGGCGAACTTTTCATCGTCAACCAGACCGACATAGGCATCATAGAGGAATCCATAAAAAAGCTTTCTCCGGATATGGTGGTGGTGGATTCCATACAGGTGGTGTTCAATCCGGAATTTGATTCCAGCCCCGGCTCTGTCAGCCAGGTGCGCGACTGCGCCGGTTACCTCACGCGCATCGCCAAGACCGAAGACATCGCGATGTTCATCATCGGGCACGTTACCAAGCAGGGCACGCTCGCCGGCCCGCGCGTGCTTGAGCACATAGTTGACACGGTCCTGTATTTTGAGGGCGACAGGTATTCCGCCTACCGCGTATTGAGGGCGCAGAAAAACCGCTTCGGCTCCACCAATGAGATAGGCGTGTTTGAGATGACCTCATCCGGCTTAAAAGAGGTGGATAATCCCTCCTGCATTTTTCTTTCGGAGCGCGCAAAGAATGTATCCGGCTCAGCGGTGTCCTCCGTGCTGGAAGGCACGCGGCCGCTCTTAGTTGAGATCCAGGCGCTGACCAGCAGGGCGAACTTCGGCTATGCCGCGCGCAGGGCGCAGGGGTTTGACCATAACCGCCTCAACCTGCTCATAGCCGTGCTTGAGAAAAGGATAGGCCTGCACCTTGAAACAGAGGACGTATTCCTGAACGTAGCCGGAGGGGTCAAGGTGGCAGACCCTGCCTGCGACCTGGCCGTGGTCGCGGCCATCGCCTCAAGTTTTAAGGACAAGCCGATATTGGAGGAGACGGTCGTATTCGGAGAGGTGGGGCTTACTTCAGAGGTAAGGAGCGCCAATCAGATAGAACTGAGGATCAATGAAGCGGAAAAATTAGGGTTTAAGAGGTGCATACTGCCGCGCAACAACCTTAAGAACGCGAGCGCCGCGGGCAGGAGGAAAATAGAACTTATCGGGGCAGCCAGCGTGAAAGAGGCGCTGGATATATTAGTTGGATAAGAAAAATATTAATGACCAATGACGAAACCCGAATGACGAATGAATGTCTAAATGACCAAATGTCCAATTTTGACATTGGACATTGAAGAATTGGTCATTTATTCGACATTCGTCATTGGAGAATTCGACATTGAATTATTTTTATACTAAACGGAGGTTATAATGGTGATCCTATTTACCAGGTTGTTATTTTTCATCATATTTACGCTTATAGGGTATCAGACCGGAGACACCAGCGACGCCGCCTTGATCGGCGCTCTTATCGGGGCGTTTGCCGGAGCGGTCATAATCCTGTCGGAAATAGGGATGAAGCGTGTTTCCGTGCGCGGCCTGTCCAGCGCCGTGTTCGGGCTTATACTGGGCCTGATAATGGCCAAGCTTGTGGGCGATGTCTTCAGTTTGACGCCCATCAGCCAGCCGGTGCTTGCGCTGATCAAGGTCACCCTCACGCTTGTGTTCTGCTATCTGGGGATGATCATGGGCCTGAGGGGCAGGGACGAGTTTAATATAATCATACCTTACGTGAGATTGCGCCGCGAGGACAGGTCGGCCGAGATAGTCATACTGGACACGTCGGTGATAGTAGACGGCAGGATCACGGACATCTTAAAGACAAAGTTTTTGGACGGCAAATTGGTCATACCGCGCTTTGTGCTTAAGGAGCTGCAGCAGATAGCTGATTCCGCCGACTCCATAAAACGCCAGCGCGGCAGAAGGGGGCTGGAGACCCTTCATAAGATACAGAAGGAAAGCGGCATGGACATAAATATACACGAAGACGATTTTCCGGAATTCCCCGACGTTGACTCAAAGCTGGTAAAGCTCGCCAAGGTGCTTGAGGCCAAGATCATGACCGTTGATTATAACTTAAACCGTGTTGCCGCGCTTCAGGGGATCAAGGTCCTCAATATAAATGAGCTCTCAGGCGCCCTGAAACCGGTGGTGTTCCCCGGAGAGGTAATGAACCTGAAACTGATCAAGGAAGGCAAGGAGCACAATCAGGCGATAGGGTATCTTGACGACGGCACGATGGTCGTGGTGGAGGATTCGCGGCATTATATCGGCCGCGAGATGAAGGTCGTGGTGACGTCGGTTTTCCAGACCCAGGCAGGCCGGATGATCTTTGCCAAGCTCGCTTCAGCGAACGCGAAGCATTAGATAGAAATGAAGGTCGTGGCTATAATTGCCGCCGCGGGAGCAGGCAGGCGGCTGGGCAGGAAAAAGGCGCTTTTAGGTTTTTCAGGCAAACCGCTAATATATTACTGCCTCAATACCCTGAACAGCCACCGGCTCATTGACGGCATCATAATCGCCGCGGCCTCAAGTGATCTAAAGAAGATAGAGCGGCTGGTCGGAAGTTACGGCTTCAAAAAGGTCATCAGCGTAGTTAAAGGCGGGGCCGCGCGCCGGGATTCGGTAAGAAACGCCTTAAAACATCTTCCTTCCGGCTGCGGCCTTGTGCTTATACACGACGCGGCCAGGCCGTTTGTTGATGGCCGGACAATAACAGCCCTGATAAAACAGGCAATGTCAGGCGGGGCGGCGATCGCCGCCGTCAGGGTAAAATCCACCATAAAGCGGGTAAATACCGACAGGACAGTGCGCGCTACTATTGACAGGGATGAGCTTGTTGAGGCGCAGACCCCGCAGGTGTTTGACAGGGAGCTGCTCCTCAGGGCATATAGGGATGGTGCCGGCCTCAAGGCAACAGACGATTCTTTTCTTGTGGAGCGCCTGGGCAGGAAGGTCAAGGTGGTAGAGGGCTCTTATTTTAACATCAAGATAACCACACCTGAGGATTTGGTGTTTGCGAAGGCGATATTGAAGAGATGCGCATAGGAATCGGTTACGACATACATCCTTTGATCGAAGGCAGGAAGTTATTCCTGGGCGGGGTGGAGATACCGTACAATAAGGGCCTGCTGGGGCATTCCGACGCCGACGCGCTGCTGCACGCGCTCTGCGACGCGATGCTGGGAGCGGCGGGCTTAGGCGACATAGGCAAATTCTTCCCTGACAGCGAGGCGGAGTTTCACAACATCTCCAGCATAAAGCTGCTTGAACGCGTAAATGAAATGCTCGCGGATAAGGGTTTGCGCGTTTCCAACGTTGACAGCGTGGTGATCGCCGATGAGCCGCGGCTTGAGCCGTTCAAGGACAGGATGCAGGCGCTTATTGCTGGGGCGCTGAAAATAGAAAAGGGCGATGCCTGCGTCAAGGCCACCTCCCAGGAAGGGCTGGGCCTGATCGGAAGGGGCGAGGCGATCGCCGCCTACGCGGTCGTGCTGCTTGAAGAGAAAAAAGGAGAGAAGAAATGAGCATATTATTTTACGTTCTTCTTGCGTTTATTTTAATAATCATAGCCAAGGCGGCGGTCATCTCGCTGGTTTTTAAAGAGGAGATAAGGTCCGCCAGGGAGCGCGACCCGGCTGCCCGCTCAAATCTTGAGGTGATCCTGCTCTACGAAGGCCTGCATGCCGTGATCGCTTACCGCGCCGCGCGTTTCTTCTATAAAATACGCTTCTTTTTCATCGCGCGGCTGATAAGTGTCGTCGCGCGCCATTTCACCGGCATTGAGATCCATCCCGGGGCAAAAATAGGCAAGGGGCTGTTCATTGACCACGGTATGGGGGTTGTTATCGGCGAGACCTCGATCCTGGGCGATAATATTACTCTTTATCAGGGCGTGACACTGGGCGGCACCGGCAAAGAGAAGGGCAAGCGCCATCCCACTCTGGGCAACAACGTGGTCATCGGCGCGGGCGCAAAGGTATTGGGGAACATTGCCGTCGGCGATAATTCTTATGTGGGGGCGAACGCCGTGGTTATAAAGGATGTGCCGCCTAATTCAACGGTGGTGGGCGTGCCCGGGCGGGTCACCAAACAGGACGGCAAGAGAATGGATTTTGATCTTGACCACATCCATGTCATAGACCCGATCATGCAGAATATCGAGGAGCTGGAGGAGCGGGTCAAGAAGTTAGAACAAGATAAACACTAAACCCTAAACACTAAACTCTAAACAAACTCAAATGTCAAAACACAAAACTCAAAACACGCAATTACAAAACAATAGCGTTTTGGGTTTGTAATTTTGGGTTTTGGGTTTATTTAGGGTTTAGGATTTAGAGTTTAGGGTTTAAATTATTATGTCCATCCAAATCTACAATTCTCTCACAAGAAAGAAGGAAGAATTTAAGCCTCTGAAAGATAAGCAGGTGAAGATGTACGTGTGCGGCCCCACGGTTTACGATGAGCCGCACATAGGCCATGCGCGCAGCGCCTACATATTTGACGTGGTCAGGCGCTACCTGAAATACCGCGGTTACAAGGTGAAGTTCGTGCGCAACGTCACCGATGTCGACGACAAGATCATTGACAAGGCAAGGAAGGAATGCGAGGGCGAAGATTTGAACGCCGCCACAAAGAAGGTTGCCGAAAAATATCTCAAGGCATATCATGACGCACTGGAGAATTTAGGCATAGATAACAATGACATTGTTGAGCCCAAGGCAAGCGAATATATCCCCAAAATGGTTAAGTTTATAGAAGGACTCATAAAGAAGGGCGCTGCCTATCAGTCAGGCGGCGATGTTTATTTTGATATAAAGCTGGCAAAGGATTACGGAAAGCTGTCTAATCAATCCCTGGATAAAATGGAGGCAGGCGCGCGCGTTGCCGTGGGCGAGAGTAAGAAGGACCCGCTTGATTTCGCGCTGTGGAAGGCGGCAAAAGAAGGCGAGCCGTCGTGGAAGTCGCCGTGGGGGCCTGGCAGGCCGGGCTGGCATATAGAATGCTCGGTAATGAGTTCGGATATTCTGGGGGATGAATTTGACATTCACGGCGGAGGGCTGGACCTGATATTCCCTCACCATGAGAACGAGAAGGCGCAGTCCGAAGGCGCGGGCAAGAAATTCGCGAAATACTGGATGCACCACGGATTACTGACGATTAACAGCCAGAAGATGTCCAAGTCGCTGGGGAATTTTGTCACGGTGACTGATTTTCTCGTCAGACACAAGAACGCGGACCTGTTGAAACTGCTGTTTCTCTCGGCGCACTACTCCTCGCCTGTTGATTACACGGATGAGAAGATTGCCGAGGCAAAAGAGGCGCTGGAGCGCATCCTGATATTTATGGATAAGGCAAGGAAGATCAGGGGGAAAATATCTCTTTCAGCAAATGATAAATTCAAAGAGATTGATGAGGTAAAAGATAAATTTACTAAAAGTATGGACGATGATTTTAATACACCCCAAGCATTATCTTATATATTTGAGTTAATATCATTTGGGAATAAAAATACTGATAATTCCAAGATCGTTCTGAGCGTAAGAGATGCAGTTACTACTTTGAAAAATGTATTGGGGCTTACTATTAAGGAACATATTTTCTTACCCGGAGATAAGATTCAACAAATGATAGAAGAAAGAAACGAGGCAAGAAAGAAAAAAGATTTTGCTCTTTCAGACAAAATTAGGCAAGAATTGGAGCAGTTGGGCATTGTGCTTGAGGATACCAAGGACGGCACGACCTGGCGGAGAAAGCTGTAACAATTTCTGCGTCTGGCTTGTCTGTGTTGCGCGGCAGCGGGTCCTGTCTTTGGACAGCCCCACCCCGTGCTCATTACTTAACGCTACAGGCGTGAACTCCGCGCGGGGCGGGGCGCCCCGTCCAAAGCCACCCGCTGAGACAATCACAGCCAAGCCAGACGCAAAGGCGAGCGAGAAAGGCGGCGGGTAGAGATCTACAATTAAAAAAATATGTCAAAAATATCAGATTTTATTCAAGGAGTTAAAAAACATTGGATTTACTATGTTATTGTGCTTATTGTCCTAGTAGTAATTAATATTGGGAACTTTCTTGAGGGCGTAGATAAAATCCGTTCGTTTTTTAACAAAAATCGGCATACCCCGCAAGAACAAAGCAGTGGCAGGCCAGGAGTATCTTCAAAGATATATGTGGGTAGGGATTTAAATGTGCGTGGCGGTATATATATGAATAGCGGGACTGAATAGAGGGGACGGTTCTCTTTGATATTGGTTTCGCTAAGAAAATATTAGAAAGTTACCCCACACTTACGTGTGGGGAATGATACGCTAAGAATAGCCAAATGTAAGTGGGGACGGTTCTCTGGAATATTAGTTGTTAGCGCGTAATAGGTTATGGCACCTCGATTATAAATGCGAAGGGATAACAGATGAGAAGTTTTCTTATTACATTTATTAGTACAATAGCCGCTATCATTACTGTATATGCTAGTTGGAATGCTATTAAGTATAGTTTGATAATTATTCCAAACAATCTCACTATTAATAATAGCGAATGGAATGAGATATACCACTTAATGTTAACCAACAATAAAGATTATCCTTTATTTGCAATACAGATTCATATTACCTGTGAAGATAATACTTTTGATGTTGACAATATTGAACTTATAGGTAAACAAGAAGGTGATGAGGTGCTTAATCTGGGAGATAAAGATAACTATTATACAGTTAACTATAATTTAGTGCAATTTACTGCTGTATCCAAGCCCGATAGAATTAAAACAAGAATCTTAAGAGTAAATAGCTTAGAACCGCATACTACTAAAAGACTCCCCATAAAGATTATTAGTAATCAAACGCAGAAAATGAGCACCATTAGAATTAAAATAGGCGAATTTTTTAAAACTCCCCAGAAAGTCACAGAGAAAAAGAACGAAGTAGCAATACCATTCGTATTAAATAAAGAGAAATTGTGGATGCGTTTGTCACTTGATAAAAAATAGGAAATAGTGATAGGAAATAGCGGGGACGGTTCTCTGGGATATTAGTTAGCGTAATAAGTTATGACACCTCGATTATAAATGCGAGGAGGCATTATCCGATAACAAAGGAGAGAGGGATATGGACAGAGAGACGAAGAACATAGTGGGTTTACTGGTCAATCTGGCTATACCAGGGATTGGAACAATTATTTGGGGTGATAGCAATAAGGGGGTAACGCAGTTAGTCCTGTGGTTGGTAGGGGTATTTTTATCCTTTGTTATTATCGGTATTCCTTTAGTTTTTGGTGTTTGGGTTTGGGCTTTAGCAATGGGAATAAAGAGGATGTCCAAAAATAAATAATGAATACTGGCGGCGGGGCGCTTTTAGGCTGGAGGGTACCCCACACTTACGTGTGGGGAATGATACGATAAGAATAGCCAGATGATTCTACACACGTAAGTGTGTAGAGGAAAAAAGGAGGGGGTGCGATGCGCAAGGTAGTAGTCTTAGGAATTATAGCAATATTCGTGGTATTCTTGGGGACTGCCCTATGCCAGGACATAGCGGGCAGGTGGTACGCGGGCGCGGCGGCAACTTATGTTCAGCCGGAAGACGCGGAATTCAAGGAAAAGCTGACGGGTTTAGGCAGGATATTTGTGGGCAAAGGAATAAATAACAATCTTTCCGCGGAGCTTGAGGCGGATAGTTTCAGGATGAAATCAAAAACCGGCTCTAAGGTAAGGGTGAGCTCGGTCCTGGCCAGCCTGGAATTAAGGAAGAAGTTTGGAGTGATCTACCCTTACGCGCTGGCCGGATTGGGCTGGTCATTCTTCAGTTTTGACGGTATGACGCCCGCGGAGACAAAGGACAAATCAAACTCTTACGCGTATAAACTTGGCGCTGGAGTAGAGTATTTCCTGAATAAGGACTGGGCGCTGAATTATGAAGCGGCGCATTTTTACACCGACACAGGTGACACTCATTCCGATGTTTGGAACTGGCAGCACAGCATAGGCATAAAATACTATTTTTAGTGGTATGAAGGGTATATTCGTCACATTCGAGGGCTCTGAGGGCTCCGGCAAGAGCACGCACTCTAAGATGCTTTGTGATTATTTGAGGCGCGAGGGCCGCGAGGTGTTGTTTGCGCGCGAGCCGGGCTCGACGTTTGTGGGCGAGCAGATAAGGAAGGCCCTGCTCAGCGTGAGAAACAAGTCGATGTCTGCCAACTGTGAACTGATGCTTTATATGGCGGCGAGGGCGCAGATCGTGGATGAGCTGATCATCCCCGCTTTGAAAAAAGGCGCCGCGGTGGTCTGCGACAGGTTCCTTGATTCAACGCTTGCCTATCAGGGCTATGGGCTGGGAATGGATTTATCGGCGATCCGCCACATGGGCAAACTGGTCACGCGCGGGATCAGGCCGGACATAACCTTTTTTCTTGATGTGGAGGTCAACGAAGGCCTTCGGCGCGCCGGCAGCGTAAAGGATAGGATAGAATTAAGGCCGCTTGCTTTTCACAGGAGAGTGAGGGCCGGCTATCTTAAGCTGGCAAAGGCCGAACCCGGCCGCGTCAAGGTGATCAAGGTCGACCACAATAAAGAGCAGACGCAAGAGGCGATAAGAAAACAGATAGACGATCTGATAAAGAAATGTCATTTAAGAACATAATTGGACAGCCGCGGGCAATAGCGCTCATCAAGTCGCAATTAAAAGAGGGCACGCTTAAGGGCTCGTATCTGTTCTGCGGCCCGTCCGGCATAGGCAAGACATTGACCGCGCTGGCCCTGGCAAAGGCGCTTAACTGCCAGGAGCAGGGCGATGATTCTTGCGGCGCCTGCCCTTCCTGCAGGAAGATAGACGGCCTTAATCATCCCGATGTTTTCCTGATAGAGAAGAAGGAAGGCGACTCGCAGATAAAGGTGGATGACATACGCCTGATGCTGGAAAGGATCGCCTTAAGGCCGTTTGAGGCAAAATGGAAGGTGTTTATTATCAGGGACGCGCAATACCTGAGTTTAGAGAGCGCCAACTGTCTGCTCAAGGCGCTGGAGGAGCCGCCGGATAATTCGCTGATCATACTCACCACGTCAAATTCCGCGGCGGTCATCCCCACGATCATCTCCAGGTGCAAGAAGGTTACCTTCGGCAGCCTGCCGCTTAAGGCGGTGGGGGATATCCTCTCGGAGAAGTATTCGCTGGAGGCGGACACGAGCCGATTTCTCGCCCAGTTCAGCGGGGGCTCTCCGGGTGAGGCGGCAAGGTTCAAGGATATGGATATGCTGGTCGTAAAGAACAGCATAATAGACACCTTTTTGTTCGGCCTCTACCCCAAGGTGCCCTCGGCCGTATTTGACGACGAGAGAGAGGACCTGAGATTTACCCTGGCGGTGTTAGCCGCCTACCTTCGCGATCTATGGATGCTGAAGATCGGCCTCAACAGCCGCCTGATAAATGAAGACAGGGCGGACAACCTTGAGTCAATGAGCGGCAGGTACAGTTTTGAGGAGCTGGACGCTGCATTTAACGACCTGAGCCAGTTGTCCTACCTGGCCGAGAGAAACGTAAGCACGAAACTGATATTCAACTTTCTGAGGTTAAGATTATGCAAGAGATAGTGCAGGTTAAATTAAGAGAGGCCGGGCAGTGCACTTATTTCTACAACAACGGCCTTGCCCTGAAACTGGGCGATATAGTCATTGTGGAGCAGGACAGGGGGCTTGATTACGGCCATATCGCCTGCGACGCGCAGGTTGCCGCGGAGCCGGAGAACAAGGACAATATCAAGAAGGTCCTGCGCGTGGCAACGGCTGATGACATAGAGAAGATCGCCGATAACCAGCTTCGGGCGGCCGAGGCGCGCAAGACCTGCGTAATAAAGATCGATCAGCACCGGCTTGATATGAAACTGGTTGACTGCGAATACGCCTTTGACCGCAGCAAGATAATCTTTTACTTCACCGCGGAGGAGAGGATAGATTTCCGGGAACTGGTCAAGGAGCTGGCAGGCATATTCAAGGTAAGGATAGAGTTGAGGCAGATAGGCGTCAGGGATGAGGCGCGGCTTTTAGGGGGGCTGGGCTCCTGCGGCAGGGAGCTTTGCTGCAAGACATTCCTCAAGGACTTTGTGCCGGTCACGATAAGGATGGCAAAGGACGAAGGCCTGCCGCTGAATCCGCCCAAGATCTCCGGGCTATGCGGACGGCTGATGTGCTGCCTGGCCTATGAATATGATACCTACAAGGAATTCAGCCGCGGCATGCCCAGGGAGGGCGATAAGATCAGCACTCCCGAAGGCAAGGGCAAGGTCGTCTCGGTCAACATACTTAAACGCAAGGCGTACGTTGAATTGGAAGAAGGAAAACAAATAATCATAGATTATACGAAGAAATAATGCCTGAAAAATTCTACATAACCACTCCGATCTATTACGTGAATGCCTCTCCGCACATAGGGCATTCCTATACGACGGTTGCCGCTGATACTATCGCGCGTTTTATGAGGGGCAGGATCGGCAAGGAGAACGTGCTCTTTCTTACCGGCACCGACGAGCACGGCCAGAAAGTGCAGCGCGCGGCGGAAGAGGCGGGCGTGGCCGTGCGGGAATTCACCGACAGGACATCCGGGAAATTCAGGGATCTCTGGCAGGCGCTGAACATCCAATACGACGATTTTATACGCACTACGGAACAAAGGCACATTGAGGCGGTGCAGAAGGTTTTAACCATGCTTTATGATAAGGGCGATATCTTTCAGTCAAAGTATGAGGGGCTCTACTGCACGCCCTGCGAGACATTCTGGACAGGGACTCAAGCCGAGGACGGGCTCTGCCCTGACTGTAAGCGCAAGCTGGAAAGCATAAGCGAGACAAACTTCTTCTTTAATCTTTCTAAATATCAGGAAGCGCTTATGAAGCATATCGCCTCGCACCCGGGTTTTATCCGGCCCAGGATACGCGAGAACGAGGTGATGAGCTTTCTTGAGCATAACCGCTTGTCCGACCTGTGCATATCGCGCCCCAAAGAGCGGCTGGGCTGGGGCATCCCGCTGCCGTTCAGCCCGGATCATGTTACCTATGTCTGGTTTGACGCGCTGATAAATTACATCAGCGCGATCGGCTTCGCGCGGGACAGGAAGAAATTTGATAAATTCTGGCCGGCGGACATACACATCATGGCAAAGGACATACTCAGGCAGCACGCCATATACTGGCCGATAATGCTCATGGCCCTCGGCGAGAAGCTTCCCGAGGTAGTGTTCGCCCACGGCTGGTGGAAGATAGACGAGAAAAAGATGTCAAAGTCACTGGGCAACGTGGTTGACCCCTATGCCATGGTTGAGAAATACGGCGTAGAGGCCTACAGGTATTTCCTGCTCAGAGAGGTGCAGTTCGGCTTTGACGGCAACTTTTCCGAAGAGGCGCTGGTCAAGCGCGTCAACAGCGACCTTGCCAACGATCTGGGCAATCTCGCGCACAGGAGCGCCACGATGCTGGAGAAATACTGCGCCGGAAAACTGCCGGAGAAAGGCGGAGCGTTCCCCGCTGATTTTGACAAGGCGCTGAAAGAACTGCCTGAGGCGGTAGAGGCGTTCATGCTGGAATACAATTTCAGCGCCGCCCTTGAGAAGATATGGGGACTTATAAACAAGGCGAACAAATACATAGAAGACACAAAGCCCTGGGCCCTGGCAAAAGAAAAGAAGGACAAGGAGCTGTATCTGTTCTTGAACCTTCTGGTTGAGGTGATAAAGACAGTGGCCGCGGCCCTTGCCGCGCTTATGCCTCAGGCCTCGCAGAAGCTGTTGAAGCAGTTCTCGGCTCCAGAGATCAAAAAGGGCGAGCCCTTGTTTCCGAGAATAGAGACCAATTGAAAGCGAAAAGCGCAAAGCGAAAAACGCAAAACTAAAACGTAAAGTTCAAAACGTTTTAAACTTTAAACTTTGGTTTTACGCTTTGCGCTTTACATTTTACGCTATGTTAACTGATACTCATTGCCACCTTGATTTCCCGGAATACGGCGAGGATCTGGAGCGGGTAATAGAGAACGCCAGGCAGGCGGGGATCGCCTTTATCGTGAATATCGGCTCCAGCTTGAAGTCCAGCCGGGAGGCAGTATCTCTGTCCGCGAAATACGATTTTATTTATGCCGCGGTTGGCCTGCATCCTCACGAATGGAAAGGTTTCTCCGCCGCGGACATATCGGAGGTCAAGTCGTTAGCGGCAAATAAAAAGGTTGTGGCAATAGGCGAATGCGGGCTGGATTATCACAGGGCCCACGATAAGGAAAGGCAAAAACAGCTCTTTTCGGCGCATATAGATATAGCCAAAGAGAAGGGCCTGCCGCTGGTCATACACACCAGGGACGCGCACAATGATACGCTTGATATCTTAAGGCGCGCTTTCCCGGAGGGCGGTATCAGGGGGGTGGTGCATTGTTTTTCCGGCGACGAAAAGGTGCTTTCTGAGTGCCTTGAGCTGGGGCTGGACATATCCTTCACCTGCAATATAACATATCCCGCTAAGGGCTTTAATACCCGGCGGGATCCCGCCGATAATATACTTCAGCGGGACAAGAAGGCGGAGGATTTAAGAAAACTGGTCGGCATGATTCCGCTTGAACGGCTCTTGCTTGAAACCGACGCGCCGTTCCTGCCGCCGCAGGAGTTAAGGGGCAGGCGTAATGAGCCGGCGTATGTGAAATACCTGGCTGACGCGATAGCGGAGATCAAGGGAATAAGTTTTGACGAGGTATCGCGCCAGACCGAAGCCAACGCCAGAAGGTTGTTTGGAATATGAGATCCAGAGTGTCCATAGTCAGGTGCGGCAGTTACGACAGGGAAGCGGTGCGGCAGGCGGTAGATGACGCCGTCGGCCTGCTCGGCGGCATAACCGCCTTTGTCAAGCCCGGCCGCAAAGTGCTGGTCAAGCCAAACCTGCTTATGGCGCAGGGCCCGGAAATACCGGTATGCACGCATCCGGAATTCATAAGGGCGGTGGTAAGGATGTTGAAGGCGATCAATGCAGAGGTGCTTATCGGCGACGGCCCCAGCGTCTGGGGAGGCCGCTCGGAAAATGTGGATGAGGTCTATGATGTCTGCGGCATCAGAGAGATAGCGCGGGATGAGGGCTGCGGTATCGTCTATTTTGACAAGCATTCCTGGTTTGGCAAGATACCCCTGGCCGCGGTCCTTAATGAGGTGGACTGCGTGGTGTCTTTGCCCAAACTTAAGACGCACAATTTTACGGTGCTTACCGCCGGGGTAAAAAATCTTTTCGGCCTGGTCAGCAGCAGTTTTAAACTCAAGTTCCATAGAGACTTTTTTGACGCGGAGCATTTTTCCTCCGTGCTGGTTGACATCTACGAAAAGGTAAGGCCGGCGCTGACTATAATTGACGCGGTAACCGCTATGCAGGGAGATGGTCCTGGCCCCAGCGGCACCGCGAAGCAGCTAGGTTTAGCGCTGGCTTCGCGTGATGCCGTGGCGCTTGACAGCGTGGCCTCTACGATCATGGGACTGCACCCGGAAAATGTGCCTACGAACAGGATCGCAGAAAAAAGGCAGTTGGGTAATATAAAAAAAGACAGCATAGAATTATTAGGCGAAGATTTAAGCGAGATAAATGTAGGGCATTTCCAGCAGGCAGGCGCCTCTATCATATTGAGGATCCCCGCCCCCTTAGCCGCGGTCATCAAAAGGTTCCTTAAGGCCTGGCCGCTTGTGCTGAGCAGGGAATGCAGGAGATGCCGCAAATGCGCAGCTGCCTGCCCTGAAGGGGCGATATCATTCAACGAAAATAAAGACAGAATAGAGATAGATTACGGCAAATGCATCAGTTGTTTCTGCTGCCAGGAGACCTGTCCGTATGCCGCGATCGCCACGAGGAAGAGTTTGCTGGCCAGATTGATCGGCTTGTAAGTACGCTCGCGCGTCTTTGAGCAAAGGGAAGCGTAGAATGAAGAAAATATTTATAATCCTGGTAATAGCATCATTGATATTATCAGGGTGGACAATAAAAAGAGATACAATAAGCAGGGGCATGTTGTCCCATAGAATAGGGCTTATTTATCACGCTATACCTAGAGTAATACAGAGCGAAACGGGATCTCTCGGTTTAGATAATATTAAGCAATATATTTATAGAAATGTCCACCGTTACGGGAATATCCGTGATGACGGCCCTGGATGGATGCTGATCTACGGAGAGGCCTGGTGCGACTCGGTGGCGAATATATATATTCGGTTGGCGGAGGCGCTTGATATAAGAGGATATTTGATTTTTTTAGGAAACGGCAGCCATTCAGTCGCGTATGTTACTCCGGGGCATACGGCCTTGGAGAATATAGATTATCTTCAAGAAAATGCCATTGTTGTCGATCTGGAGGCAGGCATTATATATAAATGTAAACCAAGGGATATCTGCGGTGTTGATAAGAGATATTGTAAGAAGCCCGCGATTTTTTTGATCAATCAGCCGATTTCGGAATATCGGCCTTTCAAAACATGGTTCTATAAAAAAGTATTCCCTCGCATTCCGGTAACCTGGCTTAAGAAATATATCCAGATCGCCTTGATCTGCAGAAGGTTTGAACGGGGCGAAAGAGAATACTATCTTGCCAGGGTCCACCAGTTGTTTTTTGACTATGATGCGGCCGCTAGAGGTTATCAGGGGGTAATTAAGAGGCATCCCGCCACGCGTTGGGCTGACCTGGCGGGATATTGGGCGGAACAGATATCCCTGCGATCGGACCAGAGTTGATTTGGAGATAATATGCCTTTGGCTACTATTGCCTGGAGTAAAGGAAATATAAAGATAATTGACCAGACCAAACTGCCGCTAAAACTGGAATATATCTATTGCCGCGATATAAATGCGTTGTGGAAGGCGATAAAGTTATTGAAAGTGAGGGGCGCGCCGGCGCTGGGAGCGGCAGCAGGGTTGGGCGTGTATCTGGGGATCAAGGGTTTTAAGGGCAAGGATATAAACGTATTCAGGCAGCGTCTTAATAAGGTCATTTCCTATCTTGGCTCAAGCCGGCCTACCGCGGTGAACCTTTTCTGGGGCTTAAACCGCATGCGCTCCGCGTTTGAGGCGAACAAACGCCTTGCCGCGGGAGAAATAAAAAAGGCGCTGTTCCGCGAGGCAATGGACATAATGGAAGAAGACAGGCGGATATGCAGAAAGATGGGCGCCTACGGAGCGCGCTTGATAAAAAACGGCGACTCTGTGCTTACGGTCTGCAACGCCGGAAGCTTAGCCACGGTTGATTACGGCACAGCCCTCGGCGTGCTTTACAGCGCCAAAGAGCGGGGCAGGCGCTTTAAGGTCTATTCCTGCGAGACGCGGCCGCTGCTTCAGGGCGCGCGGCTTACTGCCTGGGAACTGAAGAAGAACAGGGTTGACGTTACGCTTATCTGCGATAATACGGCTGCAAGTTTGATGGATCAGGGAAAAATAAACAAAATCATTGCCGGAGCAGACAGGATCGCGGCAAATGGCGACGCCGCGAATAAAATAGGCACCTATATGCTGGCAGTGCTGGCCAAATTTCACAATATACCTTTCTATATAGCGGCGCCTGCCTCTACGTTTGACTTGAAGATCAAAAGCGGCAGGCAGATCCCCATTGAGCAGAGGGATGCCCGTGAGGTAACAGAGTTATTGCGTAAACGCGGCACAGCGCCGAGGGGCGTCAAGGTGTATAATCCGGCGTTTGACGTGACGCCCGCGGGGCTGATCACCGCGATAATCACGGAGAAGGGGATCATAAATAAACCGAATACGGTGAAGATCAAGAGTTTGATCGGATGAAGACGCTAAAAGACATCGGAGAATTCGCTCTGATAGACCGGCTCAGCCGCGGCATTAAAGCGCGCAGTCCCGTGGTAAAGGGCATTGGAGACGACTGCGCGGTGCTGGAGTATAGCGGAAGGGATTATTTGCTTGCGGGCTCTGATATGATCGTGGAGGGGGTGCATTTTAAGCGTTCTGCCCCGCCGTTCTATATCGGCAGGAAGGCGCTCGCCGCCGCCTTAAGCGACATCGCGGCAATGGGGGGGGAACCGATAGCCGCGCTTATTTCCATAGGGCTGCCTGAAGGCCTGCCGCTTAGTTTTATGGACGGGATATACAGGGGCATCAGGGCGTTGGCGCGCGAATATAATGTCAACCTGATCGGCGGAGATACATCCGCCTCTTCAAAGATAGTCATTGATGCCGTTGTTTTAGGCAGGGTGGAGAAAAACCGCCTGGTTTTAAGGAGCGGGGCAAAGAAGGGGGATATTATTTTTGTCACGGGCGGATTGGGGGGTTCTATCAAGGGCAGGCATTTTACATTTGAGCCAAAGATAAAAGAGGCGCGCTTTCTGGTGAAGAATTTCAGGGTCAACGCGATGATAGATATATCCGACGGCCTGCTTGGCGATCTGGGGCATATTTTAAAACAGAGCAAGGCAGGCGCCGTGATCTTTGAGGAACTGATCCCCCTACGCAAGGCGGCCTCAGGCTTCAGGGAGGCGCTGATAATGGGAGAGGACTACGAATTGCTTTTTACCACCCCTGTTTCCCAGGCGAGGAAGATAATAAAAATGACAGGCGGCAGATATCGGGAGATCGGGGAGGTCCTGGACAGGGAACGCGGCTTTACGCTGGTCACCAAAGATTGCAGGCAGGTGAGATTGAAAGCAGAGGGATTTAGGCATTTTTAAAGCGTAGAGCGTAAAACGAAAAGCGCAAAACTAAAGTGCAAAACTTAAAACTTTAAAACAAGAAAACTTTAAACTTTAAGTTTTGGTTTTACGCTTTGCGCTTTACATTTTACGCTAACATCTTATGCAAGTAATCACTAATTCTGAGAAAGAGACGTTTGATCTGGGCAGGAAATTGGCGGCGCGCTTAAAAAAAGGGGACATAGTCGCGCTTGAGGGAGAACTCGGCGCGGGCAAGACCATATTCGTCAAGGGCGTTGCCGCCGGCCTGGGGTTTGACAGGGACAAGGTCGTGAGCTCGTCCTTTGTCTTGATCAGGGAATATAAGGCGAAGCTCCCCCTGCATCACTTTGACCTTTACCGGCTGAAGAATAAATGCGAATTCGCCGACTTAGGATACGAGGAATATTTTTTTGGCGATGGTGTCTGCCTTGTGGAGTGGGCTGATAAAGCAAGGGAGTTCATCCCGCCGCGGGCGATCCGCATATCGTTTAAGGTCGCGGGCAAGGATAAGAGGAAGATTGAATATTCTGGGCTTTGATACATCCAGCAGGATGCTGGCTATAGTTGTGGGCAATGATAAAGGCGTGCTTGCCGCCCGCAACATCAACGCGCGCGTTAAGCATTCGGTTATGATAATGCCCGCGATAGAGGCGCTGCTTAAAAAGGCGGGGCTTAAGAAGGGGCGCATCGATGCTGTGGCAGCGGGCCTTGGCCCGGGTTCTTTAACAGGTATAAGGATCGGCGTATCCACGGCAAAAGGGCTCTGCCTTGGCCTGGACAGGCCGGCCATAGGCATATGCAGTTTGGATATCATTGCCCGTAACGCGGATAGCGGCGACAGCGATGTATGTGTGCTAGTAGACGCGAAGCGCTCATTGGTATATTCCGCCGTATATAGAGGCGTAAAGCGCGCGAGGCCGCCGAGATTATCTTCTCTGGAGGATGCCTTGCGAGGGCTCAAACCAGGCACCCTGTTCCTGGGCGACGCCATAGGCATATACGGAGATCGGATAAAAGAAAAGGTTAGCCAGGCGCGCTTTGCCGCGCAAAGACAGTGGTATCCGCGCGCGGAAAATATCCTGGAGATCGCGTTATCGCCTAAGAACAGGAAGGCCGCGGCAGAGAAGCTGGTGCCGTTGTATCTTTATCCCAAAGAATGCCAGATCAGGAAATGAAGAAAGAATTCTTCCGTCCCACAATAGCCGAGATAGACCTGGGCGCGCTGGAATATAATTTCCGGCAGATAAAGCGCAGGGTCTCGTCGCATACAAAGATACTGGTGACGGTCAAGGCAGACGCCTACGGACACGGCATACTGCGGGTTTCCAAGCGGCTGGTACGCTGCGGCGTGGATTATTTAGGCGTTGCTTCTCTTGATGAGGCCGTATGTTTGAGAAGGGCAGGGGTGAAATGCCCAATACTTGTCCTGGGCGTGATCTTCCCCGAACAGGCCGGGACGGTCATCGATCACGATCTGACGCAGACCGTCTGCACCCTTGATGTCTGCCGCGCCCTGGACCGGCTGGCGGCGCGCAGGCACAAACGGGTCTCTGTCCACGTAAAGATAGACACAGGTATGGGCCGGCTGGGTGTCAGCTGGGGCGACGCCGAAGAATTCATCAGCGCCCTGTATAAGCAGATGAAGCACGTTTCCATAGAGGGCATCTTTACCCATTTTCCCCGCGCCGATGATAATAAAGCCCTTACCGGACGGCAGATAAGCATGTTCAGCGCCCTGGTGCGCCGGCTTGAGAAGAAGGGCATATTCATCCTGTTCAAGCACTGCGCCAACAGTATGGCTGTGCTGGATTATCCCGGAAGCCATTTTAATCTTATAAGGCCGGGACTGATCATTTACGGCCTGTATCCCAAAGACGGCTTAGACATACGGCTGAAACCGGCGATGGGACTGAAGTCAAAGATAGTTTTTATGAAATCAGTGAAAAAAGGCACGCCGTTAAGCTACGGCCATACCTATATAACCTCTAAAGATACCTCAGTAGCAGTTGTCCCCATTGGTTACGGCGACGGCTATTCCCGCGGCCTATCCAATAAGGCCCAGGTTTTGATCAAGGGCAGGCGTTTTCCTGTTGTGGGCACTATCTGCATGGACCAGATCCTGGTTGATACAGGCAGGTTAAAGGCAAAGGTGGGAGATGAAGTTGTCTTGATCGGCCGTCAGGGAAAACAGGCAATTACCGCTGAAGAGATCGCCCGCCTCACGCGCACCATCCCTTATGAAGTCGTCTGCCAGGTAGGCAGGCGCGTCCCGCGGATATACAGGTAATATTTACTTGACAAGATGTATTCTATGTAGTATTGTGATTTTGTAATAACTATAAGTAAATCAAATAGTTACATTCCAGATAAGTGTCGTTCACGAACAAATTACCTATCCTGATTTTAAAGAAAATAACCCAAACAGGGATACTCTGCGTATCCCTGTTTTTGTTTTATCTGCCATTTGCATTTGCAGACATATCTGCATCAGCCAATGTCGGTCTGACGTTAAACAGCGTTAGAGGCCGCACTATCATGGCAGGCGCCCGGCCGATTTCATTCACGTTGCGAGTTCAATACAACGGCACAAATCAACTGACTTTTGGCGCAGAAGGATTGCGGGGAAATGCCACTTTAGACGCCCAGACAGGCAGGTTCTACTGGATGCCAGAGGAAACTGATGTAGGAACACACCCTATCACTTTCCGGGTAACAGATGGTGTAGAAACCGACCAAAAGACAGTCACATACACTATTCTGCATAACTCTACTCCTTACACGGGCTCAGTCAGTCCCGATGATGAGATAGTCCGCTCCAATGAACAGTTGGAGTTTATTGCTACTTATTTTGACAACGCCGGCTGGCAGGACATACAGGATGTGTATATGTCTATCGGAGGGGCTTACTTCAGGTATAACCTACCTGAAAATAAGCTATATGCCTCAAGTAACTTTTCCCAATGGAATGGCGGTTATACCCCAGGCACAGCACAGATCATACAGGTAGACTTGGACGAATGGCAGGCAAGACTGGATTGTTCCAAAGTTAATATAAATGGTTCAGGTAAGGCATTAGAAATTAAATGGCCCATTCTATTTATAAATAAGACGAGGCACAATATAAGAAAGAACGTCTCTTTGTATGCTAAAGATAGAAACAACCTTGATTCCGGCTGGAGGGAGTCAGGGGAGATTAAAATTAGAGGATTAAAAGGCCGCATCCTTACCTTTGGTCAGACCATAATAGATACTATTTCTAAAGAAAACTTTACTGTGACCTACACCTTTAGCGCCTCTAAAGACGACTACATCTACATGGCATTTGCCAAGACAGAAGGAAGTGACTTCCAGCCCTACCTTCAGTTATTTGATCCAAGCGGCAGCCATATTGCTTACGTATACGATACCACAGCCAACGCGCTCGGCACGACACTAACCGCAACAGGCAGATATGTGTTAACCGTCTCAGACCACAACGGCGAAAATACCGGCAGCTACGCTTTGACCCTTCAGCGCTTTAATAACCCGGGCCAGGCATCTGCCCTAACTGCAGGCCAGACCCAATCCGCCTCCATATCAGCCCCCTCTGAAATAGACGCCTACAGCTTTACAGCGGCCTCAGCCGACACCTTGATCATAAACCTGGTCAAGACATCAGGAGAGTTTAGGCCCTACATAGGAGTATATGACGATAAGGGCAAGCTGCTTAAAAAAGTTGATACCTCTTCTTCAGTCACCTTAAGTATGCCGCTTGCTCGGGCAGGGGTTTACTACATCTATGTGAGGGACTCCTATAACTATGAGACAGGAAGCTACAGTATAGCCCTGCAGGGCGCCAGCAATCCTGAACTTATCCAGCTCTCCTTCGGCCCTACAGTAACAGGCGCTATCTCTGCTGCAAGCCCGACAGTCACCTACACCTTTAGCGCCTCTAAAGACGACTACATCTACATGGCATTTGCCAAGACAGAAGGAAGTGACTTCCAGCCCTACCTTCAGTTATTTGATCCAAGCGGCAGCCATATTGCTTACGTATACGATACCACAGCCAACGCGCTCGGCACGACACTAACCGCAACAGGCAGATATGTGTTAACCGTCTCAGACCACAACGGCGAAAATACCGGCAGCTACGCTTTGACCCTTCAGCGCTTTAATAACCCGGGCCAGGCATCTGCCCTAACTGCAGGCCAGACCCAATCCGCCTCCATATCAGCCCCCTCTGAAATAGACGCCTACAGCTTTACAGCGGCCTCAGCCGACACCTTGATCATAAACCTGGTCAAGACATCAGGCCAGTTTACGCCTCGTCTGACAGTATATGACAGTAAGGGCAAGCGGCTTGAGAGCGCTAATATCTTTTCAGATACCTTAAGCGCCTCACTTCCTCAGGCAGGCGTCTACCACATCTATGTAGTGGACTCCTATAACTATGAGACAGGAAGTTATGACATAAGCCTGCAGAGCGCCAGTAATCCCGATGGCGCTGTAGACATTGCTTTCGGTGAGACAGTAACGGGTGAGATTTCTTCTCCTATGGATACGGATGTATATGGCTTTACCGTAAATGAAGGTGATAATTTATACGCGGATATACGTTTTCCCAAAGTCAGCGGCAATAGTTATTTCTCTCCATATGTGCGGCTGTATGATAGGTCAGGCAATATGATTGCCGATTCTACCTCGGGTATGCTTCTTCACTCTTTGCCTTCCGCAGGAACTTATTATATTTTTGTCTCCGACAATTATATGGATGCCACAGGCAGCTATCAACTTACTCTGTCCAATGAGACCCCTGATATAGATAATCTTTCAGTTACGCCCAATCCTTTTTCTCCGGACGAAAGCGGCACCTGGGTAGATCTGGATACAGGGGAAATATTCAACGACCCGGGGCCTAACCGCGTTCTGGACGATGTAGCCAATATTTCTTTTACCGCCTCTATGCAGGGATTTTTTGATATCAAGATTATTGATAGTAACAGCCAGCTGGTCAGGCAGCTTGTTTATGACGTATTAACTCCGGATCACCGGACTAATTTGATACGAGTGCAGTGGAATGGCCGCAGCCAGAATAGTGATTTAGTTCCAAACGGCGCGTATACGCTGATAGTAAACTCCGGAAATGTTGACAGGTGTCTGACCGCGACAATTAATGTAAACAAAATTGTTTTTATCACTATTGCCAGAATAACGCCAAATCCTTTTTCTCCTGACCGTGACGGTGTAGACGAAACAACCACCCTTTCTTACAGTTTATCTGAGAATTCCTATGTCAGCGTAGAGATTTATAACCAGCAAAATACTCTATTAAGAAAGTTAGCAGACAATCAACTCCTTAGCTACGGCAGCCATAGCCATATCTGGGACGGTAAAGATAGTCAGGGTGCATACCTTCCTGAAGGCAGATACACTGTGAAGATAAGCGCTAAGGCAGAGGATGGAAAAGACGCAGCTCCTGTTTACCTGAATGTTGCCATACTGTTTATTTCTGATATCCGTATTTCTACGGACGAGATTAATCCTTACGCAGGAGAGGCCGTAACCATATCTTATAGAATGTCACATGAAGGCGTTTTAAATATTAAAATTTATAATAATAAAAATGCATTGGTAAGGAATCTTATTCTAAACCAGCCCCGCCAGTCAGGCACATACTCAGAGGTTTGGGATGGCAAAGATAATGCCGGCAGGATTGTGCTTGACGGCGCCTACTATTTTATCATAGAGGACAGCAAGGGTGGCGCTGTCTATGATCCTCGCGGCACAGGCGGGAAAGATATCTCCGGCAGCATCCGCCTGTCGGCATCTGATTTTAATCTGCTTCTTAATCAATTCTGTGTTATAGATTATACTCTGCCCCAGGCAGCAAAGATTAATCTTAAGGTCCGCTATGATAGATATTCAGGCCCGGCTGTCAGGGTGTTGAAATATCAAGAGCCGGTTTCTTCAGGCGCGCACCAGACGCTCTGGGACGGCAGGGATGAGACAGGAGATTTTGTTGACCGTACTGATTTTACCTTTGCCATCTGGGGATATACATTGGATGAGAATTCCATTTTGGTTGTGGGAGATAGACCTGTAATTAGCAATCCGGCTATTATCCCGGTCCGTTTTAGCCCTTATGATAATCCTTATAGCACAGGTGTTTCAGAAGGCACAATCTCCTTTAATCTATCCAGAGATGCCAATGTTACGATAAATATTTATGATTCTGAAGGTAATCTGGCGCGCAATCTGCTGAATAATCAGCCCTGCGCGCAGGGCAGCAATTCTTTTATCTGGAACGGCAGAAATAACGAAGGTAATTTTGCGTCTGAAGGGTTTTATCGGGTAGCAATTCAGGCGGAAAAAGACGGCAATTATTCGGAAGGTTATACCTTGCATACGGAGATTTTCTATTGATATGGGGTGGACGGGATGAAAAAAACGAGTATGTATATTCTGTTTTTCATAGCCGCATTCTCTTTTAATCTTTTAGCAAAAGAGGCGTATCAAAACCAGTTGATTTTGGAATTAAACTTTCCAAAAGAAAGCACTGCTAAAATGGAGGCGCCGCGACCAAAGGCAGAGGCCCTGTCCATTTCCGGCGAAATCCTTGTTAACATCAGCCCTGTTCCTGAGAAAATAGAACAGGACAGGTATTTGGTGGAGTATTTCTTAGATGAGCAGTTAATATATCGAACCACCGGTTTTGACAGGCGCACTTTTGCCTGTATTCTGGATACTGCCCAATATGAAAACGGCACGCATAAGCTGATCATTAATTTCTGGGATAAATCCGGCCCTTCAGCCATCGGCATAAGAGAGCTTATCATTAACAACGAGGAAACAAATGAATAACCGCCTCCTGAAGATCCTCTCGGTATTCACGCTTTTCTTCTTTGTTTCCAATATCTTCATACCCCCTGTAGCCCTTGCCGAGCTTCCCTGCTGGAACGATGCCTCGCTTGCTTCCGGAGAGGGCGGGGTAGATGATGCAGCCACCGCAGGCGGCAAGCCCGCTGGCATAAACCAGAAGAACAGGACAGAGGCAGCAGATCCTGTTGATGTCTCAAACGGCAATTTCTTCTACCAGAACCAGGATTTATCCATCCCTTCACGAGGACTCTCCTTAGAGATAAAGCGCTTCTACAACAGTTTAGACACCTACGAAGGCCCCTTTGGCATAGGCACAAGCCACAGCTATAATATATTCTTGTTGGAGATTTCAGAAGCAAGCCAGACATACGTTCTAAGGCGTAACGCCAACGGCTCAAAGGACAGATTCCTGCGGAATGCCGACGGTTCCCATACACCTTCAGCTGGCTGCTATGACACCTTAACCAAAGACACAACCGGCTACCTGATACAGGACAAGTATGGCTTCATCTATCGCTTTGGTTTAGATGGTCGCCTTAACTCAATCACTGACCGAAACAACAACACAATCTCCTTAGAGTATGACTCACAATCATCTGTATTAAGCAGAGTCAGCGACAGCTTAAGCCGCTTTATTGAATTCGCTTATAACCCCCAGCGCAAGATAAGCCAGGTAAGCGACTCTACCGGCCGCCTGATCTCATATGAATACGATTCAGACGGCAATCTAATCTATGTAACCACTCCTGCCACAGGGGATTATCCTTCAGGACTGACTACCACATACGCCTACGACGATAAGCACAGGTTAACCTCCATAACAAACGCCAGGGATAGGCGATATATATCCCTGGAGTATGATGAAAATAGCCGCGTAAAGGATCTTACCTATGGAGCAGGCGTATATCGCTTTAGCTATAAGAGCGCTCTTACAACCCTTATTGACCCCAGGGGCTTTACGACAGAATACGAGCTTAATACAGATGGCACAGTCCAGAGCCAGAAGCAATACGCCGGCAGCTCATCTTATCAAACCAGATACGAATACAACCAGAACCGCGAGCGCACCAGGATAACCTATCCTGAGGGCAACTGGGTTAAATACACCTATGATAATAAGGGCAGCATTCTGGAAATCAGGCGCAAGAAAGCCAACGCCTCTGACAGTGATGACCCTGCAAATGACATAGTAGCTGCCTTTAGCTATGAGCCGCAGTTTAACTTCGTCAAGACCGCAACAGACCCTAAGGGCAACGTTACTACCTATGATTATGACTCAAAAGGAAATCTCATCAAAATAATCTATCCGGCTGTTAACGGCGTAAAACCCGAAGTTAAATTCGCCTATAGTGCTTACGGCCCGCCAACCAGCGTAACAGACCCTAACGGTAATGTAACTACCTATGATTACGACCCTGATACTGGATACTTAGTCAAAACAACCGCTGCTCAAGGCGTTCTTAACCTTATCACCCGGTTTACCTACGACACAACCGGTAACATCAAAACCGTAACCGACCCCAAAGGCAGCACCACGACATTTGAATACGACAGCCACAACAACCTGATTAAGACCACATCCGCTTCACCATTTAACTATGAGACCCTCTATAAATACGATGAGAACGATAACCTGATTGAGCTCCACAGACAGACCGGCGACCCTGATAATCCCTGGCAGACAACCTCCTACACCTATGATATCCTTGACCGGCTGGACTCTGTCAAAGACGCCATAGGCAATACCTCTAACTTTATCTATGACTTAAACGGCAACCGCCGCTCGCTTGCAGATGCGGAAGGTAATACTACTACTTATGAATACGATGAACGCAATCTACTCTGGAGGGTAACCGACGCAGAGAATAATGTTACAGAATACTCCTACGATACAAACGGCAACCTCAAGCAAATCACTGACGCAAAAGGCAATGCTACCGTCTACACCTACGACAGCTTTGATCGGCTCATCTCTACCACCTACGCTGACGACTCAATAGAGGAATACACCTATGACGCCAATTCCAACCTCATCACCAAAAAAGACCCCAAAGGCCAGGTCATCACCTACGCCTATGACTCCATTAACCAGCTGGACTTAAAGACCTATCCTGATAAATCAAGCGTTGACTATGTTTATGACATCGGCTCCCGGCTTGTTGATGTCATTGACAAAATCGGCACCATACACTATGACTATGATGCGGCCAGCCGAATTACCAGCGTAACCTATCCCGGCAATAAATCCGTCTCTTACGAATACGACGCCAATTCCAACCGCAGCAAGCTAACCTACCCCGATAATACCTATCTTACCTATATATATGATGAACTCAACCGCCTGACCAATGTAGTTGCCCCATTGATGGGGCAAGGCAGTGCCGTCGCCTCCTACACCTATGACGCCCTCTCCAGACGCACCCGGCTTGACTACCTCAACAATACCTACTCGCTCTATGACTATGACCCAGCCAGCCGCCTGACAACGCTTACCAATGTCTCTAACTCTATACCTAACCCCTACTCCTACACCTATGATAACGCGGGCAACAGGACGTCATTGCGAGGAGCCGAAGGCGACGAAGCAACCTACACCTATGACAAGACCTACCAGCTCACAGCCGTCAACTACCCTGACGGCTTTGCCTTCTTTGACACTGCCTACGACTATGATGAGATAGGCAACCGCACGACAAACTACACCTCAAACTCCCTCAACCAATATACCAAGGCAGGTACAACCAACCTCGCCTACGACAGCAACGGCAACCTCACCAATGACGGCAGCTTCACCTACGCCTATGACTACGAGAACCGGCTGGTGAGCGCCTCGTCATTGCGAGGGAGCGAAGCGACCGAAGCAATCTACGCCTACGACCCCTTCGGCAGGCGCACCTCAAAGTCATTGCGAGGAGCCGAAGGCGACGAAGCAATCTCCTACATCTACGATGGCGACCAGATCATCGCGGAATACGACGCAAGCAACAATCTCATCGCTAAATATATCTATGGTACGGGTATAGATGAACCCATTCTTATGCAAAGGGGGGAGAATGCTTATTACTACCACTTTGACGGCCTGGGAAGCGTAGTAAACCTCACCGACTCTTCCGGCTCAAAGGTTGAAAGCTACACCTACGATGCCTACGGTAATCCCATTATCCACGATCCATCATCCAATATCCTTCTTCAATCCTCCGTTGGTAATCGCTACATGTTCACAGGAAGAGAATATGATGATGAGACGGGGCTGTATTACTACAGGGCGAGGCATTATTCGCCGATGATTGGGAGATTCTTGCAGAGGGACTCTTGGCCAGGAATACCAGAAGATCCCGGTTCACTCGTTAATAAATATACCTACTGCTCCAACAATCCCATAAATTGGATAGATCCTTATGGGTGGGATAAACAGAAGAAGGATCAACCATGGTGGATTGTAGTTGGAGGTATTACAGTAGCTACACCTATTCAAGGGGATGAAGCAATCTTTTGGACAGGAGTAGGTATAGTTGCAATAGGTAGTTATGCTGTTCATCAGTTTAGTAAATATCACGCAAAAGGTCCGTTATGGAATGCTCCAGGTATGCCAGGGTGGAATTTAAGGCAATATGAAGAACGACAACCAGGAGCTTTCAAGCCACCGCCAAATTTTAAGAATTGGAAAGATAGAATTATATGGGCAGCTGGTTTACTCGCTAAATTATTTAATAATTTCAGAGGAGGCAGATGATAAAAAATAAATTACTTTTTCATATGATACCAATAGAAGATAGAACTAATAAAGGTTATAAGAATTTAGTTGAAAATATTTTAAAACATGCTTTCTATTTTATTCCAGCAGAAGATTTGGAGGGAATAGAAAAAATAATACTTTTAGATGAATGCCAAGATCGAGAGTTTAAATGGGCGGGTGGATTTTATTATGCCTATGAAGAAAAGGATGCTATTATAGAACTGTATCCTCCAAAAATAATAGATGCAAAACCATTTTTTGTTCCAACATCAAAATTCTTTAATAGTTACTCAATCACTAAGATGTTTTTGCATGAATTGGGACACCATAAATTCGGAAATGTGCAGGAACGAGAATTCAAAGCTCAAGAATACATGGTGTTATATATTAAGAAAATATATGGCAATTGGATTTATTTTTTTGATTTTTTAGCTAGACTAGATAATTTTTTACGTAAGTTTCTCAAAACCTTCAACAAAAAAGCAATGTAGTATAACGAAAAAACGCCAACGAAGCTTTACATAACTAGCAATACATAATGGGCATAACGGGGACGGTTCTCTTTATCATAACCTTAACTATCATAATCACTTACAACACCTACTTTATAAATTTTAAGATTTCTTGCAAGTAAACGCCTCATTTTTGCGTCTATTATAGTAGAAGGGCAGAAAGGGGGCGTTTTTATGCCACGAGACAGAAGGCACATACCAGAGGCAGGTTTCCTGCACGTTATATCCAGAGGCAACAACAGAAGGAAGATATTTCGGTATGAGAGAGATTTAGAGGCGTATTATTCAATTCTTCTTCAAAGCAAAGCAGAAGACAGAATCAACATCTCTCATTATTGCCTGATGAGCAATCATATACACTTGATACTGGAGGTAAACGAAGCAAGCAACCTTTCCAGGTTCATGAAGCGGGTAAACCTGAGGTACGTCTACTATTACAGAAGAAAGTATGCCTACTGCGGCCATCTCTGGCAGGACAGGTTCAAGGCAAAGACTATAGACAATGAGGAATACCTTATTCAATGCGGCAAATACATAGAGCTGAATCCTGTTAGAGCGGGCATAGTCAAGAGACCTGAAGAATATCGGTTTTCCAGTTACCTCCACTATGCTTATGGAGCTGAGGATGTATTGATACAAGATAATCCTTTCTACTCTGAATTGGGAGAGAGCCAAGAGCGAAGGCAAACAATTTACAGAGATATGATTATAGAAGAGATGATAGAGAAGGGCCTAAGACAGGAAAAAATAATTGAGCACTCAGAACTTATTGCGGTATAATAGATAACAGCAAGGAGAACCGTCCCCCCCCGCCTCACGCGCACCATCCCTTATGAAGTCGTCTGCCAGGTAGGCAGGCGCGTCCCGCGCGTATACAAATAATATTTACAGAGTATCCTGGAATTTGAACAGGGCGATATAAAGGAAGATGATGTTTGTCGTCCACGCGGCAAGAAGGGGGGGCAGCAGGCCGGATTTTCCCAGGGCGATGCTTACCGCGTCCATCACGTAATACAGGAAGGCGATGATCATGCATATGCCGATAGAGGACAGCGCCGCGCCGCGTTTCTTGATCTCCAGGGAAAACGGTATGCCCAGCAGGATTATTACTAGGCTGGTAAAGGGAAAGGAGGTCTTGTAAAATAAATCCACCTGAAGGTTCCTTATGACCGTCTTTGCCCCGCTTTTTGAGATCTTTCGTATGTAATTATTCAAACGGGCCATATTCATATGCTCCGGCCGCTGCCTTTGTTCTATAAAATCCTTGGGCGTCTCGTCAAGATACATCGCGATCTCCGCGTGGAATTCGGGGTTGCCCTTTACGATGCCGCGGCTGTCAAAATAGAATATGGTGCATTTGTAGAGGTTCCAGTATTTATCCTTCCATACGCCTTTATCCGCCAGGATCTTTGAAGTGATATTCTGGTTTTTATCCTGCTCAAGTATGGTCACGTTTTCAATGGTATTTGACTGCGTATCAAAGGACTTGATAAAAAACAGCCGGTTGCGCAGGCCGTAGATCGAAAGGTTATTTATCTCCGGCCGCGACCGCTTTTTATTCCTGTCCGCGCTTGAATACTCCATCTGCCTTTTTATCTGCTCGGTCGTTTCCCTGGCATTGGGCACGAGGCGTTCATTGGCCATGAACACAAAGGCGCTTATGACGCATCCGAAGAACACCGTTGAGCGGCAGATCTGCCAGAGGCTCAGGCCTGAGGCGCGCATAGCCACTATCTCGTGGCTGCGGTTGAGGCGGCCGAAGGTGTAGAGCACGGCAAGCAGGCAGGCGATGGGCGAGGTCTGGATAAATATCACCGGCAGGTATGAGGCGTAGTATTGCAGCAGGAGGGGCGGGTTCATGCCCTGTTTCAGTATCTCGTCCAGATGGCTGAGTATATCAATGGCTATATACAGGAGGAAGAACAGCGACTGTGTCCCTATAAACAGTGAGGCCGTTGATTTGAGGATGTAACGGTCTAATATACGCATGACTTATAGGTAAGCACGCCGCCTATGGCGCCCAGCAGCACATTAGGCGCCCACATAGCGATATTGGGGTTGAAATTGCTCTGCAGGCAGAGCGCCTCCGCTCCGATCACGAGAAGGTAGTAGGCGCCCACGATGAGGAAGGCGATGCCGAAATTCACGGACTTTTCCCGCCGCCTTGTGATTATCGCCAGCGGAGCGCCGATAAGCACAAAGACAAGGCAGGAGAACGCCATTGATAATTTTTTATTTATCTCCGTGATCAGGGGAAGGGGGTTGATGCCTTTTGTTTTCAACCTGCCGATCTCCTGCATCAGTTCTTTTATCGTCATATGCTTGGGCTTCTTCTCTACTTCCCCCGTGGCAGAGGCAAGGTTAAGCGTCATAAAATAGGTCTTGAAATTCAATTTGTAGAAGCTGTTGGGTTCGTTGGGGTCGGGTTCGTCGGATGTGCCGTCCAGCAGTTTAAGTTTGACTATATTCTTGTCGGGGATGGCTATGAATTCCCCTTCTTTGGCGACGATCGTCCTGGTGGGCTTGCCTTCCTGCGGCTCATAGATCCTTATGTTGGAGAACCTGTTGCCTTCTATCTGGTAGATGAACAGGACGTATTTTTCAAAAGAGTCAATGAATACCCCCGGCTCAAGCGCGGCAGTGGGGTTGCTTACCCCCACCCGCATCACCGCCTTTTTTGAGGCAAGCTGGGCGCGGGGGATGACCTTATCGTTGAATACGACGAGCACGAGGCTCATGATCAGGCCCAGCACAAGGATGGGCACTATCAGGCGGAATATGTTTATTCCGCTTGAGCGTATGGCTATTATTTCGTTGTCGGAAGACAGCCGGCCGAAGCACAGGAGCACGGCCGCGAGCGTGGCAATAGGCAGGGTATAGCTGAAGAGGTATGGGGTCAGGAGCAAGAACAGCTTGCTTACGCTGACGATGTCAACCCCTTTGTTGATCACCAGGTCGGCCATCTTTACCATGTTCCCCAGAAGCATCACGAACGTCAACACCAGAATGGACGCTATCAGGGGGGCGGCAAATTCTTTCAATATGTAATTTCTCAGGATCTTCATTTTAGTTCGCGAGGGTATACACGTAGATCTTTGCGCAGCCGGCCTTCTTCAATACCTCGGCCGCTTCCTGAACTGTGGCTTGAGTGGTCATGATATCGTCAAACAGCATTATGGATTTTCCTTTGACAGCTTCAGGATCGTCTAAGGCAAAGCAGCCCTTGACGTTGCCGGCCTTATGTTCCGGCTCAAGCTCTGATTGAGGCCGGGTATATTTTACGCGCCGCAATCCCTTAAATATCTCTAATCCGAATTCCTCCGCCAGTTCTTCGCAGAGGAGCATCGCCTGATCGAATTCCCTTTCTCTGAGTTTTCTGCCGTGCAGCGGTATGGGCACGATAAGGTCCACGTTCGTAAGCGGCAAATAATTTTCCCGGATATACTCGATCAACAACTTACCCAGCAGCTCCTTCAGTTTCAGCCGGCTGGAGTATTTAAACAGATGTATCAGTTTTCTGGCGCACCCTTTATATTTCAGGCAGGCATACGCCTTTTCAAAGGCGGCCCCTTTGCCGCCGGGCGCGTAGCACACGTTGTTTTTCTCTATTTTCTCCCAACATTCAAAGCAGAGCAGCCCATCTATGTTGACCTCCTTGAGCCTCCTGCCGCATACGAGGCAGACCTTGGGGTAGAGGATGTTTATCAGGCCCTCCACGGCGCCGCATAGCATAGCCAATATAATAACAACTAATATGGTTGAATTCAAGGAGAAAAAGTTGTAGAATATATTTGCAATACTCGGGTCCGGGATTGGCTGTTATTTCCGGAGGTTAAATAGTTGATGGCCGGGCCGCCATCTGATGAAACGTCAGGTGGCGGTTTTCTTTGGGGGAACGCGAACAATGGATAAATATCTTATCTTTTCAACGCGGGAAGTGGTCGGGATATTATTACCTTTGGCTGTTTTCATAGTCACTTTAATATCGGGTTTTATCATCAGGAAGGTTATCTTTTCCCGCCTGGCGCGCTGGTCTGAAAAGACCAGGACCGAGATCGACGACGTCATTATTACTTCCGCCAAAGGCCCTTTTATGATCTGGTTTTTAATGCTGGGGCTTTATTTCGCGCTTGAATCCTCAAGTATCCCCGAAGGTTCAAGTCATTTTATTAACAAACTCTTGTTGGTTCTTGGTATTCTGTCCGTCACCTTTGTCCTGTCAAATGTGACAGCGAAGTTGATCAGGATATATTCGCGTAAAGTGGAAACCGCCTTGCCCGTTACTTCGCTTACCGGGAATATCAGCCGCATAGTGATATTCGGTGTGGGGATTTTAATAATCCTGAATAGCCTGGGCATCTCCATAACGCCTATTTTAGCCACCTTAGGTGTCGGCGGCCTGGCCGTTGCCCTGGCCTTACAGGATACCCTTTCCAATCTTTTCGCAGGTTTTCATATTATCGTTACTAGGCAGATCAGGGTGGGAGATTACATAAAGTTAGACACCGGAGAAGAGGGTTACGTCATTGATATTACCTGGAGGACGACCCAGGTCAAGATGCTGCCCAATAACGTGGTATTGGTCCCCAATGAAAAGCTTACCAAGGCCATCGTAACCAACTATTATCTTCCCGATAAAGAAATGGCCGTCCTGGTTAATTTAGGGGTCCACTACAAAAGCGATCTGAAGAAGGTTGAGAAGATAACCTGTGAAGCGGCGGCGGAGGTCATGAAATCGGTAACCGGAGGCGTCCCGGAATTCCAGCCCTTTATCCGCTACGGAGGTTTCGGCGATTCCGCCATAAATCTCACCGTGATCTTGAGGGCGAAGGAATTCGTGGACCAATACCTGATCAAGCATGAGTTCATAAAGCTGCTCCATGAGCGTTTTTCCAAAGAAGGCATCGTGATCCCCTATCCCATAAGAGCGGTAAATTACGAACAGGAAAAAGAGAAATGAAGAGAGTCCTTTTATTTATCCTGCCGATCCTGATCCTTATCTCCGTCGCCTTCACTATATTCGGGATACTCCAGGTCCGCTATGAAGAAGAGAAGCTTATGGATGACCTGAAAAGAAAGGCGAGGACGGTAGCGGAAAGCGTGGAATTGTCCGCCAGGCACGCGCTTATTAACGGCGACCTGAAGTCGGCCAAGCGGTTAGTGGAAAGTTTCCAGAAAAGAGAAAGGATGCAGGGCTGCGTAATCTATGATAAGAACGGGCAGGTCCTGGTCATTACTGAACGCATCTCTGACTGGGCGCGGAAAGATAAACCTTACCTTAGAGACGTTCTGGACGGCAAGAGCGCCGTCGGGGCGATGGAAAAATTCGGCGATTATTCCGTATACGTCCATGCCCTGCCGGTCCTGGACGATGAAAATAATATATTGGGCGCGGTAGAGGTCGTTTACGATACCTCTTATCTATTCATCACTCTGGCAGACCTGTGGAGGCGGATAAGCATAACCCTGATAACCTTGATCGTGCTTATAGCCATAGCCGCTTTATTGATCCAGAGGCAGATCTTTATCCTGCCTGTGCGCCGGCTCACTCAATGGTTCACTCATTTTCAAAAAGGAGAAACGGAAAAGTTGAAGCCGTTCGAAGAAAAGGGCGAGTTTGGGCGGCTGGTAAGCGAAGTAGAGCAGGTCGCCCTGGGCCTGAGGGTGGCGCGTAAGGTGGTCAGCGAAGAAGCGCATGTCCGCCTCGCCAAAGAGGACCTGTGGACGGAGCATAAATTAAAAGACCTTATCCACGCTAAGTTGGGAGACAACGCCTTTTTTGTGGTCTCCAACCGCGAGCCGTATATGCACGTCATAGATGAGGTGACCGGCGCGCCTAAATGCATCCGGCCGGCAAGCGGCGTTGTCACCGCCATAGACCCGATACTGCGCGCCTGCGGCGGGACGTGGATCGCGCACGGAAGCGCGGAGGCGGACAGGAGGTTTGTCAACTCCAGGGATAAACTGGGGGTGCCGCCGCAAGACAACCGTTATATCCTGAAGAGGGTATGGCTTACCAAGGAAGAGGAGGAGGGCTATTATTACGGTTTTGCCAACGAGGGCTTATGGCCGCTTTGCCATGTTACTCATACCCGCCCCATATTCAGGGAGACCGACTGGCAGATGTATAAGAAGGTAAACCAGAAATTTGCCGACAGCGTTTTAGAGGAACTGCCGGCAAAGAACCCGTTTGTCTTTATCCAGGATTATCATTTCACCATGCTTGCCAGGATGATCAAGGAAAAAAGGCCCGACGCTACGATAGCGCTGTTCTGGCATATCCCCTGGCCTAACCCGGAGGTCTTCGCGATCTGCCCCTACCAGCGGGAGATCCTCAATGGGATGCTCGCCTGCGATCTGATCGGCTTCCACGTGCAGGTCCATTGCAACAACTTTCTTGACACGGCCAACCGCCTGATCGAATGCCGCGTTGACACGGAAAAATTCAGCATAGTCAGGGCCAGTAAGGAGACGTTTGTCAGGGCCTTTCCCATCAGCGTTGACGTACACATGGGCGCTAAGGCGTCTAAAGCCGAATCCAGCCAGATAGACGCGATACGCCAGGAATTTCAATTGCAGGATAAGCTGGTCGCCGTGGGCGTGGACAGGATAGATTATACTAAAGGCATAATTGAAAGGGTGCTCGCCGTTGACAGGTTTCTGGAAAAATATCCGGAATATAAAAATAAGTTCGTATTCATCCAATTGGCCGCTCCCAGCAGGACCCATATTAAGCGCTATCATGAGCTTATCGGGGAGATAGATGAATTGGTCGAAAAAAAGAACTGGAAATACTCGGAAGGGGACTGGAAGCCGATAATCTATCTAAAGAAGTATTTTTCGCAGGAAGAGGTAAGGCCGTATTATCTGCTCGCGGACCTGTGTATCGTGAGCTCTTTGCATGACGGGATGAATTTAGTCGCGAAAGAATATGTGGCGTCAAAGGCCGATCTAAGCGGCGCTTTGATCCTGAGCCGTTTTACCGGCGCCGCCCGGGAGCTCACCGATGCCGTGCAGATAAACCCCTATTCCATAGAAGAATTCGCGGACGCGATAAAGCTTTCTCTTGAGATGCCCGCGGAGGAAAAGAGGAAGCGCATGGAGAACATGCAGAGGATCATCAGCGAGAACAATGTCTATCGCTGGGCAGGCAGCATAGTTACGGAGCTGACCGCGTTGAATAAGGCATGAGTATGCCATGAAAGATATTTTGCTCTCCTGGGGGGGCGTCAAGAAGGAGATAGCCGGTAAACATCTTCTGCTGTTTTTGGATTATGACGGGACGCTTGCCCCGATCGCGCGGACGCCCGGAGAGGCGGTTCTTTCTAAAGAGGTAAAAGGATTATTACGGGGCCTGTCCACGAGCCCTTATTGCTCGCTGGGCATCATCAGCGGCAGGGCCCTGGGAAGCATAAAGAAGGCCGTGGGGATAAAAGGCATTATTTATGCCGGCAACCACGGCCTGGAGATAGAAGGGCCCGAGTTCAAATTTACAGTGCCTCTTTCGCCGCGCTTTAGGTCGGCCCTGCGCGATATCTCCGGAAAATTGCGCAAGCGGCTTTCCGGCATAAAAGGCGTTCTCATGGAGGATAAGGGCCTGACGCTGAGCATCCATTATCGTTTAGCCGGCAGAAAAGATATCCCCGCGTTTGAGAGGGCCGTTTCCGAGGTTACCCGTCCTTACGCCGCGCGCGGCAGTGTAGGGATCGATCATGGGAAGAAAGTTTATGAGATAAAACCCCCTATACAATGGGATAAAGGCAAAGCCGTCTTATGGCTTATGGCAAGGCGGCAATTTGCCTCAGGAGGCAAAGGCGTTCTTCCCGTTTATATCGGAGACGACGTAACCGATGAAGATGCCTTTAAGGCATTAAAAAGAAGGGGGCTGACGGTATTCGTGGGGGAGAGGCGCGCTTCCAGGGCCGATTACCGCCTGAAGAACACGGGAGAGGTGGCGAAGTTCCTGCGTTTAATATCAGCGTTAAAGCGTGAATAGATCATGCCCGAGTCAATAAAAGCAAAAGAGCCGTTCAGGTTTTTCACGAGATTGCACCTGTCGGAGCTGACCGGATTAAGAGCCGTCACCTTAGGCCAATTGCTGGGCTTTATCAAGGAGGTGTCTGGTTCCTGCATTTATCACCACACCCATAGATATCTGCAGCAGCACCAGTATCTTTCTCCCGAGCCGCCTAATGATTTCGCGTATTGGGTAAGCGAGGTCCTTGGCGAAGATGAGCTCGCGGAGATGCTGGTCAGCATTGATACGGTGCAATACCCGACCATCCGGCAATTGAGGGAAAAGATCGCGGCCACGATCGAGGCGTACTTAAAAGAGAGCCCTTCCGCTAAGCTGAAATTCGCGCGTTCAGGAGAAGAGTTCCATTTCATCAAGTCGGTAAGTTTTATTTTACCGACAAACTATATCGTTTATGATCTGAGCGAATTCGCGCGGGTCCTGAGGAAGATCACCATTGACTCTATCTATTTTCATATCTTTGAGGCGCGCCTGCGGCTGGAAAAGGCGGCAAACGACTTTTCATACTGGATAGAGAATTCTTTGGGCGACAAGGAATTGGCTGATAACATTTCCGGCTTTGACCCCTATACCCGCACCCTGGAAGACCTGAGGAAAACAATCGTCCGGATAATCGAAAGAAGGATACGGGATTAGATGGCAAAGATAGAAGAATATATACCTATTGTGGGGCAGTCCATCATCGACGACCTGAGGCTGCTCGGCGAACGCCTGAAAGGCAAGGTCATCCAGCATATAAACTCTACTCCTGTAGGAGGCGGGGTCGCCGAGTTGTTAAACCGCATGGTCCCGTTGTTAAAAGAGCTGGCGGTAGACGCGAGGTGGGACGTAATAAAGGGCGGCGAGCAATTCTTTAACGTGACCAAGAGGTTCCATAACGCGCTGCACGGCAGGGCCGAGGATATAACACAAAGGGATTTTGAAGTATTCCTGGAGACCAGCAGGGAAAACATCGCGAATGTCAATACCTACGGGGATATTGTCTTTGTCCACGACCCGCAGCCGATAGCCCTGATAAAAAAGAGGTCCGAGAACAAATGGCTTTGGCGCTGCCATATTGATGTGTCTAATCCCGACAAAAAGGTCTGGGAGTTTCTAATGGATTTTATTATTCAGTATGACTCGGCGGTATTTTCCGCCCCGGCCTTCTCGCAAAAACTGCCGATAAGGCAATTCTTGATCTCTCCGTCCATCGACCCTTTAAGCGATAAGAACAAAGAGCTGCCGCGGGAGGTGATAGACGGCGTTTTACAAAAATATAATATCAGTAAAAATAAGCCGATAATCACCCAGATATCCCGCTTTGACCGCCTGAAAGACCCTGTAGGTGTGATCGACGCGTATAAGCAGGTAAGAAGATATATCAATTGCCAGCTGGTTTTGGCCGGCGGCGCCGCGGAAGACGACCCGGAGGGCCTGAAGGTCCTTGAGGAAGTTAAAGAGAAGGCCAGGAATGATCCGGATATCCATATATTGCTTTTGCCTCAAAATGATATAGAGGTGAACGCGCTGCAAAGGGCCTCAGACGTCATTATCCAGAAGTCCCTGAGGGAAGGGTTCGGTTTAACGGTCGCCGAGGCCTTGTGGAAGGCAAAGCCGGTTGTGGCCTCCAATGTCGGCGGTATCCCTCTGCAAATAAAACATAAATACTCAGGGCTGCTTTGCCATTCTATTGAGGGGGCCAGTTTTGCCATAAAACAGCTCTTAAGCAGCCCTGAATACGCCGGAAAATTGGGAGAGAACGGGCGCGAACATATAAAAAACAATTTTTTAGTTACGAGGCACTTAAGAGATTATATGCTGCTGTTCCTTTCATTGTATTACCAGGAAGATGTCATTAACCTGTGTTGATTTCGGCGGTTTTGACTTTGATTGACAGAGATATATAGTAAAGGTAGAATAAGGGCTAAAGAAATACAGGCAGAGGTGATAAATATGAATAATATAGACGCCTTAAAGGCCAGGTTACTGGTTGTCTTGAAAGAAAAAAGTTTTCACAAGCAGAAGGTGAAGTTGGCCTCGGGGCTTGAGAGCGATTATTATATTGACGCCCGGGTCACTACTTTAAGCGCCGAAGGCGCCTACCTGGCGGCGAAGATAATGATAGAGATGGCTAAAGGAGAAAAGATAAAGGCGATAGGCGGCCCTACCCTCGGCGCGGACCCCCTTGCCGGCGCTATCGCCGCCGTGAGTTTTCAGGAAGGCGCTCCCATAGACACATTTATCGTAAGGAAGGCGGTTAAGGCGCACGGCAGGCAGAAACGCGTAGAAGGCGCCGCGTTAGAAAAGGGAGACGAGGTTATTTTGATAGACGATGTGGCGACCACGGGCGGCTCCCTCGTTGATGCCATAGGGGCGTTAAAAGAAATGGGCGTCAAGGTCAACAAGGTATTTTGCGTGGTTGACCGGCTGCAGGGAGCGGCAGAAAACCTGCGCAAGTCCGGCTGTGAACTTATTCCCATATTTACCTCAAAGGATTTCGGAGTATAAATGTTAAGGGGCATTTTCGCGTCAGTCCTCGCGTTTTCCCTATGCGGCTGTATCACGGAGTACAACATCGCCACGCGGCAGGAGGAGTTGATATATTACAGCACGGAGAAAGAGGGGCGGTTAGGCGCCTCAGTGGCGGCGGCGATCGAGAAGGAATACAAATTAGCGGAAGACCCTCTGGTGCAGGAACGCGTGCGGCGGATAGGAGAGCGTATCGCGGCCGTTTCCGACCGCAAAGACATAAAGTATCATTTTAAGGTCATAGATGAGGACGAAGTTAACGCCGTGTCATTGCCCGGCGGATATGTCTATTGTTTCAGCGGGCTGATCGAGAAGATAGAGACCGACGACCAGCTGGCCGCGGTGCTGGCGCATGAAGTGGCGCACATTGCCGCCAAGCACAGCATAAAGAAACTCCAGGCGGCGATGGGATATTCGCTTCTGCGCGTCGCGCTCGCGCAGGCAGGGGATGCCAATGCCGCGGCAGGCATTGACGCCGCGGTAAATCAGGCATTCCTGGGTTATTCCCGTGAGGATGAACTTCAGGCCGATACGTTAGGCGTTAAATACACCCGGCTCGCGGGATATGACCCCGACGCGGCGCTGGGGGTCCTTGAGATACTGGAGAAAGAAGGCAGGAAAAGGCCCGCCGGAAGCAAGTCCTACTTTCGCACCCATCCCTATATCCCCGACCGCATAAGAGTGGTCAGGCAGGGGCTGGGCGAAGACATGAGTTTTACGGACTATATCAACATCGAGCAGGAAGTGAAATGAAAAACAATAAGGCGTTCACTCTCGCGGAATTGATATTAGCCGCCGCGATAACGGCGTTTGCCTTCAGCGCCATACTTCTGGGCATATTGACTTATTCGCTGATAGGCAAGAAGGCGCGGCAGATCACTATCGCCACCGGCCATGCCGAATACGTCCTGGAGGAGATAAAGGATTCCACGATCTCTGCTATACAATCAACCGACTGGGCGCAGTGGGCCCGGGATGAAGGGCTGGATGATTTAGATAGAGGGGATGATCTTGAGGCAATAACCGTATCCACGTCAGGGACGAATCCCCTCCTTGTTCAGGTTACTGTCAGTTGGGATGAAGACGGGGCATCCAGAAGCATAGATTTTTACACAAAGGTCGCGGAATGAGAGTGGGGAATAAAAAAAACGGTTTTACGCTGGTAGAGGCCATGATAGTGGTCTTGATATTTTCTTTTATTGTCGCCGCCATATCCGGCGTCCTGCTGGCAGGTAATCAATCGCTGAAGGCAAATTACGCCTCATTCATAGTCCAGCAGCAGGGGCGCGGCTCCCTGTTGAAGATCGCGAGGGAATTGAGGAAGGCCTCAGGGGTGTCGCTTGTTTCTCAAGGGGCGGATTCTATCACCTATCAGGCAAAGGATGCGTTGGGCGCTTCCTATGAAGCCGCTATCTATCTTAACGAGGAAAGCGGCAAGATCATGAAGAGCGTAGGCGGTGTTGATACCGCGACCATAGCGGGGGAAATATCAGGCCTGGCTTTTTATACGCAAGGCAACACCGTGAAAATAGAGGTTACGTCCCAAAAGACAGTCCTGGGCAGGACGCATACCTTTACTCTCGCGGGCAGGGCGCGGGTGAGGAACCTATGAGAATAGTCGGCGATAAAAAAGGCGCCGTGCTTATATTCTGCTATTTTGTAATAGCCATGCTGGCTATAGCGGGCGCCGGGATCTTCGGCTTTGGCATCGTCGAGTTAAGGTCCGCTTCCGTATACCGCGATTCTACCAAGGCATTCTGGCTGGCAGAGGGGGGCCTGCAAGAGGCATTTTATCAGTTAAGACAGGATATCAACTGGGCGCCTGAACCGGTATCCTTCGGCGGCTTCACGGATGGTTCGGCATCGGTAACGGTTGAAAACCTGGGCAGTAAACTCAACATTGTTTCGGTGGGCAATTATGCTTCGCCTCAGGCCACGTTCAATCGCGCGGTCTCGGCTGACGCCTATTTGATCCCTTCTCCCGCCGAGAACACCATTTCTTCCGGAGGCGACCTTGGCCTGTGGGGCGTATTTTCCGATTTAAGGGTGCACGACAAGACGAGGATAAGCGGAGAATTTGAAGAAAGCGGCCCCGGGGCGCAGAGCTGGTTTGAAGACAAGCAGGAGGGCGTAAACTCCGATCACACCACGCTTAAGATACCGGATATGAACGATAACGGAACCGCCGATGAATTTGACGATTTCGTGCTTTTTGCCAGGGACGCGGTCGCGTCAGAGGACCCGGACGATGTGGTGTATATCCAGTCAAATAACGCGGTGCTTGTCTTCCCCGACGAGGACCTTGTCGGCAAGAAGATCGTATATGTGGAGGGTTCAACTCCGGGGAGCGGAGATATAAGTATAATATTTGACGGCACCTGGCAGGACGGCGAGGACCTGACATTTATTTCAACCGGGGACATAACCTATCTGGAGCCGCTGCAGTTCCAGTCAGAGGCGCGCCTGAGCACCATGTCCTGGGAGGATTATTCAGAGACGGCGATATTTATCAGCGCGCATGAAAGCGTGAACTACTCGCACGGGCAGAGCAATTTTGTCGATATATTTGAATGGGGCTCAACCACGGGCAACGTTATCTCCAACGGCGGCATCTCATTCACTGAGGTGTTGACTTACAAGGAGTTTTATTTCAGCGACAGGTTTATGAACGGAGATTTCCCTCCGGGTTTTTACGGCCTGATCGCGGCCGGACAGCTGGGAGACGGCCTGTCTGACTGGAGGGAAGAGTAGATGATGAAGGCCGGGAAATCCCATATCGTATTTTTGATCGCCGCGGCCGGGCTGGCGCTCATCATTTTCTATTTTATATCGTCCATTACGGAGAAAGCACAACTTGAGAATATAGAACCCGTTCCGTCGGAGGCGCGGAAGATAGAGGCGCCGAGGCGAACGCTTATTCCTTCGCGGCCGGAGGACTATGGAATGATAGCGCTTTCTCCCGTTAACAGCCCGCGGGACCAGGGGCAGTGGGATGGGCTGATGATGAGCAAGGTGTCGGAGCTTAGAAGCGGATTGAAAGAGGGCCAGGTTGGAGCGATAAAGAAAGCTGTCGCCGAAGACCCCAGGAGGTCGCGGGAGAAGTTAAAGCTGGTTGATTCAAAGATCGAAGAGATGAAAGTGGTCTTATCATCGGACCCGAATAACGAGCAGGCGGCAGAGCGCCTGCGGAACCTGATGGCTTTAAAAAGTATCCACAAGGCAATGAAGGAAAACTTCGGCGCGGAAAAGGAGAGGTGAAGATGGCGAAATTGTTAACGGTAGCGGCGGTGTTGTTCGGTTTGTTGGGCTGCGCTTCAGTCAGGAAGGAAACCAGGGACGCGCAGATCCAGCAGCTTCAAACGCAGGTCAGCGATCTAAGCGGTGAGCTTCAGAAAAAGGACGAAGAGATCGGTTATTTAGAGCGGCAGCTGGCAGCGGCCCAGACCCAAAGGGAAGAGATTACCTCCGCGCGGGAACGCGCGCCAAAAAAATCGCTGGACAGCAAAAAGAGGACCCGTAAGAACATTCAGCTCGCCCTGAAGAAGGCCGGCTATTATAAGGGCGAGATTGACGGCAAACTGGGGAAGGCGACAAAAAAGGCTGTCAGGGATTTTCAAAAGGCCAATGGTTTGAGCGCGGATGGGATAGTAGGAAAGGCGACCTGGGCCAAGTTAAGCGGGCATTTGTAATAAACAGCGGCTTGGAGGAAAACAGACATGTTGAAGACAATGAGATCCCCGAGGTTTCTGGCGTGTTCCCTGATGATGATCGTATTCTTCTGCGCGAGCAATGCTTTTACCTATGCTAAAGATAGAGAGGGAAAGCGCGAAAAAGAATCAAAGGAACTGCAAAAACGTTTTGAATGGTGGCCTACCGACGCCAAACCCGCTCCCGTAAAAGACCCCGCGATGGGAGGATACTGGTGGATGCCGACAGAGCCGGGGACTGCCCGCCCCTGGGGCAACCGTGGCTACATTTATGTCTATAAAATAATCTTTGACTATAAGGAGGAAGAGCTCCCGCCGCCCAAGCCGCAGGAGCCGAGGGCGGCCCTGCTTATAAAGAAGATCATCAAGAACGTAAAGATCTATTTTGATTACGATAAGTCCGAATTGCGCGACGACGCGGTGGATATACTGGAAAACGCCGTCAGGGTATTGGGAAGGAACCCCGATGCCAGCGTCCTCATAACCGGCAACTGCGATCTCCGCGGCTCGGAGGCATACAATGAAAAACTGGGGCGAAGGCGGGGGGAGGCGGTAAGAAGATTTATGCTGGATAATGGTATCCCCGAAGAGAGGATACGCATAGTCAGCCGCGGCAAGCTGGACGCGATAGCGCACGTAGACGACCTCGTGGGCATGCAGAAAGACAGGAACGCGCAGTTCACCATCGCCGAGGTGAAAGAGGTGATGATCCCCTATGGCGGCGAGGGAGAACAGGCCGCCGCGGAAGCGGAAGATATCTCGCAGGCGCAGGAGATAGAAGACGGCAAATACCTTATTGAAAAAGAGCAGGAAGTGACGTCTGAGGTGAGGATCTCCACAAAGGAATACAGGGTCAAGAAAGGCGATACGCTTTCAAGCATAGCCAAGGAGCAGCTGGGCAAGGCGCACCGCTGGAAATATCTTTACGAATTGAATAAAGACAGGATCAAAGACCCCAATAAGCTCAAGGCAGGGCAGGAGATTGTCATTCCAGTAGAATAAATAGTGCGGAAGGAGAGATTTACCCGACCATCGTGCCACATAGGTCGGGATCCCGCCGAGAATTAGACAAGTAGCGGGAGAACTCTCACAGAGCTATGGTGTCCTTCATCTGAGGAATGCCCAAAAGGCCGTTTGTCAATTAACCTACTCGATTCAATCCTACTACAACCATACAAATCAATCAAGAGAATAGTCCCCGCGGGCTAGGCCGCTCGCTTCTTGCTAATGCAATGCGTGTTCGGCTCGGCTTGGGGCTGGCGGCGGGCGGCGGCGCCAGCCCCAAGCGTCCTAGCTTTCAATCCTTTTAAAACCTACCTATGCTCGGCCACTATGCCGCATTCACCAAATAAAAAACTCGGCGGTGCGGCATGCCGAGCTTCTTGGTGGAAAACTTAGTATTCTCCTTACCAGAACTAATACTAACTATACTTGCGTCTTGAGATTAAAAGAGTTACAATGAAAACATGGAAAATTATGTAAAGGAAATGTATTTGGATATTGTTAAGTCAAAAATTGCTGCCTATAAAATCCTTAATTTTGGTGATAAGTTTTCTTTAAAAGCACCTTCTAAAATTAACTGTAAAGATTTTAAAGAGCTTATTGCAAAGCTTGAAAATGAGACTTTACAAGATGGTGCAATAGTCACTTTAGATGGTTATTTTTCAAATTATGCCCAAATGTATTTCCCATTGACATATATGCCTTCAATCCCGTCTGTGGCTAAAATAGAGGAAATTGAAGAAGCACATCAAATCACGGAGGATATTATTATTCCTCGAGTAAAAGGAAACTTGCAGTTTTCGTTCAAGAGTTTTCAATTACCAATAGAAAATATTCCGGTTTTAAATATTGAAAATAGACAGTGGAAAATTGGATTCTTGTATCCTAAGGAATTTTCGGGTTTTAATTTTGAAGAAGATAAAACACCTGAGAAGAATAAATTAAGAGAGCTACGCTTAAAAATCCCCTCTTCCGCAACACCGGTTTTGGTTCTTTATGACAATTCTGTTTATTCTCAATTTACGGAAAGCGACGTAATAATTACCGCACAAGTTGCCGTCTTGGACAAAGCGCTTGTTGATGAATTCGGATGTTGTTTAGGGGACTTACAGTATTTATTACAAAGGAATTCATTTTTTAGAAAAAAGGAAGATACTAATGCCTTATGTTTAATCCTTAACAAATTCACTGGCGGGATAAAAAATAGTGTAAAACGAGAAGTCGAGGGGACTTTGTTATTGGAAGCATATTTTAGAAAGGAGATGCATGTAACTGAACAAGGTTTATCAAAAGCCTTACCCAATGCTCCTGGTGGCTTGCGTATAGCTAATTACCCGCCTTATGCACAAGCAGGATATGGGGCAAGTATACCTACCAATAAAGTTAATTTTGTTTTACGCCAACCGTTAACCTTCTCAATCTTAACTAATTCGTCAGTTAATAAAGAAGTTTTGTTAAAAGACATTGAGTTAATGCGCATACATTTTATGCTATTTATTCGTAATATATGCGCAATAAAAGCGAGCGAGCGTAAAATTAGTCTTTCTCCTCCCGATATATTTTTCTTATCTTCAATATATGAAAAGAGTTTATTCGGAATAGATAATTTCTTGAAAGCTGCAGGCGGAATTGAAGGAGTTAAAGGATTGGCAGGCTTTAATGAAACTAGAAACTGGCTTTGGGACTTCTGTTCTTAAGAGAGACAAAAGAATAAGTGATATATTTTTAGTTTTGTTCTCCATTTAGTTACGTGCAGGGAACTAAAGGTTTTTCCCGGTGTACCAACATCTATTTCTATGATTTCCAGACTATCTTTTTCAAAATCGTCAAAATCCGTCACGCACTTTTGAGCTCTATTGATTGTACCTACAAAGTCCTGATCTTTGAAAAAGGTTACCAAAAAAGCAAATTTCTGCTTGTCTGTCAAATTACCCAACAATTGTTTTTCTTTTGATTTGTAGTATTCTTCGCCTTTCCAGACTAAACACTCACTAATAGCCTTTTCCTTATCAATCGCAATATGAATATCTGTTTTTCCTTCTCCGTGCTTGCTTTCTCGAGTTGCAGCTTCGCCAATTTGGGGAATATTTTGTAATTGCACTAACATAATATCTCTTAAATGTTCTTCACCCTGACTTCTGCAAGTGCCTCTTATTTCTTCAAGACGATTGCCCACGTTAAGCAAAGACTTAAAAACAAGTGTTTCGAAATCTTCTATTGGCGCTTCTTCATCTACATTATTCTTATCTAAGGGTGATCTTTGCGCTAGTAGCTGATTCTGATAATCAAGACGTAGTTCCTTAATCTCTTGATTACTCTTCAATTTTCTATAATCTTCTTGAAGCAATTTTTCTGCGATTTGCATCTCTTTTTGAAGACTTGACAATTTTGGTAATTCTTTAACTGCTTGTCTAAAAACTTCTACTGATAGATCAAATTGACCCCTGTCTCTCAATAACCAACCTTTTCCTCTATAAGCCATTTCTTTTGTATTTGCATTTCCCTTAGCTATAATGTCATCAAATATAGATAAGGCCCTTTGATCTAATTCTTGTTTTTTTGCAGCATTTTCTGGCAGATCTCCTAATAATTTATAATATTCCGCTTCAAAAAGATTATTAAGTAATTTCGCATCAAAGGGGAGAAACTCTAGACACATTCTTGCTTGAGACTTCTTAGCTTCAATTTTTATATACGCGGCTAAATGAAGTAGAGATTTTCTTCGATAAATATCTTTCTTAGATTCATCGGATTCATTTTCGATAAGAATTTGATACAATTTGTGACACGCAAGATCATAAACTTCAATATGGCTTGTAAGCAATAAATTATTTGCTGCTATTCCTATAGCTTCGATATTTTTTGGAAAGGACAAGTGGGATGAAATAGCCAAGAAAGCTAAACCTGAGTATAAGTTGCCTTCTAAGAAATACCCGCCGGCTTGAAAAGCTTTAGAAGCTCTAAATTGAAGGTAAACTAGTCTTTTACTATTGTTACTTACTAAACCATAACTAATAGCTTGTACCAAAAACAACTCCCCCAAAGACTTATAATAGAGCCTCTTTGCTTTAGTTGATTTCAATATACGAAGTGCATCCTTATAAAGAATAATTCTTTCTTTAAAAGAAACGTTTTGAGCATTTGCAAGTATTAACTTTGATAGAGCTTCGCAAATTTGAGATTTTTCAATGGCTGTCGGTTCTTTTTTGAATAATTCTGCTGCCTTAAGAAAAAGGGCTGATTTTTCTTTTGGGTCACCTGAATGTCTTGCTTTTAGTTCTTCAATTGTTCCCTTGAGTTCATAAAGCAAGAATTTATCAGCAGTCTTTTCGGTTTCTCCACATGCTTCTTCTAAATATTGAATTCGTTTATTGAAATCATTCTGAAAATACGAGGCGGCCCTCAGATAAGCAGATTTAACCTTCGCTAAACATTCAGGATTATCTGCTTTCTCGGCATGTTCACAAGCTTTTTTAAGCGCTGGAAGACATTCGGGAGAAAAAGAGCTATAATAATATAAAGAAGAATACAGGTAATGAAAACTCATGTACAAATTGAACTTTTTCTCGTCTCCTGCCTTACTATATTCTTCTGCACACTCCTTAAATAATTCACCCATCTTTTTTGTATCATGTTTCTTAGCTTCTGTAGTAATCTGTACTAACGCCTCGCACCGTTTTGCCTTTGCAATATGAATATCTTTCTGTGCTTGCAGATAATAATCACCATTTTTAGCAATTTCTTCTGGACTAAGCGATTTTACTTTAGATAATTCATATGCTTCTTGTTCATAAAGCTTAGCTTTTTTGTGCTTATTTTTTTCTTCTCCTGCTAAATAAGCTAAATAAGCTGCCTTCATTGCACGATAAAAGTTCTTGTCACCACTTTCCTTGAAAGCCTCTAAGCATTTAGCAAAATTTTCTTTTTTATTTTCTGGGGCATCGGCAGCAACTTTTGATAAGTAATACATGCCAAGCATTTGAAATCCGCTTTTTTTATCTCCAGCAGTTATATATAATTCATGGGCCTTGAAAAAATGAGGAATTCTCTCTAGGAAAGAAATTTCATCTTTTTGTGCCAATTCTTGTTCTGCTTGCGCTTCTTTTAATAATTGCTCTTTAGTCATCTAAAAGGTAGTTTGTGAACTTTCGTTTTCATTGTAACTCTTTTAATTTCAAGACGCAAGTATAGTTAGTATTAGTTCTGGTAAGGAGAATACTAAGTTTTCCACCAAGAAGCTCGGCATGCCGCACCGCCGAGCTTTTTTATTTGTTCATTGCGGCATGGTGGACGAGCCTGGATAGTTTTTTAGAAGGTTAAGCGAGGACACTGCGGCTGGGGCTGCCCCCACCCAGCCCCAGCCGCAAACCGAGCTGAACACGCATAGCATTAGTAAGAAGCGAGCGGCCTAGCGAGCGCCAAGCGAAGGCCTGCCCCAAGCCGAGCCGAACACGCATTGCATTAGCAAGAAGCGAGCGGCCTAGCCCGCGGGGACTATTCTCTTGATTGATTTGTATGGTTGTAGTAGGATTGAATCGAGTAGGTTAATTGACAAACGGCCTTTTGGGCATTCCTCAGAAGCAGTGAGGAGGGAGTTTCCCGACCATCGTGTCACATAGGTCGGGATCCCGCCGAGTTACTATATAGCAGCGGGAGAACCCGAAAATAGTGCGGAAGGAGAGATTTGAACTCTCACAGGGTTACCCCCACAACGCCCTGAACGTTGCGTGTCTGCCATTCCACCACTTCCGCGTTTTCTTCCTGAACTATCCCGCATATTTTACCCCTTTTGTCCGTAATGTCAAAACAAAATGAATTGTAAGTTCCCTGTCCGGTTGGTATAATTAGGCCATGTTTATCGCCTCGTTCAATAGCGTGTTTGCGGCGTGTTTTCAGGTATTTGTGCTGGGCTTCCTGGGATATATCTGCTTTAAGCGCCGGCTTGTGGATGATAACGGGCTTAATTTCATCAGCAAGTTGACAATAGAAGTGACCCTGCCGCTGCTCATATTTACCAGCATACTGCGTAATTTCAGTTTTTCCGCGTTTAATCTTTGGTGGCTCCTGCCTTTGATAGGCGTGGCAGTCAGCGTATGCGGTTTTTTTGTCTCTCTGCCTTTCTCTCCGTTTTTTAAGGCGGGGCAGGAGAGAAGGCAGTATATGGCGCTGATAGGGTTTCAGAACGCCGGATACCTTATGATCATGTTTATCTCCTCATATTTTTCCGGCGCGGACAAAGAAAACATGCTGATACTTCTGTTTTTGTTTCTTCTGGGTTTTAATCTGCTTGTGTGGTCGTTCGGCGTCAGCTTTCTCACCGGCCGGAGCTTAAGGAGTTTTGAGCTGGGCAGTCTGTTCAGCCCTCCGGTTATTGCGGCGCTCTCAGGCCTTCTGGCGGTGCTGCTGGGTTTAAACAGGTATCTTCCCGGCCCGCTGATCCAGCCGTTTAAGATGTTAGGCGACTGCACCTCGCCGCTGGCGCTGTTTATGATTGGAGGTAATCTGGCGCGGGTGAGACCGAAGGACTTAAACCCCAAGCTCATATCGCTGGCCTCCCTGGGAAAGCTGGTTATCCTGCCGTTTATCGCCCTGATACTCGTGGTAAATCTCAATCTTCCCCGCTTGTTGGGCTTGTTGATCCTGCTTGAGGCGGCTATGCCTCCGGCCGTATCCTCGTCGGTAATACTCAGGCATTATAAAAAAGAGGATATATTCGTCAGCCAGGGCATCTTCTTCGGCCACATATTAAGCGTCCTGACCGTGCCGCTTTTTTTGAGTTTGTATTTTATGCTTAGTGTGGTAAAATAATCTCCCCTATGGGTAAGGTCATAGCCACGAACAAAAAGGCATTAAGGGACTATTTTGTCGTCGAGACGCTTGAGGCGGGTATCGAGCTGAAGGGCTCCGAGGTAAAATCCGTGAGGGCGGCCAACGCCGACCTCAACGACGGCTATGCCAGGATCGAGGGCGGGGAAGCCGTTCTTTATAATATGTACATAGCGCCTTATGTGGAGGCCTCTTATATGAACGTGGACCCTTTGAGGCCGAGGAGGCTTTTGCTTAAGAAGGCGCAGATAACGAAGTTGATGCAGCAGGCCTCGCAAAAGGGCTGCACGCTTATACCGCTTAGATTATATTTTTCAGACAGGGGCTTTGCCAAGATAGAGCTTGCCGTATGCAAAGGCAAGAGGATGTTTGATAAGCGCCAGGCAATAAAGGAAAGGGAGGTTGGCCTGGCGATCAAACGCACTTTGCGCGCGAGGCGATAATATGTTAGAATTGGGTAAGGAAAGGAGGGGGTGATCTGGTCTCGACCTGAGACGAGCCGGGTAAGAGCAGCATGCCGCGGACGCAGGGTAGGCCGCGTTAACAATCCTTGCACATATAAACGCTAACGAACAGTTGACGTTTAACGGGCTGATGAGCACAATGGAAGTGGTTCCTTCCACTTTTGTTGCGCCTCAGTTCGCGCTAAGCCTCGTTCGTTAATTAACGAACGAGCCTCTACTTAGCCCTGTCTGGGGGCTGGGATAGAGCGGTTACAGACTGGCTCCAATAGTTTGCCTTTGTAGTTGGGGCGAGATCTTAAAAGGCTGCTGTTCCGGCGATTCTGTTTATCGAAGCGGCGGAAAGTAAGCATAAAAGATAAACTAAGCATGTAGCGGCTTTTATCGGGCTGCTTGGGGACGCGGGTTCGATCGGTAAAGGTCGACTCCCGAAGCAATTCGGGATGAAAAATCTGGCTTACATCAGGGAAACCCTAACGTAGAGACGAGGGCAACCCTGAGGGGTGATGAGCCCTGCAGAGACTGCCTCTTTTAAGAGGCGATAGGAGGCGATACCGTTGGAAGAAGTCGAGAAAGCGTATATCGCGGGAATCGTTGATGGCGAAGGGACTGTAACCTTGATGAAGCACCATAAAAATGAGACGCATATCCCTTTTGTTGGGATTGCTAATAATAATTTGGGGCTTCTGAAGTGGATTAAGTCTCTGGTGGGCGGCAATATTTGTTCGAAGAAGAAAAGATTGCCGCATCACAATGATTCCTATGTCTTAAACATAAGACAGGATAGGGCTTTACGTTTTCTCGGCGAAATAGGCGAATACCTGATCGTAAAGAAACCACAGGCAGAATTGATACTGCAGAAGTATAAGTCTGTCACGCATCGTAACGGAAGATATACTCCTGCGTTGCTGCAAAAAAAGATGCAGTTGGTTGCCGAGATCAGAAGGCTTAACCAGCGGTAAATATATGCCTCTTATAATATGCCAGGCTCCGTCAGGGATTTAGGCGGATGAAGAGATAGTCCACGCTATTTGGAAAACAAATAGATAAGTGTCCCGCCACCTCCACCAACTTTTTCCGACAAGGAAAAAGTTGGTGGATACTTAACGAGCGTAGCGCTGCGACAAGCAGCGCAGCGAGTTAAGTATCTTAAACGAGTGTAGTGCCTAACAAGAAAGCTTAATGCATAATATCTTTAGAAATCGCGTATTCCTTTACTGCTGCCTGTTGCTTGCGGGCAGTTATTTGTTGACCGGCTGCGCCACTGTCCCTTCACGCATTGAAGGTATGCCGCGTTATTCCCTTAACGGCACATCCTATCTTCCGCTCATATCCGTATGCGAGAAGATGGGCGTAAAGTGGGAATATGATACGCTCACGCGCCAGATCTCCCTTTATAAAAACAACCATACAGTTAAAATGGCGGTGGGCAGCAGCTGGATCCAGATAGACGGTTCTCCCCGGCGCATTGAAATGCCTGTGCGGGCCTACAGGGGCATCGTGGTCATACCGCAGGGCCTGAGGACTTCCCTGTTCAGCTCGCTGTTTGAGGGGCCTGCTGCCCCGGCCAGGGCAAGGAGGATCAAAAGGATAGTGCTGGATGCCGGCCACGGCGGCAAGGACCCCGGGGCGATAGGAAGAGGGGGGTTAAGGGAGAAAGACGTGAACTTTGATATCGTAAAGCGCTTGAAAAAGCGCCTTGAGTCCGAAGGCTTTGAAGTCATATTGACAAGGGCAAGTGATATCTTTATTACACTGGGCGAGCGCTCCCGTATCGCCAACAGGTCGGGCGCGGACCTGTTCATAAGCATTCACAGTAACGCCAACCGTTCAAAGTATGTCAACGGTTTTGAAGTGTATTATCTTACCTCTACGGTGGACGATTCTAACCGGGCTTATACCACTGCCATGAATACCGCCTCTTCTCCCATGGACGGCGACATAGCTGTCCCGTCGGAGTCGCTCAGGGCCACGCTCTGGGACCTCTATTTTACCCAGAACCGCTCTGATTCAATAGGCCTGGCAAAGAGCATAACCAGGGAAGCGAACAAGTATATGGGGCTTAAGATACTGGGCGTAAAGGGCGCGAAGTTTTTTGTCCTGAAGGGCGCGCGCATGCCGGCGGTGCTGGTTGAGGTGGGTTTCCTCTCCAATAGTAAAGAGGAGCGTTTGCTCAGGAACGGATATTACAGGCAGCAGATCGCCGACAGCATTGCCGGCGGCATAATGAATTATGCTGATTCGGGATATTACCGGGGAGGGGCGTAGGCTTGAGGCAGGCGATCGGGGTATTTGATTCAGGGGTAGGCGGGCTTACCGTAGCCAGGGAATTGATCCATCAGCTTCCCTGCGAGGACATTGTCTATTTCGGCGACACCGCCCGCGTGCCTTACGGCATAAAATCCAAAGAAACGGTAATAAGGTTTTCCGTTGAGAACACGCTGTTTTTGCTTAAACACGACGTAAAGCTTATCTGCGTTGCCTGTAATACCGCCTCCAGCGTAGCGCTGCCGGTGATCAAGGCGCATTTTAAGGTGCCGGTGGTAGGCGTCATATCTCCGGGAGTGAGAGAGGCGGTTTACGCCACGCAGAATAAACGCGTCGGCGTCATCGGCACGCGCGGCACCATAAGGAGCAGGTCATACGAATATGAAATAAAGCAGCTTGACCCTCAAGTCAAGGTGACCGCTGTTGCCTGCCCTTTATTTGTCCCTTTTGTGGAAGAGGGCTGGCTTTCCGGCGAAGTTGTGCTTAGTGTGGCCCGCGCGTATCTTAAGCCCTTGAAGGATGCCCGCGTAGACACGGTCATACTGGGCTGCACGCATTATCCCTTGCTTAAAGGCATCATTAAGGAAGTGCTGGGCAGGGAAGTCACTTTGATAGATTCCGCCAAACAAGTCGCCATAGAAGTTAAAAAGATATTGATCCAGGACGGCCTGTTAAATAAAGGCCGGGGCGGCAGGCATAATTTTTTCGTGAGCGATAACCCGGAATGGTTCAGCGGACTGGCAGAGACATTTCTGGGCAGGAAGATCAATAATGTGGAAATGGTGAGGGTATAGTAATGCCGTTTGAATTAAGGATTGAAGACAGCTTCAGTTCGGCGCACAACCTCAAGGGATATCGCGGCAGGTGCGAGGACCTGCACGGCCACAACTGGAAGGTTGAGATCCGTGTTGCCGCCGATAAACTGGATAACGTGGGCCTGGCCATTGACTTCAGGTCGCTGAAGAAGATACTTAAGGATACCCTCGACGGGCTCGACCATAAATACCTCAACAGGATCCCCTATTTCAGGAAGCATAACCCCAGCTCAGAGAACATAGCCAGGTATATTTATGAAGAGCTTTTCGCGCGCCTGCGGCGTAAAGGCGTCCTGCTGAAACAGGCGCGGGTCTGGGAGAGCGAGAACGCCTCTGCGATCTATTCTCCATGAAGAAGGCGATAGTCCTGCTTTCGGGCGGGCTTGATTCTGCCACAACTCTTTTTATAGCCGGGGCAAGGGGTTTTAGCCCTCAAGCGCTGATCTTTGATTACGGCCAGAGGCACAGGCGCGAGATCGGATCCGCGAAGAAGATCTGCCGCCTCGCTAAATGCCCATATACAATAATGAAGATCAGCATGCCCTGGAAGGGCTCGGCTCTGCTGGATAGGAAAATACGGATAAGGAAAACAGGGGTTTGCCCGGGGATCCCCGCCACATACGTCCCTTCCAGAAACCTGATCTTTTTGAGTTTCGCCGCCTCATACGCGGAGGCATCCGGCGCGGATGCGGTATTCATCGGCGCCAACGAGATAGATTTTTCCGGTTACCCGGATTGCAGGAAGAGTTTTTTCAGGGCGCTTGAGCGGGTATTCAGGGCCGGGACAAAAAAAGGGGTTGAAGGCAAGCCCTTAAAGATAATCGCGCCTTTAATAAATAAAAGCAAGGCCGAGATCATAAAGATCGGGACGCGGCTGGGCGTGCCTTATGAGTTTACTTCTTCCTGTTACATCGGCAAGGCCGGTCCCTGCGGGAAATGCGACAGCTGCCGCTTGCGGGCAAAGGGTTTCAGAGAGGCAGGGGCCAAGGATCCATTATTGAGATGATCGCGAAAATAGCGGAGATTTTTGAGAGCATTCAGGGAGAGGGGCTGTATCAGGGCAAGCGGCAGATATTTGTGCGTTTTTTCGGCTGTGGCCTTAACTGCCGCTTTTGCGATACAGCGCCGGCTTCTTTTAAGGAATTTTCCGCCTCTGCTCTGGCTGTTGAAGTGTCCGGCTTTGAAGGCAGGTTTCACAGCGTATCGCTTACCGGAGGCGAGCCGCTTGAACAGACGCCTTTCCTGAAGGAACTCTTGAAGCATCTCAAGCCGCTGGGCCATAATATTTTTCTGGAAACAAACGGCATATTATACGAGGAGCTGCGCGGAATGATCGACGATATAGATATTGTCTCAATGGATTTTAAGCTGCCGTCTTCTACCGGCTGCCGGCCGGTGTGGCAGGAGCACAGCAGGTTTCTTGAAATAGCGCGGAAAAAAAACGCCTACGTCAAAGCGGTTATCTGCCGCGATACAGAGGGGCAGGACCTGAACAAGGCGGTAGATATCATCGCGGAGATAGACAGGGACATACCGCTTGTGCTTCAGGAGAATTTCTACGAGGCGGGCTTAGAGGACAAGATATCGAGATACAGGGAGATCGCTGCCAGCCGCCTATCCAACGTAACAAGCGGGATACAGGCGCACAAACTGCTGGGGGTCAGGTAATGAAATCATCCTACGAAAACCTGCAGAGAGGCGTAAGAAAAATGAAGACGCCTACCATAGAGGCCTGGGAGAACCAGTATCCCGACAGGAAATACGAGATAGAGATAAAAGAGCCGGAATTCACCTGCATCTGCCCCAAGACCGGCCTGCCTGATTTTGCCGCCATAACCATCAGGTATTCGCCGGTCAAATACTGCGTAGAGTTGAAGTCATTCAAATATTACGTATATTCTTTTCGCAATGTGGGGATATTTCATGAACATGTCATTAACAGGATGCTGGATGATTTTATCAGGGCGGTAAAGCCGCGCTGGGCAGAGATAGAAGGGGTGTTTAATCCGCGCGGCGGCATCACCACGATAGTGCGCAGGAGTTACGGAAAGAAGGCATGATCACAGAAAATAAAATTATCAACACAGTCGCGGGCCTGTGCGTCAAGGCAAACACGCGTTTAAGGCCGGACGTATTGAGGGCGTTGAAGGCGGCATTGAGGCGGGAGAAAAATAAGGGGGCAAAGTACGCGCTCCGCGTCCTGATAGAAAACGCCTCTATCGCGCGCGGGGAGGGCATCGCCTTATGCCAGGATACCGGGATGCCGGTCGTATTCGTAGAGACAGGCAGCAGGGCGGCGTTAAGCGGCAATATAAAGAATGCCATAATTAGGGGTGTGGAAAAGGGATACAGGCAAGGTTTCCTGCGCGGTTCAATAATAGCCGATCCCTTGACGAGAAAGGCGCCCGCGCGTCCTTCTCCGGCGGTAATACATTTTGATTACGTAAACGGCGCGTCGCTTAAGATCACGGTCTTGCCTAAGGGGTTTGGTTCGGAGAATAAGAGCAGTTTAAGGATGTTCAAACCCACAGCCGGCATTGAGGAGATAGAAGAATACATAGTGGACAGGGTAAAAGACGCGGGGCCTGATGCCTGCCCTCCTTACATAGTCGGTATCGGAATAGGCGGGACCGCGGATTACGCCTGTCTCCTGGCAAAAAAGGCGCTGCTTCGCCCTCTGGACAAGAGGCACAGCAGCTACCTTATCGCCGGCATTGAGAAAGACCTATTGAAGCGCATCAACAAACTGGGAATAGGGGCGGCAGGCCTGGGAGGCAGCAGCACCTGCCTGGCGGCGGCGATAGAAGAATTTCCTACCCACATCTCCGGCCTCGCGGTTGCCGTGAATATTTGCTGCCATGCCCTGCGCTCTGCCTCAGCAATAATAAGATGAAGAGAATATTTTTGCCATTAAGCGACGTAGATCTGTCCGGCCTCAAAGCCGGAGACGCCGTGTTTTTAAACGGTATCGTATACACTGCCCGCGACCAGGCGCACAAGCGGCTGGTCAAGCTGCTTAAGTCAGGCAGGCGCCTGCCGTTTGAGATAAGGGGGGCGGCTTTGTATTATTGCGGGCCTACGCCGGCTAAGCCGGGAAAGATCATAGGTTCTTGCGGTCCGACCACAAGTTCGCGCATGGACGCGTTCACGCCCGCCTTACTGAAGGCAGGGCTTAAGGCCATGATCGGCAAGGGCAGGCGTTCCAAAGAAGTGATCGGCGCGATCAAAAAATATAAAGCGGTGTATTTCACGGCAATAGGCGGCGCCGGAGCGTTTTTAAGCAGGCGCGTAACAGCTTCCGCTTTAACGGCATTTGAGGAATTGGGGCCTGAGGCAGTGCGCTGCCTTCGGCTGAAGGATTTTCCCGCGATAGTGGCGGTTGACCCCGGAGGAAGGAGCGTAAAAGGATGGTAAGAGCTGACGGAAGGGCCAACGATAAAATACGAAAGGTGAAGATAACACGGAATTTCAATAAATACGCGGAGGGCTCCTGCCTGATAGAGATCGGGCAGACCAGGGTCATCTGCACGGCGACAGTAGAAGAGGCAGTGCCGCAATTTTTACGGGGCAGAGGGGTGGGCTGGGTTACCGCCGAATACGGCATGCTGCCGCGCTCCTGCAAGACGCGGGTATCAAGGGACAAGAATTCAGGCAGGACCCATGAGATAAAACGGCTTGTCGGCCGCTCCTTAAGGTCGGCGGTTGATATGGATGAGATGGGCGAGAGGACGATCTGGATCGACTGCGACGTTATACAGGCGGACGGAGGCACGCGCACCGCCTCTATCACCGGAAGCTACGTCGCCCTTGTTGATGCCCTCAATTGGCTGAAGAAGCAGGGCGCTTTTAACAAACTGCCCGTAACCGGCTTTGTCGCGGCAATAAGCGTGGGCATGCTTGAAGAGCATGTTATCCTGGACCTGACTTACGAAGAGGACTCCAGGGCGGACGTTGATATGAACGTGGTGATGAACGGAAAGGGAGAATTCATAGAGATACAGGGCACATCAGAGCGCGAGACATTCAACAGGCAGCAGATGGATAAGATGCTGAAGCTGGCGCAGTCAGGCATTGAAGAGCTTATAGGCGCCCAAAGGGAATTACTTAAGGATGTGTTGTGATCCTGAAGGCGCGGAACTCGTAGCCGCCACTAAAAATAAAAAGAAGTTGGAAGAGATCAGGGAACTGCTTAAGGATCTTGATCTGAAGATTACCTCCCTGTCGGACTACCCCGCGGCACCGCGCATAATTGAGAACGGCAGGACATTCAAAGCCAACGCGGTAAAGAAGGCGGTCAAGATCGCCCGTTTTACGGGGAAGCTGACGCTGGGAGAGGATTCCGGGCTTGAGGTTGAGGCATTAGGCAATCAGCCCGGCGTGCGCTCCTCAAGGTTTTCCGGCAAGAACAAAAGCGACAACCAGAATAATTTAAAACTGCTTAAACTCCTTGAAGGCGTGCCGCTCTCTAAAAGGAAGGCCAGATACCGCTCGAGCGTTGCCCTTGCCGGCGCCAAAGGGCTTATAGGAGTGGTTGAAGGAAGCTGTTCCGGATTGATCGGATTTACGCCGAGGGGCAGTTACGGCTTCGGCTATGACCCGCTGTTTCTTATCCCCAGGTTCAAAAAGACCTTCGCGCAATTAGGCCCTCTCGTCAAACACAAAATGAGCCACCGTTTCCGCGCGCTAAAGAAGGCAAGGGCGCTTATCGCGGCGTCTATTTGCCGAAGATCAGGTCGGTAATATTCTTGATATTTTTAATGGGGTCCATAACCGCGGACTTCAAGCTGTATTTCGGCTCTTTGACCGTGCCGCTTATCTTGATGGTTATGCCCGGGCCGCCGAATATGGCGGTGGTGATCTTGCGTATGTCGCCGGTTTCCTTGAGCAGGCCCTCGCTCATTATCGCCTCAAGGGTGAAGTCAAGGCTGCTGTCAAATCCTATGGAGCCCTTTCCCTGCAGATGAAGTGAGTCGCTGGATAGCGCCAGGTCTTCGGTGCGGACAAAGCCGTCCCGCAGTATAAAAGAAGCGCCCCCTTCGCTGAAGACGATATTCTGGAACGCGGGGACAAATATGAAGTTTCCCAGCCCTTTGAGCAGGTTCAGCTCCCATATCTTGCCTTCTATTATTGATACGATGCCGTCTCCCTGCAGTTGAGCCATATCAGCGCCCCTGCCGTTTAAACTGAGCGAGGCGTTGAGCGTTCCCGCGTAGTCCTTGCCTTTGAGTTTGGGAAAATCATTTTCCAGAAGCGAGATATCCGCCCTGGTTATGCCCGCGTTCAGGCTGTGCACAGGCGTTTCCGCGGCAAAATTTACCGCGCCTTCCAGGTTAAGCGCGCCGGCGTACAGCGAGGAATTAGCGTTGACCTTTAACAGGCGGTTGCTTTGGCTGATGTTTGAAGATAAGGTATTTAATGAAACCCCGTATAATGATATTCGGGGTGAACTGATCCCGGCGTCCACCTGCCAGTTTTTATAGTCAGCCGCCTGTCCTTTCAGCGTGCCTTCAATTTTAAGCAGGCCCACGGGTTTTATCCGGCCGATCGCGTCTTTTACCTGTTGGGGAAGCGGGGCAGAGCCGAGGTTCTCCAGGTTGATCTCCGCGGCCAGGCCCATGTCCAAAAACGGGCTGCTTGTGTCGGCGGTCGTGATCACGCCGCTCGCGTTGAGAATTGAATCAAAGTAGCTCGCGTTAAAGGAGTTGACCGTGATCTGTTTGCCGATGATCTCCAGCTTGCTCTTTATCGCCAACTCATTATTATTTAAGGTAAAATCAATGAGCGGCCTGGCAAAGTCAGTCAGCGCGCCTTCGGAAGTAAACCGCATCTCCTCATAGGTAAAACCCGCCTGTTTCCAACTCAATGTATCTTTGGAAAATTCCACCACCGCGTTCACGTTCTTCAGCGGTTCGGGCAGCGCCTTTAAACCGCATTCCGCCTCAGAGATGGCCAGCCGGCCGTCGTATTTAAGCGGCATATCTCCGCTTAGCGCTCCGCTCACATTCGCGGAAAACGCGATCTTGCCGGTCACATCAAGCGGTATCTCTCCGGCAGCATCTTTCAGCGCCTTAAGCAGCGTGCCCGCGTCGGTGTCTGCCGAGGCAGTCAATTCAATATAGGGAGGAAAGCCCAGTTTTGCTTTGCCGTTTATTAAGAAGGGGATCTCCTTTACCCGCAGAACGATGTTTTCATATGCAACAAGGTTCCGGTCAAAGGTAAGCGCGCCTTTGATGCTCTGGATCTCGCCTATCCGCGGTATGCCGGATACCCTGGTATCTTCCAGCGCGATGCTGCCCTTGTACGATGTTGCCCCGCCTTTTAGCGGCAGGGAGATATCGGGCTTGAGCAGCCAGTTTGCCGTAACTTCGATCTCGTTGTATTTTACGCGCGCGTCCTTAAGCGGGATCTCCGCCGTTATATTAAGCTTATCCTGAGAGAATTTCAGCGACGCCTTTATCAGCGGCGATACGCCGGATATCTCGGCGGGGATTATGCGGAAGTATTCTTTGATCTCAGAAAGCGGCAGGTCGCTGAGCGTGATATCGGCGTTACCCTGTTTTTTGGCGATAAGGAACTGCCCTTTTAAATTCAGCTTACTTGTTACCTGTCCCCGCGCCATTGCCGCCGACAGCCGCAGGTCTATTTTAGCCGGCAGATCAAGCGACGCCTTAAGGTTTATCTCGTTGATCTCTTTTTTGTATTCAGGGTCAAACCGCTTATCCCGGAACACAACCTCGCCGTCCGCTATGTTAATGCCGCCGATCATCAGGGAAAACGCGGGCTTATCCGTTTTTGCCGGCTTGAGGAACCGCGTAATATTCAGCTGTCCGGCCTGGTCAATGGCCGCGCTCAGCCGCGGCTTGTTGATCTTAATGGAGGGGATTATGATCTTCTTCTGTTTGAAAATAGGCAGGACCAATAAGTTGAAAGAGATGTCCTCGCAGGAAAATACCTCTTCGTTGGCGCCCTTTTCAGAGAGCCCTATGTTCTTTATCACAAAGCCGCGGATGATGTTGTATTCCAGGGAGCCCACGCGCGCGGACAGGGTAGTGGCGTCTTCAATGCCGGATATGAGAAGTGCCCTGAGCTTGACCGGCAGATAGAATTTATTCAGGTAGAAAAGCGAGCCGACAACCAGCAGTATAAAAGCGGCAAGATAAATAAGGACGCGTTTCTTTTTGGCCATGGGACTATTATATACTATTTTTCCTACATATCAATCAGTGTGATATAATATATCTCAATGTCCATATCCGCCATAGATTCCATACGCTGCAGGTTCAATTATCCCTACCGCGCGCTCCGCAATAAGCTCCTGGGAAGGAGCGACCCGCTTATAGTGATCCTGGTCGTAAATAATGAATGCAACCTGAAATGCAGGTATTGCTTCGGCCAATACTGCGCGAGAAAGGCCGGCAGTGATTTCAACACCGCGCAGATAATCAGCATCGTTGATGAGCTGCACGCTTTGGGCACGCGCGTGCTGACGGTGCACGGAGGCGAGACGCTGTTAAGGGACGACATCGGCGAGATCGTTGACTACATAAAGAAAAAGGGGATGTATATCCACCTTGTGACCAACGGCCTGCTGCTTAAACAGAAGATCGGCCTGATAAGAAAAGTGGACAGCTTGTGCATCAGTTTTGACGGCAGGCAGGAGGGGCATGAGGCCAACCGGGGCGCGGGCACATTCAAGCCCACGCTTGAGGCGATAAAACTGGCCAAGAGAGAAGGGTTCCGCCTGCGTATCCACGCCACCATCACCAAATACACAAAGGACGATATTGAATACCTTGCCAAGCTGGCAAGGGAAATAGGGTTCTTCCAGTATTTCAGCATCCTCTATCAATGCGGCGGGGTGACCCGGGAATTTCAGGAGCTTATGTTGAGCGATGAGGAGACAAAAGACGCGATCCGGCAGATCATACACTGGAAGAAAAAGGGCTATCCCATTTTTACTTCTTACCGCGTGCTTGAGAACGCCTTAAACTGGCCTTATCCCTACATCAAGCCGCATCTCAGGCCGGAGGAGATACCCGCGCGCTTTAAGCCCATTGACTGTTTTTACGGCAAAAGCAAATTCATAATAGACGCGGACGGCCGCGTCTATCCCTGTTTCGCGCTTATGGATGAATTCAAGCCCCTCAACATAAAGGAAGTGGGGCTGAAGAGGGCGATAGAGCACGTAAGAGACGCGAAGCGCTGCTCCAGCTGCATGTATTTTACCAATAATGACCACAACCTTCTACTGGGCCTTTCAATCAGGCAGCTCCTCAATCAATGCAAGTTACAATTCAAGGAACTGATCGGAAGATATTAAGGCGCCATGCATAGTTTCGCGGCATTATTTTATCCGGCTTTTATTCTGGGGGTATGCCTGCTGCCGTTCTATCTGTTCAGGCGCAGCTGGAAGGAAACCGGCATTATCGCCTGCGTCGTGATCTATTTCTTTATCCTGAATAAGGACTTGCTCGGCGGCAGGCAGGTGTTTTACCACGACACGCGTTTCACCTACGAATACCTTCTGATGATCTTTAAGCAATGGCTGGACAGCGGCGCCGCGGTCGGCTGGAATCCCTATATGAACGCGGGAGAGCCGCTGTATCTGTTCTCCAATTATTTTCTCTGGGCGCCCTGGGTATTATTTTGCTGGATAAATAAATTTACCGGCATCAACGCCCACGCCCTGTTCAATATGTTCTGGTTGTTTTTGTTCGTCAATTTCTGCGTCGGCGGCCTGCTGTTCTTTCTGGCCTTATACGACAATTTCAAGGCAGCGCTGTTCTCTTTCATCGCCTTGATGCTCGGCGGGATGTTCATCGTAAACCTGGGCCAGCCCATGGGGTTGGCCACGATGTATTACCTGCCCTATATACTTTTCTGCCTCGCCTTATCCGTTAAGAGAAAAGATATTTACGGCTTTGTTCTCGCCGTTGCCTTCTCGGGGATAGCCCTGAATCATTACCTGCCTCACTATGTCTTTTTGGCGGCCGGCATCTGCGTCTTTTTCTTTCTCGCGTTTAATTTCAGGTTGCTGCCCGCGGCGCTGCGTTTATTGGGCTCAGGATATAGATTTATGCTTTTAGCTCTGGCAGTCGCTTTGCTGGCGGCATCGCCTGCCATGTTCCTGGCCGGGGAGATGCGGAATTACGTGTCTCCCAGCCGCGGCGGCGCCCTGGCCGGAGCCGCGCTTGAGCCCGGCCGCAGCGGCTACCAGCCCGGCGTTAAAGCGTCGCTGTCCGATTATCGGATATTGCTTAAGCAGGATCTTCCTTCCGACGCGAATATACACCACGCCTTTTATTTCGGCATTGTGCCGCTTTTGCTTATGCCGCTGGCTATATTCGGGCGGCGCAACAGACGCGCCTGGGCTATCCTCGCTAGCGCTGCCTTGCTCATATTCCTGGGCAGCGGCAATGATTTCTGGGGATACCGCCTGTTGATAAAATATGTCCCGGGATTTAATATGATCAGGCATTCTTTCGGGCTGGCCCAATTTGCCGCCTTTTTCCTGATATGCCTGTCGGGTTTCGGGCTCAAGGAATTACTGCGGGATAACGGCAGAAAACAGCTGTTCTTCTGGCTGGCAGTCATTGTTTTATTAACGGATTTAAGTTTATTTTATGTCCGCCATAACAAGAGCAACGCCTCGCAGGCGTTGCGGGTCACTCCGGCGAATATAGTTTATCCCCGGGAAAGGTCTCTTTATCCTTCTCAGGCCTACCCATTGCCTCCGGATATCTCGCCTTTAATTTACAAGAAGGCGGCATTAAAAAATCCCTTTCTCAATTTCACGCTCTTCAGGGATAAGCGTCTTAACGATATACTTAATCGCTTTCTGCCGGAAAACGGCTATGAGCTGGCATTGGGCGTGGGCGGGCCGCTGATCTATTTTACTCAAGACAGAGGCGCTTTGCTTTCGGAGGAATTTTACAATATGGGCGATAATGGGGCCGCGGGGCAAGGGGCGGTTGACTATATACAAACCAATAAACCCAATGAGCTGGAGGTCCTGGTCAAGGCGCCCGCGCCCGGGTTACTTGTGCGGCTGGAGAGTTTTCACCCCGGCTGGCAGGCATTTATAGACGGAGAAAAGACGCGCGTCCATAGGGCCAATTATACCTTTCAGGCAATAGAGGTGCCTGAGGGGCGTCACAGGGTTGTGTTCAGGTTTGCCACGGCCTACCCGGTATTGTTATATATTCATATCCTTTGCGTATTCTTGACCTGGGCGGCGTTCAACATTTATCTTTTTTCTGGTCCGCGCCTTGCTGCCGCAGGTTGAGGTTGAAAAGCGCGTTTTGGCGTGTTATAATTGAATGCTTGAAATATATAGGTACCGCGGGTAATAAATATTAGCGGGCGGTACCGTTCTTCCGATATGCAATAGAGAAAAGAACGGGGCGTGGCTCAGTTTGGCTAGAGCGTGTGGTTTGGGACCACAAGGTCACAGGTTCGAATCCTGTCGCCCCGACTGGATAAATGTCCCTGTAGCTCAGTTGGATAGAGCATCTGCCTTCTAAGCAGAGGGTCGCCTGTTCGAATCAGGCCAGGGACGCTGAGATGTAAACCCGATAGGGTATTTATATATGATCAATAAGAAAAAACTGTTGCCGGAGGTCCTGCTGATCGCGCTGGGCGCCTGCTCTGTTTTGGTCCTCGCGGTATATGTTTTTGTTTCCCTTAATTACAGGGCGATGGTCGCCTCCGGACTGAAGGGCCTGACCTCCAAGGATATCTCGGTCGGCTCAAGCGAGCTCAGGTTTCCCTTGACGGTCACGCTCAACGACTTGAAGGTAGAGGACCTGTTTGAGGCAAAGGAATTCAGGGTCGGCATCAGCGTGATCGGGTTGATCTTCGGGGACTTGGTGTTCTCTGAGGTCTACCTGGGCGGGCCGAAGCTCACGATGGAACTCAATAAGCCGCTGATAGATTCAGAGCCGCAGCTGCCGGGCGATGGCATAGAGGCAGCGGCTATTGATGTAAGCAAGATACCGCTTCCTCCGGCAGCGCCTTCGGTTTCTGAGGCGCGCGCTGTTGCCGAAGATGAGACGCCCACCAGAGGGTTTGTCATAAAGCGCCTGCGCGTTAAAGACGGCAGCATTGATATTGTTGACAGGAATGCCGGGCCGGAAGGCCTGCTCATATATCTTAACGCCGTGAACGCGGATATAGAGAATTTTTATTTCGCGCCTGAGCCGGTCATCACCAACTTTAATATCAGCGCGCGCATGCCCTGGCAGGGCGGCGGCAAAGAGGGGAGTTTCAACTTCGCCGGATGGATGAACCTGTTCCAGAGGGATATGCAGGCAGACCTGAATATCAACGGCATAGACGGGGTTTACCTGAGCCCTTATTATTCGGAATGGGTTGACGTTGAGGGCGCGCGCATAAACGAGGCGTACCTGAATTTTTCCAGCAACCTGAGCGCGGCGAATAACAACCTGACCGCCAGGTGCCATCTTGAGCTGACGGATATAAAATTTAATCCCCGCCCCGAGGGAGAAGAATTCAATAAGGCGGAGAAGATCACCTCGGCAGTGCTGGATATATTCCGCGAGATGGATAAGGGCAAGGTGGAGCTGAATTTTACCCTGAACACCACTATGGACAAGCCGGGCTTCGGCATCAACACCATACGCCAGGCAGTGGATGAGAAGATAGCCCGGAGAGGCAATAAGCTTGGGCCGGAAGACCTCCTGGCTTTGCCCATTAAGTTCTTGAGCAACGCGCTGAAGGGCACGATCAAAAGCACAGCCGAGATATCCCGCGCCTTGGTCGGCGGTACCATTGAGATCGGCAGGGAGATGAAGAAGTCCGTTGAAGGCGCCTTCAGCAAGGACGAGACAGAGTTGAAGGACATAGAATCAGGAGAAACACAGGAACCGGAGAATAAAAGCAGCGATTTGAATTGATAGATAATGGTGGGTGTAGCTCAGTCTGGTTCAGAGCACTTGACTGTGGCTCAAGTGGCCGCGGGTTCAAATCCCGTCACCCACCCCTTTGATTGTAACTTATTGAGATGAAATGAGTTACGAAATATCCCCGACGGGTCATCTCCGTCGGGGATATTTTATCTGGCGACACCCCTAGGAGTCAGGAAAAGAAGGATTTATGAAGAAATGATTTGACAGTTGTTCTAAAAATGAGTACAATTGTTCTCAAGGTGAGAACGCCATGTTAAAAGATCTGATAGGTTCAAAGACCCGCCAAACCATACTAAAGGCTTTTGTTGAATCTCCCGATAGCGAATATTACACCCGCCAGTTGGCCAAGCTATACAAAATCTCGGTAGGAACGCTTCACAGGGAGCTAAAAAGACTTAGCGCTTCGAGCATTCTTAAAGAGCGCAAAGTCGGCAATATAAAGCTATTTTCCCTGAATAAACAAAATCCTCTTTATGAGGAGATCAAGAATATTATATATAAAACCCAGGGTGTGGTAAGTTTCGTAAGAGACGCAATATCCGGCATAAAAGGCATTAAAGTCGCTTTCATATACGGGTCCTTCGCAAAAGGAGACGAAAGACAGGATAGCGATGTAGATATATTTTTGATGGGGAATAGCATTGATGAAGATAAATTGATACATGCGATAAAAGATGTAGAAAAAAAACTATTTAAAGAAATAAATTATACGCGGTATACGGAAAATGAATACAGAAAAGAGAAGAAAAAGAAGAATTCCTTTATATTAGAAGTCATAAGGGGCAAGAAAACATTTATTAAGGGGGGCGAAGGTGACCTCTAACGGTTTCTTAAGCGAATATATAGAAAAGAAGCTGATTAAGCCGGAGAAAATAGGGACCGACCAGATAGAAAAAGTAATAAAAGCTGCGGAGAAAAGCCTGACAGTCGCAGAGAGGTTGCTTTCAATAGATGAAGAGACCGCCTATGAGAAAGCTTACGCCGCAATGCTCCATGCCGCCAGGGCGTTTGTATTTATGAAAGGATATAGGCCAACGACAAATTTTCAGCATAAGACAGTCGTTGCTTTTACGGCGCACTTTTTAGGCGATAAATATAAAGCTCTAACCGAAAAGTTTGACTATATGAGGAAGAACAGAAACAATTTTATTTACGAACCATGGAAATTTCACGTCTCTATGACTGACGTTAAGAGCGCGTTAAAATCAGCCCATCAGTTTATTGATGTTATCAAAGAAGAAATAAAAAAAGAAAATCCCCAAGGTAATTTTAAGTTTTAAATATCTCGACCTTTTTTCCCTGATTCTTGATTGCAGGAAAAAAGTCCTGGGCCGCCAAAGGCGGACCAGGACTTAGCACTTCTTTAATCCCTCCCCATATGCCTTGGCACGTTTACATCATTGAATGCAGCGACGGCAAGCTCTACACCGGTATCACCAATAACCTGGAACGCAGGATCAAAGCTCACAATAGCGGCAACGGCTGCAGGTTCACGAAATACCGCCGTCCGGTTCAACTTGTCCATTCCGAAGAATGTCCTGCCAAACCCGATGCCTTGAAGAGGGAAGCGCGCATCAAGCGCCTGACAAGGGTGGAGAAAATAGAGCTGATTCAAGCCGCTACATAGTTTAGTGGGTCCTGTCTCTTTTTCCGCTCGGTAGCTAATGAACCTACCCCTTTTCTCGCTCAGTGCGATTTTGCCTAAATCTAACGAGGGCCGGCAAAGGTCTCTCGCAGCTCGGTGCTGCGAACTCGCCCTTTTTGCTTTAACAAAAAGGGCTCAGACAGTCCTCGCACTTTGGGCCTTATAGGCCACAAAGTTCCCTCGCTGCTCGAGCTGCTTTGCCTAAAATCGCAATTCGCTCGAAAAGGGTAGGTTCATTTTACAAGAAGAAGAGCAACAGTGTCACCGTAACCACGATTCCTGCCATAAATAGGTCTTCGTAATAGCGAATATATCTCATAGGAATATGATACTTATAGTCATCATATATGTCAATAGAGAATGCTACTTATAGTATCGTAGACAATAAGTAGCAATGATGCCATAATAAAAGTAATGGAAAGCAAAATACTAAGGCAATTTGGGGATAGGGTCAAAAAGCTAAGAAAGGCCAAGGGTTGGTCTCAAGAAGACCTTGCTAAGAGGGCGGGACTGCACAGGACTTACATTGGCAGTATTGAGAGAAGCGAAAGGAATGTAAGCTTGCTTAATGTAGAGAGAATTGCAAAGGCACTAAATGTTGCAACTCAACACCTTTTAAAATAATGTCAGAAACAATAGATTACAAGATAATATTATCAAGATTTCCATGGATTGTTGAGAAAAATCAGAATGTTATACTAAGTCCTGATTGCGATGGGTTTTTATGCGGATTATTAATGTCTAGTTTTCTAGGATGGAAAATAGTTGGTTTCTACGATGGCAAGATTCTTATATTAAAAAAGGGCCTAAAGACAAGGGACTGTGTATTTCTAGATATGGAGATCTTTAGGAAAGACATTAGAAGTGTAGGGCATCATATGCTTATGTTCGATGTTCGTAATCTACCGTCTAATTGGGATAATTTTAATAATTGTATCCAGCCAAACAATATAAGAGGATTTGATTTTCGTAGCAGTTTTAACCTGAAATACCCGCTTGGTACGATCCATTTTCTTATAGGGATTTTAGCTCAAAGTGTAAAGATAGATATTCAGGAAAAAGCAATTTGCCCCATGCTTTTTGTAGATGGCACATTTAAGAACTTATTCAATTTCCCGGAAAATTGTTTAAGTTGGCTCCATTTTTTAAAAGCAGATTGTTTAGAGAACCCGCTACATAAAATATTTTATAATAATTATTATTCTGTGAATGAATTAATGGTTGCGTTGAAGGATTTATTCCAGAAATTAAGAGAGATTAATCACGGTAAGAGAGGCGGGGATAAGCTTAAAATATCTAACTCAAGGGGCGATATTCAAAGTTTTCAATATAAAGGAAAATTTTACGCTTTGGAAGATGATAAGAAAGTAAAGATAGAAAATTTGTTGAAGTTATTATCCGGATTAACAGGATGGAAGTATGATTCTAACGATTGGCAATGGAATGATATGAATTCATTTATTTTCTCAAAGTCCTCAATAATGCCGCGTAAAAAAAACTACTATCCTTTGATGGACAGCAATCCTTTATCTTATGCTATCACAGGTACCCTGTCGCTAGAATACACCCTGGAAAAACCAAATAATCTGCCTTAGGATGTAATGTTAACAAGTTCGAATTCTTTTTGACCAACATTCGCCTCTTGTTTTGTTCGTTTTTCTGCCAGTTTACAATAATCTTCAGAGATATCAAAACCTATGTATTTTCTGCCTAGCTTTATAGCAGCGATAGCAGTTGTTCCGCTGCCCATGTATGGATCTAAAACTATACCCCCTGGTGGGCAAAAGCAGCGAATAAAGTCGACAGGTAGCTTATCGGGAAAGGTAGCAGGATGCTGATGTTTTAACCGTGTGCCGTCTCCACAAGTCACATAATCCCAAATTGTACCTCTACATTTTACAGGATTGATTGTTACTTTCTTTGATTTCAATGTATGTCCATTCGTCAAGCGAGTAGCACATCCGGTCATCGTTTTCCCGCCATGCTTACTCGGTATCTTAAGAGGGGTTTTATTGAAATATTGCGGTCTTGAACCTTTAAGAAAGATTGGTATATATTCATGATCAACCCTAAATCTTTTTGTCCACCAAGCGCCTTCGCCACCGTGCTTTCTGTAAATAACCGTCTCAAATAATTTAAACCCGACATTTTCACACCAATCAATTACGGTTTTAAATGTAGTTAATGTCTTGCCGAAGTTTTTAGTTTGGTCTTGTATAACCATCGCGGTAATCCCGCCTTCTTTTAATACCCTATAAATCTCTTTCCCAGTAGCATGAAGATCATAAGTAAACCCATTATATGCTCTTATGCCATCATACGGAGGAGAGGTAACGACTAAATCAATTGAATTATCCGGTAATTTTCTCAATCCCTCCACACAGTCCATGCATTGAACAGTGTTTAGCCATTTCTTCAAATAATCATCTGTCTTAACGGAGTCCTTGATTTTTTTATTACCTAATACATTCGTGATTGTAGAGTTATCTGTGCTAGCCGGACTTTTAATAATATCGACAACTATTCCTTGGATAGTAAGATGATCGGGGGCTACTAAAATAGGTTCCATGTTAGAATTTGCTGGTTCTAGCCGTATTCTATTTCTTTCTTTATAGAATTTTTTTAGCGTGACTTCTTTATTTTCCAACAGCGCAACAATTCTTTCGCCATTCTGAGCCGTACTTTGTTGTTTTATTACCACTATATCACCATCATCAATATTTTCTTCTATCATGCTTTTGCCAGCTACTTTTAATGCAAAATAATTGTCACTTGCTTTTATTTTATCTTGAGGAACAGCTATACTTTCTCTATCTTCTACTGCTTCAATTGGTGTACCTGCAGCTATTCTGCCTAAAAGTGGTATTCGGATCAAATTTTGTTTGGCAAAAACATCCAATGCTCGAGGATGGTTTTCCTCTTTTCTTAAATACCCCATATTTTGTAGCGTTTGGACATGATAGTGGGCCGTTGAGACAGAAGAAAGGCGAAGGTGTTTTTTGATTTCTTCTAGGGAAGGCGCGTAATCGTGCTTATCCTTGTAGCTTTTTATGAAATCTAGTACCTGTTTTTGACGTTTAGTAAGCATTTTAATAACCCTTGACTTTCGATTCATTTTCGATTATAATATATTCATTAGAAAAGTCAAGAGAAAATTTGTAAGAGTGGTATTTTAAGAGGATAGAAAATATGCCAGAAAACAAAGAAAATTCCGAAGGAAATCTTAAAGAATCTTCGGATTCATCCCAAGATACTAGTAAACCGAGCGAAGGTAATAATTCAAATAAATAGAGAGAAAAATTAAAGAGAGGTTTCTACTTTGTGCCATCTCCCTCCCCTAAAAATTGCGGCAGTTTTCTGAAAAGCTAGCGCTGGGAGAGAGTATCTAAAACAGTCAGTTTTTAATTTATTTCTTAGGGAGTTAAGGTGTAATAACTACCATTTCTAATGATTTACCCAGTAATGAGGAGGATATTAAGTGAATACGTGTAATCAAAAATTTAACTTGAAGAATATATTTGTGAGAACTAAGCAAAAGATCTCAAAATTTAAAGACCTTATTTCTAATAACTTAAATTATTTGGCTAACGCGATTTTAGTAATTCTTCTGCTAACATTGTTCTATATCTTTTGCCTTAAGAGCGTTATTCTTGAAAGTAAAGTATTATTAGCTACTTTGTGGGCGCTACTTTTATACACATGGAAAACCTGGCAATTAAAAGATATTACTTTTAAACATGTTAGTTATACTTTAAGACCCGTGGTGGTATTAGATATTATTAATATTGAAAATAGTGACTTGACAATAGATTATCAAGGTCTTGGGAAAGTTTTATCGGTATGCGCAGAACTCCGCAATATTGGAGAAGGTATCGCAACAAACATTTTTGTAGGATATAGTATTTTTGTTAAAAATTCTCAAGGTAAAGAGATTCAAATTACTGCGAACAATAGAGGTCGTTCGCTAGGAAGCAAGGAAAAAAGATGTGTTGAATTGACTGTCATAGAAGACGGCTTAGATTTAAATGAGATAGCTCTCAAATTAAAAAGTGGTCAGACCGAAAATAGAACAATAACGATCTATTATAAAGACCTTGAAGGTAACAGATACTTTACAGAGATGCAACAAAATTTTCATGGCGCAGGATGGACATTTCTTTACACTAAAGAAGGTTCTGGGATGGAAAATTCCTAGATAGATAATAGTTTATAAAAAGAAAACAATTGGCAATGTTCGAAGAAAATATTTTTAAAAAAATCTTAGAAACTTGGTCATCCGATCAACACCATCCTTACAGGGATAGAAGGAAAAAGCCACTTCCTTCAATTACCGATTTAAAGATAATGATTGAAACCTTATTTCTGGCAAGTCTAAAAAGAGAGGAAGGTGGATGGTTAACTTTTGCTACCGTGTTATTAGCGAAGGATAAATTAGAACAGGAGCTTAAAACATCTGAGCGCAAACAGCTTATTCTTAATTTTGATAAAAGTATACCTTTCATAGAATCGTCCATAACAAAATTAGCTTCTGCATTTGACCCAAAAATCTCTGCGCTAATTGTTGGTCCTCGAGAGGGCAATAGTAATGAGTATGAGATATGGGGAGTAATGTTCTTTAGACCAAGCCACAATCGATTTAATGAAATTTCTGCTGGTATGCCAGAATTTAGTTATTTTCGTCCAGATTTAATGATGGTTACCGTTGTTTCACCTGGCTCATTAATCATAAGCCGGGGAGATAGCCGAATAGGACATTTGACCGCAGGAACATTTGTTGCAGCAACCCCGACCCCATTTACTTCGCATGCGATGGGGAATTATATAATTGAGTGCATTAAGGGAGATGAAGGATACAAAAAATACCAGAATTCATACTGGCATATCTTTAGAGACTCCATTGAGTATTTGCTTTCCGAAGTTTCGGTTCGTGGGCACGGAGGAACATTAATAATTGTTCCTGGGCACATGAAAAAAGAATGCAGTAAAGGATATGTTGAGAAATATCCATTTGATCGCAATCTTGAAATAGAAAAAATAATTTTAAAACTGCTAAACCTCCCCGTGAGACACAGTGTACCTTTTGATATTTTGCTTTATAGATTACTTTCAGAACGTCTATCTTTTCTTGCTCAATTGTCATCTGTTGATGGCGCTTTAATTATTACGAGTAATTTTAATCCGATTTCTTTCGGGGCTACCCTTAACTCAGGAGAATGGAATGGTAAGGTTATTATAGGTTCAGATGGCTTTAACTCCGGAGGAAAAGAATTAAATACAGCTAATTTTGGAACAAGACATAGCTCAGCTTTAAATTTTGTCGGTAATTTCTATGGTGTAGTTGGTTTTGTAATTTCGCAAGACGGACCAATTAGGGGGTTTATTAGAAAAGACGACAATACGATTCTTTGTTGGCCTGATTGTGGTATTTCTATGTTTATATAAAAAATATGTTAGCTTCTAATTTTTTTCAAATTACTTTCCTCCCTCTAAAATGTTCGCCAGTTTTTTGATGGCACAGGAAAGTATAAAACACTTTCCTGTGCCACTGCGAAAATCGCTTAGAGTTAACTACTAAAGGCGATTTTCTTGAAAGATAGCGCTCACCCCACGCTTATAGGAATTGCGCGGGTGTCCCGTTTCCTGCGGGAAGGCGGGGCGCGGGGCAGTTTCTAAAGGTTTCTCGGGCAAAATTTTGCCGCTAACACTCTTGACAGATATCAATATTGTTGTATAATTTACATCAATTGATGTAAATATAGCAACAAAGGAGCTGATTTTATGTCAGTATTACTTAATACAAGATTAAGAAAAAAATTGCTGGCTTACTCATTTACTCATATTGATGAGAATTATTATGTGCGTGAGCTTTCTAGTCTTATTGACGAAGATCCGGGCAATCTATCAAGGGAGCTAAGGAAATTGGAGGAAGAGGGGCTATACACTTCATTCGCTAAAGGAAACGTAAAATTATATTCTGTTAATAAAGATTACCCCTTGTTCAAAGAGATTAAGAAAATAGTTTTTAAAACTGAAGGGGTTGAGGGCAGCCTTAAGGAAATAGTCTTAAAATATAGAGGTATTACTTCAGCTTTTATTTACGGTTCGTATGCAAAAAACAGGGAAACAAGCGCATCCGATATAGATTTAGTTGCCGTGGGAAAATTTAACCGCGACCGTTTCACAGATGATATACGCAACTTAGAAGCAAAACTGAATAGAGAAATTAACTTTACCGTCTATACTGAGGACGAGTTTAAAAATGAGAGAAAAAAAGACGGTGGTTTTCTTAATCTAGTCCTTAAGAATAAATTCGTAATTTTGAAAGGCAAGCCCAATGCTAGATAAAGCTATATCTAGACTAGAGAAGGAAGGAAAAGTAAGAAAGCAGCAGGGAGCGGGGACGGTTCTCTTTGAAATTAATCTTTGATACATAATAAGTTGTGACATCTCCATTATTAGCCCAGCATTCAGCTGGGTTTTTTTGTTGCTGCTACGCTGGGTGAGGGGTATAATGATTTAATCGGCATAGGATAGTAAGGGGATACCTTAGGAGAAAGCAGGAGACGAAATGAGGAGAATAACCTATCTATTAGTTTTAATAATGTTGATGGCTGGATGCGCGACTTTAGAAGAGGCAAATTTGATGACTCCCCAGCCAGTAACTTCCGAATATTTCGTTACTGAAGGAGCCGGATTCTTATTGACTGAAGGCGAAGCTGGATATTCGTATGTTTTGTTGTTAGCCGCGAGAAAACCTTTTGAAGACGGCGCTTTTTTAGAGGTATATTGTGAAAATCCCAAGAATAGAAGAGATCCCCTAATTGTAACAAAGGATCTAACACCGGAAGACAAAAAGGTAACGATAGAATCTGCCAAGGCGCAGGGATTCTTGCCCTATCATAACTATGAGGCTGTTGTGTATATTTATAAGGATTCATCAAAGAGAGAATTGCTTGGAAGCCACAGACAATTGGTCCGTGCATACTAAGGTAAATACCGGGGGTGGTTCTCTCGCGCGGGAAAAAATCTAACTAAGGGGCAGAAACGGGTTCTGGATGAGGCAAAGGCCGAATCGCGCAATGCCTTCAACAGGGTTTCCAAGGACCAAAAGGACAGATACAACTAGATTCGCAGGATAAATATTTCCCAGCTTTTCGGCTGGGATTTTTTGTTTGATCGTAAAGATGAAAACGTTTTCATATTATTTTGTGGCCGGCTTGTTTTTAGCCCGTTTATCGGATATACTTTATTGATAAGGATTCTTAATATAGGGAGAAACGATGTTGAGAAAAATAAGGTGGGGATTTTTTATATTTGCTGTTTGCGCCGTATGTCTTGGCCGGGCAGAACTTTACGCGGAAGGCAAAAGGCCTGCTGTGCCGGGGAGGATTATTGTCCAGCGCAGGAGTGCCAGATCAGGAGTCGTCCCCAAGGCATTGTCAGCCGGCAGGCAGGCGCCTTCTCCCTGGCAGGGTATCCTGGCCCGTTCCGATGTGACCGCGAAAAGACTGTTTAATGCCTATCTTCCCGGTACAGGCTCAAGCAAGAAGGCCGTATCCCAGAAGGCCTATATCCAAAGCATAAAATCCTCATATCCCCTCAGGGCGAAGCGCGCGCCTGATGATGTTTCTCTGCCGGATCTCTCAGAGGTCTATATACTTGAGTTTAGCCGGGACGAAAACCTCTCCGACGTGCTGGATATGCTCAGGGGCGATCCGGACGTGGAGTATGCCCAGCCGGATTACATAATCCCGGTTGAGGACGCCTCTTCAGCAGACGACATAAATTATTTTGATAAACAATGGGGGTTGGAGAAAATACAGGCATATGATGCCTGGGGGCTGTCAAGGGGAGAAGGCGTTATTGTGGCCGTGGTGGACTCGGGAGTGGATATTTATCATAGTGATTTAGCGGCAAACATATGGACCAACCATAATGAGATACCTGACAACGGCATGGACGACGATTTTAACGGCTGTATCGATGACGCGCACGGCTGTCATTATTATACGGAAAGCGCATTTTATCCTGTGGGGGAAGGCGATGTATCCGATCTTGTGGGACACGGCACGCATGTTGCAGGCATCATAGCCGCCTCCGGGCCAAGGGTAATGGGTGTGGCTCCTTCAGCCCAGATCATGCCGCTTAGGGTCGACGGCAATAAGTACGATGAGAGATTGACGGGCATTTCCAGTTCTGCAACCGCCCTCGCGATATATTACGCAGTCGCAAACGGGGCCGATGTTATCAATAACAGCTGGGGCGTGAATTTCTATGACCCGGAGAACCCGATTATACGCGGGATCATTCAGTTTGCCCATGGTATGGGAGTCGTTGTTGTGTTTTCTTCGGGGAACGATTCGCTTAATGTCAACCATCATTTTCCCAACGCCATGAAGGAGACCATCACGGTGGGTAATTGTAATAAAGAAGATAGGGTTAATTATCGCTCCAACTACGGAGCGCTGGTGGATATATGCGCTCCCGGCACGGACGTAATCTCCACAGTGCCGGTTATGCAATGGACGATGCCGCAGGAAGGCATAGACCCATCCTACGCCTATAAAAGCGGCACATCAATGGCAGCGCCCCATGTCTCGGGGGCAGCGGCGCTGCTGCTGGCAAGTGATCCTGATTTGAGCAATGAGGATATAAGGCAGATCATGCGCTTTTCAGCGGATGACGTTGAGGCCAAGGGCTTTGATATGCCTACCGGATTCGGCCGCCTCAATGCCTACCGGGCCCTTCAGGTTGACAACGTACTGGATGCCCGCATTACAGGTCCCGCGGTGCCGTTTGGCATCTCTCCCGAAGAAAGCCCCATTGTTGAGATCAGCGGCTTTGCCGGCGGTGATGGATTCAAACACTATCGGCTTTTTTATGCTTATGAGGATGCGGCAATGGACAGGTGGAACGCCATAACCGACGCCATATATAACGAAGTAGAGGGGGGCCTGCTTTGCAGGTGGAATACCGGCGGACTCGCGCCGGGTTATTACGTAGTCCGCCTTGTGGTTACCTCTGAAGACGGCAGGCTTTACGAAGATGTTATCCCTGTTTCAAAGGAGCGCTACGGCCGGATAGAGCGCCTGACCTCAGGCAGCAGGCGCCATGTCAATCCTGACATTTCCGGCAGATATATCGTATGGGAGAGGCAGGAGATGTCCCCTGACGGCAACATAAGCGTTGGTACCGAGATAATACTGTATGATAAGGAAACAGGAGAGTTTAGGGCTATCGATCCGTCGCCCGCTGATTATCTCACGCATCTGCAGGTAAGCGGCAAATACGTGGTCTGGCGGGGCAATGTATCCTGGCCTCCGGAGAATGACGGCGGCATACACATATATGACATTGATACACAGAAGCGTGAAGTCATCCAGGCTCCGACGAATGATCTAAAGTTGCAGGGCGGCGCGATATTCTATAAACTTACAAGCGAAGACGGGCGTACGAGCCGCATCTACGCGTATGATATCGCCTCGGGAGAGAACAAGGCCATCATAGAGGATGATTTCTTATACGCCTCAAGCATATCAGGCGCCATGTTTGTCGTGGACGGCACTATGCTTGTGCGCGTAGGCAGCGATGATGACTATCGGCACTTTTTCTCATTCTATGACCTGGATAAGCGCCAGGAGCGGCGCATAAGATTGGATAGATTGATCACCGAGAAGGATAACGGCTATGTGGAGCGTATGGCCGCGTCCGGCGGAAGGGTCATCTGGAGCTACCGTTACGGCAGCTCGCTTACGCCGCCGGGAGCGTTCAAGGATATATATCTATATGATATTAACACGGAGAGGAACCTGCGCCTGACCGCTGAAGGCAACAGGTATTCCAACTTTTCCTACAACACGCCCATTTCACAGGATTACGCGGTATGGTCGGAGGATTCTTCCGGATATGAGAATATCTATCTATACGATATAGCCAACAGGCAGAAACACCAGATCACATTCAATTATTTCAATCAGGAGATGCCGGTTGTCTCCGGAAATACCATTGCCTGGCAGGACGAGCGCAACGGCGGATGGGACATTTACTCTCTGGACCTGCCGCAGCCGCCTGTAAATACGGTACCTGAGATCGTCTTTCTCACCGAACGTTATCACGCGTTCTATTGGCGCGGCCGCGATAAAGAGGACAAATATAAAGTGCAGTATTATTATCGCGTTGACGGCGGAGAATGGAACGGCCCTATATCCTATCCCAGAGTAAGCAAGCGGGATCTGGTAAGGCAATACAGCCTCCAGGAAGGCACGCACGCGTTTGAGGTCAAGGCCGTTGACCAGCAGGGCGGCGAGTCAGAGGTAAAGTCATTAAGATTTCTGGCGGGCGCTTCCCGTTAATCACCACTCCACAAAATATTCCCGTATTAAACTTCTGTTTTCCGTGTTGCCTCATCAATATAGGACGGTTCTATTTGAAATTAATCTTTGATACATAATAAGTGCCGGGATTTTTTATTCAAGAAAATAGTTGGGTATTCGGGACTGATCGCGGTATAATAAATAACAAGAGGGAGGATCGTTGGCGAAAACCGGAGTTAGCAGCAGAACGAAAGGAGGCCTGACAAATGGATAGGAGATTGTTAATACTTATTCTTAGTATAGGTGTATTATTAAGCGGCTGCCTGACCCCGGAAGGCCAAAACATCTCATATAGTCTTCGAAGACCCGGTTTGGATGCCCGCTCTTCCTATTCAACCGATGTCAGCTCCGCGCAACAGCCCGGAGTATCCGTATTTGATATAAGGTTTGTCGATATCGCGCACGCTATGGCCTATTTGCCTTTTGCCGTTCTTTTGGCCATTCTATTCCGTCTCGTCCTGACATCATTTAATGCCTACGCGGTCATGCGGGGAGAGGCGGGTAGTAAAAGGAAGAAGTCCGGCAAAAGATATTCTTTTAAAAGATCTTATTGGGAGTCGTTCTGGGGGTTCAAAGATGATAGGAATGTAGATAATTATTGGCTTCCCGCTTTGATCGGGCTGGCGGAGTTAATAGTTTATCCCTTCTTAATAATAACTAACCACTTGGTATTGATCGGGGTCTGGCTTGTCCTTAAAGTAATGGCTTATTGGGGAAAACAGCAAGGATCACGCATTCTTTATTATCGCTTTATATTGGCCAATATGTTGGTATTAGCCGCCGCGTATATTTCTTCGGTTGTATTTCTGACTGTTAAATAAACCGAGTGTAACGGCGCTTGGGATATAAAAAAGCCGGTAAAAAAGCATTACAATTTCAGATAGTTAAATGAAGCAGCAGGAATGGCATAAAAGGAGAGCTAAAATGAACAGTTGTATGAGGTGCGGGGAGAAACTGGCGCACAATTATCTGGTAAGGACGTTTACGGTCATAAAAGAAAAAAGGGAACGAGTGATAGTGTGTTTAAAATGCAGGGAGATCTTGAATAAAAAGGAAAAATAGGACCGGGAAGGAAGGTAGGGGTGGCTGATGAAGAAGGTTGATTGCCTGAAATGCAAAGGGAAGAGCGCTTGCTGTGATTTTGGGGCGTGGGTAGATCTGGAAGATGCTAAAAAACTGATATCCCTCGGATTAAAAGGGGACTTTTATCATTTTGAGAAGGATGAAAATTTTCCTTCCGGATATAGAGTAGGAACGAGCTGTGAAAACAATCGCTGTTCTTTCCTTACTCCGGAAGGCCTGTGCGCCATTCACAAGATCGATTATAATCTGAAGCCATCCTACTGCAAAGAATTCCCCTACGAAAACGGAAAAGTATCTCCGTTCGCGGAAGATCTATGCCCGGTGTTCAGGCCAAAAAGAAAATCTAAGAAAAAAACCTGACAGGCCAAAATGGATATTTTTGTGGGTAATCTGTCCTTTGACGCCGCTCAGGGCGACATACATAAGCTCTTTGAAGGTTTCGGGAATGTGGCTTCCGTGTCGATCGTGACGCGCGATGAGAAAAAGGCGCCTAAGTCAAGAGGGTTTGGTTTTGTCCGGATGCCCGATGAGCAGCAGGCGCTGGCCGCGATAGCCGCTCTTAACGGCAGGGAATTCATGGGCAGGGTCATTAATGTAGAAGCGTCGCGCGCTAAAACAGAGGCCCATGGGCAGCACCTCGCCTTAAAGGATAGGCGAGCGCGCCCTTCTGGGCAGCCGGGGGCATACAAGGGCGGCAGGCGCGCGCGCAGCTATATGAAACGGCTGGGGTTATCCGGAACGCGGGAAGAGGCTAAGCCGCGGAAAATACATCACGACAATCCGATGCGGTGGCGCAAAAGGAAGGGCCGCTAAACAAAAACGCGCATCGTTGAAATTTTGTGGTATAATTACAGGCAAATGAAAATTAAAGGATGGGGTAAGATACAAGGAGGATATGTTGGCGAGAGATAATTATTCATATAAAAAGTACCAGAAAGAATTGGCCAGGAAAAAGAAGGCGGAGGCAAAGAAGCAAAGAAAGCTGGAGAAGAAGGCGATGAAGGACGCGCCTGAGCCCGGGCAGCAACCCGATGGCCAGCCCGCTTTAGAGTAAAGAAATACTTGCAATATCGCTAAAAACCCCCTATAATTATAAAACAATGCTAAATCATTAGCATAAATAAAAGACACCCCGCGCTTATGTATGTACCTGGCGCTTATTGGAATCGCGCCAGTGTTCCCTCGCGGGAAAATCGCGCGGGTGTTGTCTTTGTGGACAAGGAGGAAACATGGGGTATCAAGGTGGTGGCGGTGGATTCGGCGGGCCGCGGGAGATGCACAAGGCAATTTGTTCGGAGTGCAAGAAAGAGTGCGAAGTTCCGTTTAAACCCAGGGATGATCGTCCGATATACTGCAAGGATTGTTATTCAAAGCGCAAGAACGAAGGCCGTTAGAAAGAAGGGGTAAGGAAGAAGGGCTCTCTTAGTGCAACTTAAGAGGGCCCTTTTTCTCTCTTTGGAAACAAGCGGACAAAATAAATATTGACAGGCGGGCAAAACAGATATAAATTAGAATCTATCCGAATTTATAACGTAATACAGCTAAAAGGTATGAGACAAAGACGTCCGCATGCAGGTTCCAGGGATGTCTTTTTTGTTATTTGTCCAAGTGCTGTTTAAGTGCCTGGAAAATAGGCACTGACAGCATAAAAAAGAGGCGGTATGAAGATAACAAGCAGGGAAGTCCTGGCAGACAGTCAAGGGGTAAGCATCGTAAAGCTCGTCATTCAATCGCCGGCTATCGCCGCGAAGGCAAAGGCAGGGCAATTCGTCGTTCTTATGGTGAAGGAAGAGGGAGAGAGGATACCCTTGACTATTGTAGAGGCAGACCCCGGGAAAGGCACCGTAACACTCATTGTGCAGGAAGCGGGGTTGACTACAAAGTTGTTGGCCGGGGCCAAGGCAGGGGATTCTCTCTATTCGATCGTGGGCCCGTTGGGGCATCCCACTGTGATCAAGAACTATGGGAAGGCCATCCTTGTCGGCGGCGGCGTGGGCATAGCCGAGATCTACCCTGTAGCTAAGGCGCTGAAAGGCGCCGGCAACCATGTGACGGTGATAATCGGTTCGCGCGCGAAAGGACTGTTGATCCTTGAGCGCGAGTTAAAGGCGGCCGCTGATGATTGCATTGTAATGACCGACGATGGCTCCTATGGCCGCAAAGGATTTGTGACAGAAGCGCTCAAAGAGCTCCTTGAGAGGTCAAAATATGGCCTGGTCTATGCCGTGGGCCCCATACCGATGATGAAGGCCGTTTCCGGGGTGACAAGGCCTTTTGGGGTCTTTACCTTGGCCTCGCTTAACGCTCTGATGGTTGACGGCACGGGCATGTGCGGCTGCTGCAGGGTGAGCGTGGGCGGGAAGGTCAAGTTCAGCTGCGTTGACGGGCCGGAGTTTGACGCCGGACAGGTTGATTGGCAGGAGTTATCAAGCCGCAACAGTATATATAACGAAAAAGAGAAACATATTTGCCGCCTTAGAAACGCGGGGTAAAAGCGCGATGAAAAAAGAACCGGTCAAGGCAAAAGAGAGAGACAGCGCCGCCAGGGTCAGGGATTTTGAAGAGGTTGTTCAGGTTTTCTCTGAGGCAGAGGCCCTGCGAGAGGCGGCGCGGTGTATCCAGTGCAAGGAGCCGAAATGCGTCTCGGGCTGTCCGGTGGGGATCGACATCAAGACATTCATAGGCCAGATGGCGAAGAAAGATTATGACGGGGCATATTTTACTATACGCCGGAAGAACAATTTTCCGTCTATATGCGGAAGGGTCTGCCCTGCCGAATATCAGTGCCGTAAGGCGTGCGTCTTTACTAAAAAAGGAGAGCCCTTCGCGTCCCGCGAGGCCATCGGCATTCATTTTCTTGAGAGGTTTATCGGAGATTACGGGGCCGGTAAGGCGCTGCGGGTAAAGGCGGCCGGCGATGATGCTCTCTCCCGGGTTAAGGTGGCCGTTGTCGGGTCAGGCCCGGCAGGATTGTGCTGCGCCGGAGAACTGGCGCGGCGCGGCATTAAGGTCGTGGTCTTCGAAGGGCTGCATAAAACAGGCGGTGTCTTGCGCTACGGCATCCCTCCTTTCAGGCTTCCCAGGGATATCCTGGACCTTGAGATCGACTCTCTGAAAAAACTCGGCGTTGAGATCAGGACGAATACCATTATAGGCAGGGTAAAGGCGGTTGACGAGCTTTTCGCCGAAGGGTTTTCCGCCATATTCCTCGGCCTGGGGGCCGGCATACCGTCATTTTTAGGGATACCCGGTGAAAATCTCTGCAATATCTATTCGGCGAATGAATTTCTCACCAGGGTAAATCTGATGTCCGCGCATAAATATCCCGCGTATCATACGCCGGTCAATATAGGCAGGCATATAGTAATTATCGGCGGCGGCAATACCGCGATGGACGCGGCGCGCGTTGCCATAAGGCTGCAGCATATGAACGGGATCGAGCCGGATACAACGATAGCATACAGGCGCACTGAGATAGAAATGCCGGCGCGCCGGCTGGAAATAGAGCACGCCAGGGAAGAGGGCGTTAAGTTCCGGATGCTGGTGAAGCCGGAGGAGTTTATGGGCGATGAAAAGGGCTTTGTGAAAAAGATGCGCGCCTCGCGGTGTGAGCTTGGCGAACCCGACGCCGGCGGGAGGCGCAGGCCCGTGGTTATCCCCGGGAGTTCTTTTGAGATCGGCTGCGACATGGCGGTAATAGCCGTGGGATTAGGCGCCAACAAAATACTTACCGGCGTTACGCCGCGGCTGAAGACCGATAAATACGGCGATGTAATAGTCGATCCTGAGACCATGCAGACCTCTATCAAGGGTGTTTTCGCCGGAGGCGATATCGTGGGAGGAGAGGGGACTGTTATTGAGGCGATGGGTATGGCTAAAAAGGCCGCCGGCGCCATCATTGATCATCTGGGCAGAAAAGCAGATTAGAAAGGAGAAGGGCATGAAAAGCGGCATTATTAAAGAAATTATGGATGATGTTATAAGCAAGAATCAGGGCGAGCCGGAGTTCCATCAGGCCGTAAGAGAGGTGGTGGAATCGTTGGCCTCTTTTATGGAAAAGAACCCCAGGTATAGAGACGCCAAGATCATTGAAAGAATGGTGGAGCCGGAGAGGGCCATAATCTTCCGCGTGCCGTGGATAGATGACAGGGGAGATATCCGGATCAACAGGGGCTATCGTATTGAAATGAACAGCGCCATAGGCCCCTATAAGGGGGGCATACGGTTTCACCCCAGCGTAAACTTGAGCATTCTCAAGTTCCTCGCCTTTGAGCAGGTCTTAAAGAACAGCCTGACCACGCTTCCCATGGGCGGCGCGAAGGGCGGTTCTGATTTTGACCCGAAGGGCAAGTCGGATAACGAGGCGATGAGGTTCTGCCAGAGTTTCATGAGCGAGCTTTTCAGGCATATCGGCCCTGATACCGATGTCCCGGCCGGAGACATCGGCGTTGGCGGCCGCGAGATCGGCTATATGTTCGGCCAATATAAGAAATTAAGGAATGAATTCACCGGCGTCCTGACCGGTAAAGGTTTATGCTGGGGCGGCAGCCTTATACGGCCGGAGGCCACCGGTTACGGCTGCGTTTATTTTGTTGAGGAGATGTTAAAGACAAAGGGGGAATCGCTCAAGGGCAAGGTGTGCGCGGTGTCCGGTTCAGGCAACGTCGCCCAATATACGGTAGAGAAATTATTGCAGCTTGGCGCCAAGGTCGTCACTATGTCGGATTCGGACGGGTTTATATATGACGAGGGGGGCATTGACCATAAGGAATTGAAGTGCGTGTTCGACCTGAAAAACAACCGCCGCGGCCGCATAAAAGAATGCGCCAGGGAATTCAAGTGCAAGTATTTTGAGAAGCAGAGGCCCTGGCAGGTAGAGTGCGATATAGCCTTTCCTTCGGCGACCCAGAACGAGATCTCCGGCGAAGACGCCAGGTCGCTCGCGAAGAATGGTTGCATAGCGGTAGGTGAAGGCGCTAATATGCCTACGACCCCTGAAGGGATAAGCGTGTTCCAGAAGGCCCGGATATTATATGCCCCCGGAAAGGCGGCGAATGCCGGAGGCGTGGCTACGTCCGGACTTGAAATGACCCAGAACAGCATGAGGCTGTCGTGGCCGCGCGAAGAAGTTGACAGGAGGCTCCACGACATAATGATATCTATTCACGAAAATTGCGTTCGCTACGGCAAGGAAGGCGGCTATGTTGATTACGTAAAAGGCGCCAATATTGCCGGGTTTGTCAAGGTGGCCGACGCCATGATAGCCCAAGGGGTGGTTTGACCTAACAAAGGAGGGTAGAATGCGGAAGAAGATCAGGATTGCGATCCTGGCGGTTGTTTTCCTTTTTGGATTTTGCCTGGTCAGGGACTTTTTCATCAAGTCGTTGATCGGCACCATAGCAAGCAGCGTTACCGGCGCCCCCACCCGGGTAGGCGGCCTTTCGCTAAGCGTAATAACGCAGTCGGTCAAAATATCTAACTTCAGGATGTATAATCCCGAGGGTTTTCCTGAGGAGATACTTGTTGATATACCAAGGATGGGCGTTGCCTGCAATTTGTGGGCGCTCATATTCGGCAAGATCCATATCAGGAATCTGGACTTGCAAATTAAAGAGATAGGCGTGGTGAAGAATAAAGAGGGTAAGCTGAACGTTGATTCATTAAAAATAGCCGAGGCAAAACCCGCGGAAAAAGAGAAAAAGAAGCCGGGCAGGCAGCTGGCCATGCGGATAGACACCGTAAGTTTAGGTATGGGCAGGGTGGTGAGCCGGGATTACAGCGTGGAGGGCCAGCCGGTTGTCAAGGTTTATGATATTAATTTAAATAAGACCTATAAGGATATTAACAGCGCGCAGCAGCTTGCCGCCTTGATGATATCGGAGCCGCTAAAGGCGGCGGGTATCCAGGGGCTTAAAACCTACGGGGCTTCCATGCTTACCGGAGCGGCGGCTTTGCCGGTCGCGGCCGCGTTTGCCTTTGCCGGCAAGGACCACGTTCAGGAGATCTTCAGCGTTACAATGGACAGGGCCTACGATGCCGGATTGCGGGCAGTCAAAATGGCGGGGAATATCATAAAAGAAGATAAGGCCGGCGGGATCATAAGCGCGGAGGTTAACGGGGCGCGGGTAACTTTTAAGTTGAAGAAGCTTTCGGAAAGATCAACCGAGGTCACTATTTCCGCGCGCAAATTAGGGTTTCCTCAGCCCGAGACAGCCTCAGGGATCATGTACCAGTTGAACAAACAGCTTAAATAGTGGCCAGGGCGCGTTAATGACGATAATTACCAAGCACCTCAATCTTAAGACAAAAGGCGCGGGGGACCTGATAGACATCACTGCCCGGATCCAGGATAATTTAGGGGACAGCGGCCTTAAGGAAGGCAATGTCACGGTCTTTGTGATCGGCTCAACCGCGGCTATAACTACACTTGAATATGAACCCGGTTTGATCTCCGATCTGAAAGAGTTATATGAACGGCTTGTGCCGTCCGGTAAAACTTACGCCCATGATGAGGCCTGGGGCGACGCCAATGGTTTCAGCCATTTGCGCGCGGCATTGCAGGGGCCGTCTTTGACGGTCCCTTTTGTTTCTGGCAGGCTTATATTGGGCACCTGGCAGCAGGTGGTCCTGGCGGAGTTTGACCATAAGCCGCGGCAGAGGAAGATAGTCCTGCAATTCGCGGGAGAATAAAAAATGGGGGTAAAAAATGGCAGTGGAAAAAACGGGTGAGAAATACAGGTGCAATGTCTGCGGCAATGAAGTAGTGGTGACAAAGGCGGGCGGCGGAGAACTCGTCTGCTGCGGAGAACCGATGGAGAAGTTAGAAGGGGTTTAAGGAGGCCTTGCCATGAGCGGTATATTCGGGGTTATTTCCAAGAATGATTGCGCGCAAACCTTGTTTTACGGCACGGATTATCATACGCATCTGGGGACGGAGTACGGCGGCATGGCAATACTGGGCGATGGGTTCAGCCGCCATATCCATAATATTTCACAGAGCCAGTTCAAGTCAAAGTTGTACGAAGATTATAAACATATGCATGGCAATAAAGGCATCGGGGCCATAAGCGATTCGGATGAGCAGCCCATATATCTGAATTCTAAATTCGGCCCGTTTTGCATCGTTATGGCCGGCATGATAGATAATAAAGAAGAGCTGGTGCGGGATCTATTGGCCAAAGGGGTGTCCTTTAGCGAGATGAGCAAGGGAAGCGTTAATTCCGTTGAGCTTATCGCGAAATTGATAAACCAGGGGCGGGATATTGTTGACGGGATAGAAAGGATGTTTGAGGCAATAGAAGGCTCCTGTTCGTTATTGCTGCTTAATAAAGACGGCCTTTACGCGGCGCGGGATAGATGGGGTTACACTCCGTTGGTCCTGGGCAAGAGAGGCGATTCCTGGGCAGTGACAGCAGAGACGGCCGCCTTTCTCAATACAGGGTTTTCCATAGAAAAGTTCCTTCTGCCGGGCGAGATCATTTTGCTTAATGAGGACGGCCTGGCCCAGCGGAAGCCGGGCGGCAGCAGGAGCCAGATCTGCGCATTCTTGTGGATCTATACCGGTTTTCCCGCCTCAAGTTACGAAGGCATAAATGTCGAGGCGGCAAGGGAAAGATGCGGCAGGTTTCTGGCTGAACGCGATAACGATATTGAGGTGGATGTTGTTTCGGGCGTCCCTGATTCAGGCATCGCCCATGCCATCGGATACGCGATGGAATCCAAAAAGCCGTACAGGCGGCCTTTGGTCAAATATACTCCCGGTTACGGCAGGAGCTATACCCCGCCTTCGCAGGAGGTGCGCGATCTGATCGCCACAATGAAATTGATCCCCAACAGAGAAATAATTGAAGGCAACAGGATCGTTGTTTGCGAGGACTCAATAGTCAGGGGGACGCAGTTGAAGAATTGTACGGTCAAGAAATTATGGGAGTGCGGGGCTAAAGAGGTGCATGTGCGGCCTGCCTGCCCTCCGTTGATGCATCCCTGTAAGTTCTGCCTTTCTACGCGCAGTATCAATGAGCTTGCGGCGCGCCGGGCCATAAGGGCTTTGGAAGGCAGCGACATTGAAGATGTATCGGAATACATTGACCACACCAGCGATAAATATAAAAAGATGGTGGACTGGATCGCCAGGGAGTTGTCGTTGACCACCTTGAGATATCAGACCATAGACGACATGGTAAAGGCGATCGGTTTACCCAAAGAGAGGCTTTGCCTGTATTGCTGGACCGGAGAATGCCCGCAGCCGAAAGCAGGAAAAGATCCGATATGCCAGGAAGAAAAGATATTAGAAAAGTATTGATCGTAGGGTCCGGCCCCATCATTATCGGCCAGGCCTGCGAGTTTGATTATTCCGGCACCCAGGCCTGCAAGGCCTTGCGCGAAGAAGGTTACGAGATCGTGCTGGTGAACTCCAATCCCGCGACGATCATGACTGACCCGGGCATGGCCGAGCGCACCTATATTGAGCCGTTGACGGTGGAAAGCCTGGCCAGGATCATTGCCAGGGAGAGGCCGGACGCGCTCCTGCCGAACCTGGGAGGCCAGACGGGTTTGAATCTGGCCTCGGCCTTGCATAAGGCAGGGGTGTTGGATAAATACAAAGTAAAGATAATCGGGGTCCAGGCGGACGCGATAGAGCGCGGAGAAGACCGCGAGGCGTTCAAGGGCACCATGAAGAAACTGGGTATCCCGGTGCCGCGGTCAGAGATCTGCGTTTCATTTGAAGAGGCGTTAAAGGTCGCCGGGCGGTTAGGTTACCCGGTAGTGATCCGGCCGGCATATACGCTCGGTGGGACAGGCGGCGGGATCGCTTATAATAATGAAGACCTTGACTTCCTGGTCAACCGCGGGTTAAGCGCGAGCCCGATCCATCAGGTTTTGATCGAGGAAGCGGTTATCGGCTGGGAAGAGCTGGAATTGGAAGTCGTGCGCGATGAAAAAAATCAGAAGATCACCGTATGTTTCATTGAGAACATTGACGCCATGGGCGTGCATACCGGAGACAGTTTTTGCGCCGCGCCGATGTTGACTGTGCCCCAGGGCCTGCAAAAAAGGATGCAGGATCTTTCCTATAAGATAGTCGAGGCCATCGGAGTCGTGGGCGGCACGAATATCCAGTTCGCGCATAACCCGGAAGACGGCCGGCTGGTGGCCATTGAGATCAACCCGCGCACGTCCCGTTCCTCAGCGCTTGCTTCCAAGGCTACCGGCTTTCCCATTGCCAGGATCTCCACCAAATTGGCTGCCGGCATTACCCTTGATGAGATCCCTTATTGGAGAAAAGCGACGCTGGAAAAATATGAGCCGTGGGGTGAATACGTAGTCATCAAGTTCGCCCGCTGGACGTTTGAGAAGTTCCGCCAGGCCAAAGATATCCTTGGCACGCAGATGAAGGCAGTGGGAGAGGTGATGAGCATCGCCAAGACGTTTAAAGAGGCGTTTCAAAAGTCCATACGTTCCCTTGAGACAGGCAGGTACGGATTGGGGTTTATCGGGGATCTTCACGATCTGCCGCTTGAAGAACTGAAATTACGGCTGGCCTTTCCCTCCAGCCAACGCGTCTTCCTGATGTACGAGGCGCTGCGCAAAGGCATTAGCGTGGATGAGCTCCACAACCTTACCTATATAGGCAGCTGGTTTATCAAAGAGATGAAGGAGATGGTGGAATTTGAGGAAGGGCTGCTTAAGCGCGGCTGGGAGAAATGCTCTGACGCCAATTTGAGAAAGGCCAAAGAATGGGGTTTCAGCGATAAGTACCTTGCAGGGATATTCAAGGTAAAGGAATCTGATGTGCGCGGCCGCAGAAAAAAACTGCTCGGCAACGCCCGTTTTGAGCCGGTGCCTGTCAGCGGCGTAAAGGATGCCGCCTATTATTATTCTACTTATACCCCCGGTAAGGACCTGGTGCCGGTTTCCGGCAAAAAGAAGGTGCTTATCCTGGGAGGCGGGCCCAATCGTATAGGGCAGGGTATTGAGTTTGATTATACCTGCGTGCACGCGGCGTTCGCGCTGCGGGATGAGGGTTTTGAGTCGGTCATGATTAACTGCAACCCGGAAACGGTCTCTACCGATTATGATACTTCCGATAAGCTTTATTTTGAGCCGTTGACGGTGGAGGATGTCCTGGCTGTCTGGGAAAAGGAAAAGCCCGTCGGCGCGATCGTGCAGTTTGGAGGGCAGACCCCGCTTAATATCGCGGCAGAACTTGAGCAGAACGGAGTCAGGATACTGGGCACGAGCACCGAAGCGATATCCTTTGCCGAGGACAGGGAGCTCTTCAGGCGGAAGATGATCGAATTGGGCATCCGCCAGACCGAAGGCGCGACAGCGTTTTCCCTGGAAGAGGCGGTAGCGATCGCGAGGCGCGTCGGGTATCCGGTGATGGTCAGGCCGTCGTTTGTTCTGGGCGGGCGCGGCATGGAAGTGATCTATGATGAACAGATGCTGGTCAAATACGCCAAAGAGGCGATCCAGGTAAGCCCCGAATACCCCATGCTCATTGACCGCTTCCTGGAGAACGCCGTTGAGTGCGAAGTGGACGCGCTTTCCGACGGAAATGAGACATTCGTAGCGGCAGTGATGGAGCACATTGAGCACGCGGGGATCCATTCCGGAGATTCCGCCTGCACCATTCCGCCGCGGACCATAAAGAAAGAACATTTAGAAACGATCAGTATATGGACGGAGAAGATCGCCGGGGAATTGAAGGTGTCCGGCCTGATCAATATCCAGTTCGCCATTTGCGAGGATAAGGTCTATATACTTGAGGCGAACCCGCGCGCCTCGCGCACAGTGCCTCTGGTTTCCAAAACCGTCGGCATACCGCTGGCGCGTATCGCCACGCTTTTAATGCTGGGCAGGAAGATCGGCGATTTTCCCCAACTGCGGCACCGGAAGATCCCCTATGTCTCGGTAAAAGAGGCGGTATTTCCGTTTAATATGTTCCCGGAGGTTGACCCTGTGCTCGGGCCTGAGATGCGCGCGACCGGAGAGGTTATGGGTATCGGCCAGGATTTCGGCACGGCCTTTTTTAAGGCGCAGGAATCAGCGGGCACAAAACTGCCCACGGAAGGCACGGTATTGATCACGGTAACGGACGCGGCCAAGCGGGAGCTCTTGCCTATCGCCTTAAACCTTTCGCGCATGTCGTTTAAGATCCTTGCCACGGAAAATACGCACCGTTTTCTGAAAGAGAACGGCGTTGAGTCAAGCTTTATCAAGAAACTGCATGAAGGCAGGCCGAATATAGCCGACGCGGTCAAAAACAAAGAGATAAACCTGATCATAAACACTCCCGCGGGCAGGACCAGCGCCTACGACGACAGCTATATCCGCACTCTGGCCATCCAGTATAAGATCCCCTATGTGACAACTATGGCAGCTGCCCGGGCAACCGTGGACGGGATCGGGTCGGTGAGAAAGGGCCAGGACCAGCCGAGATCGCTGCAGGAATACCACCAGATGTTGAAAGAAGCGCAGAAGGCAAGCGTAAAAAGATAAGGAGGCCGATAATGCCGCAGGTAAAAGAAATCACCGCGAATGAGCTTGACACAAAGGGATTTATTAAAGAAAAGGCCGCGGAGATCGCGCGGGCCGTGGGCAGCGGTGTCGCCATTAACGCCCTTTCCGGAGGGGTGGATTCCGCGGCGGTAACCATGCTCGGGCATAAGGCGCTCGGCGAAAAGTTAAAGACCTATTTTATTGATAACGGTATCATGCGCGAAGGCGAGCCGCAGCAGATCGCCTCCATATTCAAAAAACTGGGGGTTAATGTGGAGGTAGTGGACGCTCAGGATGATTTTTTTAGCGCGCTTAAAGGCATCAGCGATCCCGAGGATAAGCGCGAGGCGATCACCCAGACATTTTATAAGAAGGTTTTCGGCAATTTAGTGAAGAAAAGCGGGGCAAGGCATCTTTTACAGGGGACCATCTTGACGGATATAGACGAGACGGTCGCCGGCATCAAGCGCCAGCACAATGTCTTTGAACAGCTGGGCATTGACCCGCAGGAGGCATTCGGATACAAGATCATTGAACCGCTGGTTCAGCTGCGCAAAGACGGCGTGCGCAAGGTCGCCGAATCACTGGGGCTGCCCCCATCTATTTACAACCGTATGCCGTTCCCCGGGCCGGCGCTTTCCGCGCGCGTCATCGGAGAGGCCACGCGCGAGAGGATCGCCTTGGCGCGTAAGGCCACTTCTATTTTGGAAGAAGAATTGTCTTCGGTGAAGGCATTCCAATACATGGCCATACTGCATAACGACCGCGTTACCGGCACGCGCGATAATAAAAGAGAGTTCGGCCGGCAGATAGAGATACGCTGCTGGGACAGCATTGACGCGCGCCAGGCACGGCCGACGCGGCTGCCTTTCAGCGTGTTAGAGAAATTAGCGCAGAGGATCGTCAGAGAGGTGCCGGGAGTTGTCAGCGTTACCTACAATATCGCCGCCAAGCCGCCTTCCACAATGGAAGCGGTATAAAATAGGAATTCCCCGCCTTGTCTTAATATAATAAAATCGCTGTTATTATTCCTTAAATAGTGCTACAATATCCTTTGAAACATACCCTGCACTACGTTGACAGAGGGATAAAATAGCTATCTCGGTATAAAAGCCGGGAAAAGGAGGATGTATAATGCATAGTGGAAAGATCAAGAAAGTGGTGCGCGAGAGAGGGTTTGGTTTTATCAGCGATACGGACGGAAGAGAGGTGTTCTTTCATCAAAGCGGCCTTATGGGCGGCGCCAGCTTTGATTCCCTGAGCGAAGGCCAGGCAGTTGACTTTGAAGTTGAGAATTCCCCAAAGGGGCCGCGCGCCATCAACATACAGATAACCGCCGCTTCCTAGACCAAAATCCGTTATGTTTGATACAAAGAAGAAAAGATACAGGCTCAGGATCGTGGTGCCTGCTTACCCGGCGTTTAATATCTATTCCCGCATTGCCAAGGGGACTACAGCCCTGGGTCCGGTATGCGTAGCCAGCGTTGTGAACGGAATGGAAAAATGGGATGTTGAGGTTATTGATGAGAATAACCTTCGCAAATACGGGCCTGCCGGCGATTCAGGCGGGGCAGACCATGAATTTCTGCAAAACCTGCGGCCCGCGGATGTAGTCGGGCTCTATGGCGGACTGACCAGTACCATACCGCGGCTGTATAAAATAGCCGGATTTTATAAGGATAAAGGGATCGTGACCATTGCCGGAGGGCAGCATTTTGTGGAAGATAACATAGCCGAGGCGTTAAGTTCCTCCGTTGATTATGTGGTCAGAGGCGAAGGCGAAGAGACCATTAAAGAGCTTTTATCGGCCCTACAGGGCGGGCGCGGCATAGATGAGGTGAAGGGCATTGCCTATTTGCAAGACGGAAAGGTTGTTTGTACTCCGGAGAGAGAGCCCTTGTGTGATTTTGATAGCCTGCCTTTACCGGATTTCTCATTGGTGCGATACGCCAGGATCAAAATGTATCCCGTGGGAAGGATACGGGGCTGCGGAATGGATTGCGAGTTCTGCGCCGTCAAGGGCGCGCCGAGGCACGCGTCTCCCGAACGGCTGCTGGAAAGCATCAGCAGCCTTTTAGAAACGCATGACGCGCGGCATTTTATGATAGTTGACGACCTCTTCGGGCAGCAGCGGGATGAGACGATAAGGTTCTGCAACATGCTCAGGGATTATCAAAAACGCGTAGGCAAGCGGCTGGACCTGGCAGTCCAGATACGGCTGGATAAGGCCAAAGACACAGAACTGCTTTCCGCTATGCGCCAGGCAGGCATTAACACGACAGCCATCGGCTTTGAGTCGCCGATCGAAGGCGAACTTAAGGCGATGAATAAGCGCATAAAGCCCGAAGAGATGGTCTCCCTTGCCAGGGTATTTCATAAATTCGGGTTCCTGGTGCACGGCATGTTCATCTTCGGATACCCCTTGAAAGAAGGCGCGGATTTCAAGATGGGCGCCGCGGAACGCATAAGGCATTTCAGGAATTTTATCAGGAAGGCCAAGATCGATACCATACAGATCTTACTGCCCGGCCCAATACCCGGGACAGAATTAAGGCGCCGGCTGGAGAAACAGAACCGGGTTTATCCGAAGGAAGACGTGGGCTGGGAATATTATGACGGCAACTTTCCTCTGTTCGAGCCGGACGCGCCCCTGAGCGCCGAAGAGATGCAGGCCTCCACAAAAAAGATCATGGGCAAGTTTTATCAGTTCAGATATGTGTTTATGATAGCCCTGAACATACTTTCTTTTCCCGGCTTGATCTTCTTCCTGCATAATATTAAATCGGGCTGGAGAAGATGGTATCGGCCCTGGCGCAATCACCTGATCCGTTTCGGCGGCTGGCTTATTATGCGAGGGTGGGTCTCGCAGTTCAAGAAGAGCGACTTTTCCCGGAAATTACGGCGGGCGAAAGAGCATTTAAAAATAGCGTAAGATCCCATTAAAAAGGACCGGCTATGCAAAAGGTAAAGACGTCGCATAAAAACAGGAAGTGCAAGTTCGCGCATTGTAAGCATATCCTGAGCATTTACAATCACGAGGCGTATTGTCATATTCATCTCGGCCAGTTAGTGCATGAGTGTAAACATAAGGCCTGTAAATCAGCATGAAAGACGAGACAGCAAATAAGGGCGTTGTGCCGCAAGTCCCTGATCAAGAGGGGGCGGGTTTCTACGGATTGGGTATCGCTCCGAAGATACTCGGTATCCTTGAGCACATAAAGTTTAAGGTGCCTACCCCCATTCAGGTAAAGGCCATACCTATGGCGATCCAGGGCAAGGATGTTATCGGTGTTGCCCAGACCGGCACCGGTAAGACGCATTCGTTCGCCATACCTATGGTGCAGCGCCTTGTCCAGGTAAAAGGTGTGGGCCTGGTGATCGCGCCCACGCGCGAGCTGGCGCTTCAGATCGATGAGTCATTTCAGGCGCTGGTGCGCGCCTTCGGTATGAGGACGGCCTGCCTTATAGGCGGGGCGCCGATGGACCCTCAGGTGCAGGCGCTTCGCAAGGGGCCCCGCGTGGTGATCGCCACTCCGGGACGGCTTATTGACCATATGGGCCAGTGGAATTTTATCCCGGAAGAGGTAGTGATGCTTGTGCTTGACGAGGCAGACCGTATGCTGGATATGGGCTTTGCCCCGCAGATCGAAAAGATCCTGCGCCACCTGCCCAGGCAGAGACAGACAATGCTGTTTTCCGCGACTATCCCCAAGGAGATCATGGCGATGGCCGCTAAACATATGAAGCTGCCCGTTTCCGTGGAGATCGCGCCTTCAGGCACTACCGCCGATCGGGTTACCCAGGAGATATTCATCGTTAAGAAAGAGGCCAAGACGCGGCTCCTCGGCAAGCTGCTGGCGCAGTACAAGGGCGCCGTGCTTCTATTTTCCCGCACCAAGCACAACGCCGCGAAGATCAGGCGCTCCATACAGGAGATGGGTTACAGGGCGGCGGAGATCCATTCCAACCGTTCATTAAATCAGCGCCGCGAGGCGCTTGAGGGCTTCAAGTCGGGCAAATACAGGGTGCTTGTCGCCACTGATATCGCCGCCAGGGGTATTGACGTCAGCGGCATTGAACTTGTCATAAATTACGACCTTCCTGATGAGCCGGAAAATTATGTGCACCGCATCGGGCGCACGGCAAGGGCGGGGCATAAGGGCCACGCGATCTCTTTTGCCACGCCCGATCAGGCGCGCGATGTGCGCGATATTGAGAAGGTCATCCGCACTACCTTGCCGATATCGAAACATCCGGATATCTCGGCTGAGCAGTTTGTCCAGTCCTCGCATAAACCTTCGGGGCAGCGCCCCGGCCGCGGCAATTTCTATAAAGGAAAGCACCCAGGTAACCGCCACAAGTTCCATCGTTTTTAAAGGAGGGAATATGCAGATCTCGGAATTAGTGGGGAAGCTGGTGCTTTTTAAGTTCTCCGAAGAAATAAGGCATGGTATGTCGCTCTTTCAGATCTACAAAGACGAGTTGTGGGCAATGGTGACCGGGGTTGATGATATCGGGGTGTGGCTGGAGAACTCCGCCTATGAGTTGGGCGTGTGGTGGGATGAGCAGGGTAACATGGTCCCGCCGGATAAACAGGTTAAGGAAAAGGTCAAATCGCATATCTTTATCCCCTGGCGTTATATAGAAGCGTTGATGAGCGTTGAAGACGAACGCTTCCAGAAGGTAAGGAGTGAACGGCTGCCGGGGTTCAAAGACTACAGGTAGCCGCGCTAGATGCATAAGGCGCAGGGATTGTTACTCAAAGAGAAAAGGCAACACACGTTAATAGTGGAAACCGCGGCAGGCAGCGTTACCGGCGTCCCTACCAGTGTAGGCGGCCTTTCGTTGAACATATAGTAAGGCAGCCCCTTTAATTCCCAGGAGGATAAGATAAATTGAAGAAAAGCCAACTGATCATGGTGTGGCTGCTACCGCTTATCGTGATAGGCGGGTTATTTTTCCCGCTGCTTGGATATCTGGTAGTGGCGATGATGGCGTTTCTTGTTGTCATGGCATTTTTCCGAGGCAGATATTGGTGCTGGAACCTCTGCCCGAGGGGCGCGTTTCTGGACATCGTTATATCTAAAGCGAGTTTAAAGCGGCCTGTGCCGGGGGTTTTCGCGAAGGAGTGGTTCCGTTGGCTGGTATTCGCCCTGTTCATGGCGTTTTTGACCTGGCGTATCCTTAGCGCGGGCGGGAATATTATCGCGGTAGGCGCGGTCTTTGTGTCAATGTGCCTGATCACAACGGTTATTTCAATGGTCCTTGGCGTGGCCACAAGGCACAGGAGTTGGTGCGCTATCTGTCCCATGGGCACGCTCCAGGGCAGGATAGCGAAAAAAGGCAAATGAGCAGCAGTGACAAAGGCAGGCGGCGGGGAGCTTGTCTGCTGCGGACAGCCGATGGAGAAAATAGAGGGATAGGCGGAGGGTTGATGAAAGGGTACTGGAGGTTGTTGCTGGTCTTATTCGCGGTCACCTTCTTATCAGGAGGAGAAATGAAGAGCCCCAAGGATAAGGACAAAAAGATCCCTGTTTTTAATGCTTTGACAGGCAAGGTTGAGGAGGTAGAGAAGGTATATAAGAGCGATGAGGAGTGGAAAAGGATACTTACCCCTCAACAGTATGAGGTGGCCAGGCGCAGGGGCACGGAACAGCCCTTCAGCGGGACCTGCCCCGTACCGCCGAAAGGGGAAAGCGGCATCTACCAATGCGTCGGCTGCGGGACAGACCTGTTCAAGTTTGACGCTAAATATGAGTCCGGCACCGGCTGGCCGAGTTTCTGGGAGCCGGTTTCGGAGTTGAATATACGCCTTGAACCCGACGAGAGTTTAGGCATGCGGCGCACAGAGGCCCTTTGCGCGCGCTGTGACTCGCACCTGGGGCATGTTTTTGACGACGGGCCTCCTCCCACGGGCAAGCGTTACTGCATTAATTCCCTGGCGTTGAAGCTGGCGCCTGTCAAGGCGCAGGATAAGGAAACAGCCGTATTTGCCGCCGGATGCTTCTGGGGCCCGGATGAGGTTTTCCGCACCACGCCCGGAGTGATATCTACGAGGGCCGGTTATACGGGAGGCAGGACAAAAGACCCGGCCTATGAAGATGTGTCTACCGGCCGCACCGGCCACGCCGAATCTGTAGAGGTGGAATTTGATCCGCGGAAGGTCTCTTATGAGCGGCTGCTGGATATATTCTGGTCTATGCATGATCCGACCACGCCCAACAGGCAGGGCCCGGATATCGGCACCCAGTATCGCTCGGTGATCTTCTACCGCGGCCCGCGGCAGAAACTGGCGGCTGAAAAGTCAAAAGAGAAATTGGAGAAGTCGGGTAAATACAAAGATCCGATAGCCACGGAGATCGTTGCCGCCGGAGAATTCTATCCGGCTGAGGAATATCATCAGAAATATTTCCAGAAACGCGGCATGAAGCCGGTTTGCCATATCCCCGCGAAATAGCTGACGGCGGTTCTCAAAGGAGAGCATATGCAGATCTCGGAATTAGTGGGGAAGCTCGTGCTTTTCAAGTTTTCCGAAGAAATAAGGCATGGTATGCCGCCCAAAATATCCTTGATATAGCAAGGTATTACGTATATAATGCGACGATGAAATATAAACACGCTTTATTCCTGAATCCATATATCGAAGGCTCCGCTACGACAGCCATGAAGATGTTCCCTCCCACGGGCCTTGAATATGTCGCTACCAGCGCCAGGGATCTTGTTGATAAGGTGACCCTGCTGGATTTAAGGTATGAGAACGGCCTGTCTGAGCCCGGCAGGCTGATGGATTTTATAAACAGGGAAATAGATATTGTATGCGTTGGTATCGGATGGGACCGCCAGATCAAAGAGATCTTCGGCCTTTTGAACCGGATGCCGGCGGATATACCCCTGGTAGTAGGCGGGTATACGGCGACGGAAAAGGTTGAGGAGATATTCGCGAATTGCCCCGGGGTAGATATTGTCGTCAGGGGAGAGGGTGAAGAGACCATACGGGAGATATTTAAAGACGCGCCCCTTGATAATATCGCGGGCGTTTCCTACAGGGCCAACGGCAGGATAGTCCATAATAAAAACAGGACGCTGCCGGATATAGAGGACATACCTTCGCCGGACCGCGCCTTGAGGCGTAATCAATATCGCCTGACCTTGAACGGCGTTGATATAGCGGGATTGACCTTTGACACGGTCTTGAGTTCCAGGGGCTGTCCCTATAATTGTAAATTCTGCACGTTTACGTTAAACCCCCTGGGCCAGAAGAGGGCCTACTCGGCGCGCAGCGCGGAGTCGGTTGTCAACGAGATAGAAGGCATAAGCGCGAATGTGATACTCTTCAGCGATGAGAATCTCTGCGTTGACGCCAAAAGGGTGGAAGATATCTGCGACCTGATAATAGCCCGCAAGATCAGAAAACGCTTCGCGGCCCAGGTCCGCATTGATATAGCCAAATACCCTTCCTTATTGGAAAAGATGGTTAAGGCGGGGTTTAAGGCGCTTTTGATAGGGATAGAGTCGCCGCATGACTGGATATTGGCCCAGCTGGATAAAGGGTTTGACTCCGACGCCATAAGGAGGGCGTTTGTCGTGCTGAGAAAATACCCTATCTTCTATCACGGGTATTTCATTTATGGCAACATAGGCGAGACCGAAGAGGAGATGCTTGGCATATCAAAGTTCGCCAAGGAGATAGGGATCGACTCTATTACCTTCTTGAAATTGAGGATAGAGAGGTTCTCTCCGCTCAGGGCGATCGCGGAGAAGGCGCCCGGTTATCACGTTACCGAGAGGGGCGAATTATATTCCGACACCTACAGCCACGCGGCGCTGAAAAAGATCGGCAGGAGGATAAAGTTCTCTTTCTATACCCCGTCCAGGTTCCTGAAGATGCTGAAGAGGTGTTTTGAGATAAGGTTTTTTACTTTTAGAGAAATAGCGTCATTATTACTTGTCTTGCCGCTGGTGTTAAAGAATGTCATAGCCAGAGAACTGCAAAAGGGCAGGTTCCTGGATTCCTTAAGGCGCACATTCATACATAACGCGAAATAAAGGGAGAGATATTTTGGCTACACCGCTTCAAAAATGGGTAGAGGAACAGGCGAGGCTGACCAAACCGGACAAGATCTACTGGTGCGACGGTTCGGAAGAGGAGGCGCGCCGGCTCATCGAGATAGGCATAAAAGAAGAGAAGGTCGGAGGCCACCCTGTATTCCGGGAGCTTGATCAGAAAAAATGGCCCAACGCGTATCTGCACTACAGCCATCCGACTGATGTCGCGCGCACGGAACATCTGACCTTTGTCTGTCATCCCGGCAAAGAGATCGCCGGGCCCAATAATAACTGGATGGATCCCAAAGAGGCAAAAAGGATCCTCTCCGGATTATCAGACGGCTGTATGAGGGGCAAGACGATGTACGTGCTTCCTTATATGATGGGCCATCCTGAGTCGCCATACGCGAAGGCCTGCGTTCAACTTACAGATTTATCTTATGTCGCGGCGAGCATGCGCATAATGACGCGCATGAGCAAAACAGTCATAGACAAGATCGGAAACCGCGATGATTTCGTGAAGGGGCTGCATTCCGTCGGGGATTTTAATCCCCAGAAACGTTTTATTATGCATTTCCCGGATGAGCACCTGGTCTGGAGCATCGGTTCCGGCTACGGCGGCAATGCCCTGCTGGGCAAGAAATGCTTTTCCTTGCGGCTTGCCTCCTGGCTGGGGTTCCAGGAGGGCTGGCTTGCCGAACATATGGTGATCATCGGCATCGAAGACCCGAAAGGGAACATAACTTATGTCACGGCGGCAATGCCTTCAGCCTGCGGCAAGACAAACCTGGCGATGCTTGAATCGGTTTTGCCGGGATATAAGATCTGGACGCTGGGCGATGATATCGCCTGGCTCAACGTCGGCGCCGACGGCCGGCTCTACGCGATTAATCCGGAAACAGGGCTTTTCGGGGTAGCGCCCAGCACGTCAATGAAGACCAACCCGAATATGGTGCGCACGCTCAAGGCCAGGAAATTCTACCCGACGTTATTTACCAATGTCGCCTTAAAGCGGGATACCAATGAGCCGTGGTGGGAAGGCGCGGATGAACCGATGTCTTCCGATATGCTGGATTGGCAAGGCAGGCCCTGGGATCAATCCAGCGGTACGAAAGCGGCGCACCCTAACGCGCGCTTTACGGTCTCGGTCTACAATTCTCCGGCCTTATCCAAAGAGTTTGACAACCCCAAAGGCGTGCCTATTTCAGCGATCCTTTTAGGCAGCAGGAGGACGCATTTAATACCGCTTGTAGTTGAAGCGTTCAATTGGCAGCACGGCGTGTTTATGGGCGCCAGGACAGGTTCTGAGACTACTGCCGCGGCCATACACAAGGAAGGCGTATTAAGGCGCGACCCGATGGCGATGCTGCCGTTTTGCGGCTACAATATGGGCGATTACTTTAAACACTGGCTTAATATAGGTAAGCGCCTTACAGATCCGCCCAGGATATATTCGGTCAACTGGTTCAGGACAGATGACAACGGAGAATTCATCTGGCCCGGATTCGGAGATAATATCCGTCTGCTGGAATGGATAATAGACAGGGTGAATAACCGCGTTGACGCGAAAGAGACGCCCCTGGGGTTCATTCCGCGTCTTAATGACCTGAATTTAGGCGGCCTGAAGATCCCGCGGGCAAAACTTGAGAAGCTTTTCCGGATCGATGCTTCCGAATGGAAAGAAGAACTTAAGGATGTAGGCGCCTTTTTTAATAAGTTCTCCGGCCATATGCCCGAGGAGATATGGCGGGAATATAAAACGCTGGTCGATAGATTCACAACCAAATAAAGGAGGGAAGATATGAAGATCCTGATAGCGGTAATAATCATAGTGGTTGTCGCCTTGATCCTGAAGAAGAAAGGCGCCTGTTGCTGCGGGACCAAGAAGCCGGAAGGCCAGAAGTAGATCTACGAGCGCATAGTAACTTTAGCTGTCGGCCCATCAGAAATGATGGGCCTTTTTTTCCATTGTCCGATGAAGGTTATTGAGTTATAATGATTCCCGCGCAGGATAAGGCATGAAAGGGGAAGGCGATGATTAGAAAATTAGTTTTATTGCTTATTTCGGCAGGATTGTCGTTGAATTTGTGCGGCTGCGCTGTCCTGGTAGCCGGCACTGCCGGCGGGGCAGGCACGGCATATTGGCTTACAGGCAGGTTGTCGGAACAGGCAGGCGCGTCAATGGATGAGGCCGCGGCGGCTGTGAAGTCGGCGATGAGGTCTCTTGGGCTTGAAGTGGTCAAGCAGGCCATAAAACAGGACGTTGTGCAGTTTATCGGCAGATACCGCGACGCAAAGACGGTATGGGTGGACCTTCACAGGATCTCGGATACCGTGACCAGGGTGGAAGTGCGCGTGGGGGCGCTCAAGAGAGATAAGGCGGCAGCCGCGGAGATATTAAGCGAGATCAGGGCGAATATCAAAGGCAGAGGGGGCAGGTTATGATCAAAAATATCATGTTATCTTTTATACCGGTATTCGTCGCTGTTGACGCCATAGGCGTCTTACCCCTTTTTATCTCATTTACCCAGGGGATTACGAAAAAGGAGAGGTGGCTGATCATACTTCAGTCGATGTTGACGGCCATATGCCTGGCGGTATTTTTTATCTTTCTCGGCAAGACCATTTTCAAGTTCCTGGGTATCACCATGAGCGACTTTATGATAGCCGGCGGCACTATACTTTTTTGCATAGCCATAATAGATATTGTCAATCCGCAGAAGAAGCGCCGCATACCTAACGGAGAAATGGCGGCCGTTCCCCTGGGCACGCCTTTGATCGTGGGGCCGGCGGTCCTGACAACCTCATTGATCATCATCGGAGAATACGGCCTCATACCTACTCTTGTATCCGTGACGGTCAACGTCTTGCTGGCAGGGCTTATATTCGCTTCTTCGGATGTTTTAATAAGGGCCATAGGCAATTCCGGGGCAAAGGCGCTTTCCAAGGTAATGAGTTTACTTCTGGCCGCCATAGCGGTTATGATGGTTAGAAAAGGTGTATTTCAAATAATACTATCCTTGACATAGAGGGAGGTTGCAGCATGCTTAAGCACAAGAAGATCCTTATTGTGGATGATGAAGAGGAGGCGGTATGGTTTTTTGCCAAATTCCTCAAGAAGAGGGGCTATGAGGTTGTTACCGCCCATACAGGACAGGACGGGATCGCGCTGGCGCAGAAGTTTATACCGCATTTAGCCATTATTGATTTGGGGCTGCCTGATATGGACGGCTCCGATGTCGCCGTAAAGATCATGGAGGCCCCGCTGCTTAAAGAGACCAAGATCATGTTCATCACAGGCACGCTTACGGATGAAGAAGGGGGGAAGATCGATCTCATAGGCAACAGATATGTGTTAACCAAGCCTTGTGAAGTGGATAAGATATTGGAGGTAGTTGAACGGCTCATAGGGGCCGGGCAGGAATAGGATGAATCTGTTATTTTTGGGCATTATTTGCGCCGTGGTAGCTTTGATCGCGGCCGCCTTTATTTCCGCGCCCGCGCCGGGCCGCAAGGCAAAGAAACAAAAGAAGCCGGGCAAGGAGAGGCCGCAGCCGGAAAACTCCCCCGCCCTCGTCCCTGAATATAGAGCCAGGCAGCTGGAAGAAGAATTAAATACCGCGAAGGCGGACGCGTCGGCGGCGAAGGCAGAGCTTGAGGCGCTGAAAAAGGGTTATGAGGACTTGAAGGCGGAGTCAGCCCAGAAAGAAAAATGGGTCAGCAGAGACGATTCCGAACTTGAGAAGACCAAAAAAGAGAATATTTTATTTAAGGAGAAATTGGTGAATAAGGAAAAAGAACTGGAAAAAGAATTCTCCTTGAATTTCAATCTGGACAAGGGGCTCAAAGAGAAAACGCAGCGGCTTGAGGCGTCGGAGAAAGAAAACAAGGCGATGAAGGATGAGATAATGGCGCTGCAGGCGAAGGTATCGGGGTATCAAAAAGAAACACAGGAGCAGAAAAAGATCATTGAGGCCGCGAAAAAGAAAGAAGAGCAGAGCGAGTGGATCTCAAAAAAAGAGTATAATGAACTTAAGCAAAAATTGACTGAGAAAGAGAATGAGATCAAGGGGCCGCGGGAAAAGCCGTAAGCAGGGAGGTTGAGATCATGTGGTATTTTAAATTAAGGATGTATCTTTTACTTATAGCGTTGTTCGGGATCCTGTATATGTTCGCCACTATGATCGGCGTAGGTATGGGCATCAGCAACTTTTATTTCTACCTGGCGCTTTCCATCGGCTTTATGTTCCTGCAGTATATGATCGGGCCGAAGATCGTGGAGTGGTCAATGCGCGTTAAGTATGTTGAGAGAAGCGAGTATCCGCGGCTGCATCAGATGGTGGAAGGCCTGGCGCAAAGGGCGGGTATCCCCAAGCCAAAGATCGGCGTTGCCCGGATACCCATACCCAACGCCTTTGCCTTCGGCAGGGGCAGAGGCGACGGAAGGGTCTGCGTGACAGAGGGTATTATGAACCTGCTTGATGAAAATGAGTTGAGGGCGGTGATGGGCCACGAATTAAGCCATCTTAAGAACCGCGACGTCCTCACCATAACCCTGCTTTCGGTGATCCCCATGATCCTTTACCGCGTTGCCTGGCATTTTATGTTCTTTGGGGGAGGCGGCAGGAGGGACAGGGGCGGGGCGAACACGGCGTTGATAGGAATGGCCGCGTTTTTCTTCTATTTCCTGACCAACCTTCTGGTCTTGTATGCCTCGCGCATCAGGGAGTATTTTGCCGACAGGGGCTCGGTATCTTTGGGCAACAGCCCTCATTCGCTCGCGTCGGCGCTTTACAAACTGGTATACGGCTCAGCCAGGATGAACAGGGAGGCGTTGAGGAGCGCGGAGGGGCTGAAGGCATTCTTCGTTAATGACCCCTCGCGGGCGATGAGGGAGATCAGGGAATTAAGCCAGCTGGATCTGGATAAAAGCGGCACTATCGACAGCCGCGAATTGGAGTCATTGCGCGTAAGGCAGGTAAGATTAGGTTTCGGCGATAAATTGATGGAGGCCTTAAGCACCCATCCCAATATGCTTAAGAGGATACAGCAGCTGTCAACATATTAGATATTACAGCGCCTACATCGCCCTTGATTGAGCGGAAATCTTGTGATATATTAAATACCTTCTTAATCATCAACAACGGAGGCAGCCGATATGGCGTTAGTACATTTAAATGACGGCAATTTTAATGACACAGTCCTTAATTCAGAAGTGCCTTTTCTGGTGGATTTCTGGGCGGAGTGGTGCGGCCCCTGTAAGATGATCTCTCCTGTCATAGATGAAGTGGCAAAGGAGTACAAGGGCAAGCTTAAGGTAGGCAAGGTCAACGTAGACGAGGCCTCCAATACCGCGTCATCTTACGGCGTTATGTCCATACCCACGCTTATATTTTTTAAGGGCGGCAAGGCGCTGACTCAGATCGTAGGGGCGGTAGGCAAGCAGCAGCTGGAAAAGAAGATCAAAGAGATAATCGTGTGAAGAAGGTCTTCATATCAGCCACAAAGCAGAACGACGGCAAGACCACCGTTTCTCTCGGGTTGATCGCCAATCTTCAGAAACGCTTCAAGAACGTGGGGTTTATAAAACCTATCGGGCAGAGATACCTCGAGGAAGACGGGGCGCAGATAGATGAGGACTCCATACTCATAGAGGAGGTCTGCGGCATAAAGGGCGTCTTGAAGGATATGAGCCCGGTTGCCGTTGAGCGCGGGTTCACCGAAAGATATATCGCCTCGCCTGATCGTCAGGCCATCAGCCGCCGCGTAAAAGAGGCGTTCAAGCGGATAGCAAAAGGCAAGAACCTCGTGGTGATCGAGGGCACCGGACACGCGGGCGTCGGCTCTGTCTTTGACCACTCTAATTCCGCGGTAGCCAAACTCCTCGGTTCAAAGGTTATCATAATTTCTTCAGGCGGGGTAGGCAGGCCCATTGATGAGATCCTGCTTAACAAGGCCCTGTTTGAAAGGGACCGCGTAAAGGTCATAGGCGTCATAATCAATAAGATCCTGCCCCAGAAATTCCACAGGATAAGCAAGACCGTCAGGCAGGGCCTTAGCAGGAAGGGCATAGACGTTTTAGGGATAGTGCCGTATGATCCGATGTTGTCGGAGCCGACAATGTCCCAGATACTGGAGGAGACGGGGTTCAAACTTTTTTCCGGAGGGGATAATCTGGGCAATCATATTTCCAACATACTCGTCGGGGCAATGGAGCCGGCTGAGGCAGTGGAGTACGTAAAAGATAAAAGCCTGATAATCACTCCCGGAGACCGCGAAGACCTGATCTCCGCGGTGCTCAAGTCAAAGGCGGGCGGGGTATCCGGCATAGTGCTTACGGGTGAGAAGTCCGTATCTTCAAATATGGCTGATGTCCTGAAGCAGAGCGGGATACCGGTGCTGCTGGCCCCTCAGGATACGTATTCGGTCGTATCCACGATACATGATCTGACAGTAAAGATAAGGCCGCAGGATACGAACAAGATAAACAGGGCGATAGAGGTCATTAAGCAATACGTGGATTTCGAAAAGATATTGGAAAGGATGTAGGTATGGACATAGTGGCAAATTTAAGAGATAAGGCAAAGAGGAGGATGAGGAGGATAATCCTTCCGGAGCCTGATGACCGGCGGGTCGTAGAGGCGGAGAAGATCATCCGTGAAGAGAAGATCGCCGACGTTACCCTGCTAAGCAAGGGCTTGATGGATAAAAAACTCATGGGCCGTTTTACGGAGGAATTTTTTGAATTGAGGCAGTCCAGGGGCATTACCCTGGATGAGGCAAAACAGACGGTTTCCGACCCGCTTTATTATTGCGCGATGATGGTAAGAGACGGCATGGCTGACGGGTTTGTCGCCGGCGCCGCTTACACCACCCCCAGCGTTGCCAGGGCCGCGATATATTGTCTGGGCCTGGATAGAAGGCTGGATACTGTATCAAGCAGTTTTATTATGGTAGTGCCTGACTGCGCTTACGGCGATAATGGTGTTTTCGTGTTCGCCGATTGCGGTATAGTCCCCGACCCCAGCCCGCGGCAGTTGGCCAATATCGCCGTATCCACCGCTGAATTGGCCAAGAGGGTGCTTGATATAACTCCGCGGGTGGCAATGTTGAGTTATTCTACCAAGGGCTCTGCCGAAGGCAGGTTTGTGAATGAGGTAAAAGAGGCGACTGCCCTGGTCAAGGAAATAGAGCCGGGCCTGCTGGTAGAGGGAGAGCTGCAGGTTGACGCCGCCATCATACCGGAGGTTTCTCAGATCAAATATCAGGATTCCGCGATAGGAGGCAGGGCAAACGTGCTGATATTCCCGGATCTGGAGTCCGGTAACATTGCCTATAAGCTGGTCCAGCGCCTCGCCAAGGCGCGGGCAATAGGCCCTCTGTTACAGGGCTTGAATAAGCCCGCGAGCGACCTCTCGCGCGGCTGCGAAGTAGATGATATAGTTGACTGCGTGGCAGTGACGTCGTTGAGGGCAAAGTAGAGAGTAGATGAAGATACTCGTAATCAATTCAGGCAGCTCATCCATAAAATACCGGCTTTATAATATGCCGAGTGAGGAGATCGTACTCAGAGGCATGATTGAACGCATAGGGGAGCGTAATTCAAAGGTAAAGAACCACCATCAGGGCCTGGAATTGATCCTTTCTAAAGTCGGCGAGGTAGATGCCGTGGGCCACAGGGTCGTGCACGGCGGAGAGTTTTTTAAAAGGCCGTCTTTGATAAATAGCCGCGTCGTCAGGGTGATAAAATTATGCTGTAAGCTCGCGCCTCTGCACAATCCCGCTAATCTTGAGGGCATCAATGCCTGCAGGCAGCTGCTGCCCGGGATTAAACAAGCGGCGGTGTTTGACACGGCGTTTCACCAGAGTATTCCCGGCTACGCGTTTATATACGCGCTTCCGTTCAGCTACTATAAAAAGCTTGGTATCCGCAGGTATGGCTTTCACGGCACAAGCCACCAGTACGTGACGAATGAGGCGGCAAAAATACTCAGGAAACCCTTAAACAGGGTGAACATTATCAGCTGCCATCTTGGCAACGGCTGCAGCATTACCGCGGTAAAGTCCGGCAAGTCCGTGGATACGAGCATGGGGTTCACGCCTTTGGAAGGGCTGGTCATGGGCACGCGCTGCGGCGACATTGACCCGGCGCTGGTAACCTTCATAATGCGCAGGAAAAAAATGGGCCGCGAGGAGATGGAGCGGGTGCTCAATAAAGAGAGCGGGCTCAAAGGGCTTTCCGGCATAGGCAATGATATGCGCAGAATAGAGGAGGCGGCGCGCCGCGGCAGTAAGCAAGCGGCCTTAGCGCTGGATGTCTTTATATATCGCATAAGAAAGTATATAGGCGCGTATCTGGCCGCGATAGGAAATACGGACGCGGTAGTGTTTACCGCCGGCATAGGCGAGAATCAGGGTTATATCAGAGCAAGGATCTGCCGGAATCTTTTTGATAATCTTAAAAACAGGCCGCGGGTGCTGGTTATCCCCACGGATGAAGAATTAATGATCGCCAGAGAGACATACAAGATCATAGGAAGTCGCCAGGGAGGTATGGAGAGATGATGAGGACGATGTTGAAGTCAAAGATAAGCCGCGCGCGCATTACGGACGCCAATCTTTATTATGAGGGCTCCATAACCATAGACGAGGCGTTGATGGATGCCGCCGACCTTATAGAAGGGGAGAAGGTCGAGGTTTTTAACTTGAATAACGGGGCGCGGTTTGAAACCTACGTTATAAAGGGCAAGAAGAACAGCGGCCAGATCTGTTTGAACGGCCCGGCGGCAAGGTCAGGCCACGTTAAAGATGATATCATAATCCTTGCCTACGCTTTAGTGGATGATACAAAGGCGGCCGCGGTAAAGCCGAAAAAGGTCTCAGTTGATGAAAGAAACAGAATTAAAGATTAGGGTCATCGGGGAGCATATACTGCGCAAAAAGGCGGGTTTGGTAAAAAAAGGCGAGATCAATGATGAGATGCGCCTGACCTTAAGCAGGATGGCGCGGCTTATGTATAAGACCAAAGGCGTGGGCCTGGCAGCCCAGCAGGCGGGCATTGACAAAAGCATCACCGTTATAGACGCGGGCACAGGCATATACAAACTTATCAACCCGAAGATCGTTTCAAGGTCCGGCTCTGAAAGCATGGAAGAGGGGTGCCTGAGCATTCCCGGGGTCTTTGTGAAGGTGAAGAGGGCCGGGTCTGTCGTGGTGGAGGCGCTTGATGAATACGGCCAGCCGCTTGAGATCAAAGCGCGGGGGCTTCTGGCGCGCGCGCTTCAACATGAGATAGACCACTTAAACGGCAAATTGATAATAGACCACCTGGATCTGTTTAATAGAATGCGGCTGAAAGGCAAAATAAAAGAACTGGCAAAATATGGGAAACTGTCCGAATCAGAAGATTAATATGGCAATGTGCAACTGCAGCTATGAGCCCTGTTCCAGAAAGGGCGTATGCTGCGAGTGCCTGCACTACCACCGCAAAAACGGCCAGCTGCCGGCCTGTTTTTTTTCCTCAGATGTAGAGAAGACGTATGACCGTTCAATTGAGAGGTTCATCAAGGCGCGGTCTGCCTGAGTGGTTCAGGCAGCGTATCCCCGGTGAGGCGGCAGGCGCGCTCAGCGGTTACCTTAAGCGAAAACAGATAAACACGGTTTGCGGGAGCGCGCGTTGCCCCAATATTTCCGAGTGTTACAGCCGCGGCAACGCCGCGTTCATGATATTGGGGGATAAGTGCGGCCGCTCCTGTTCGTTCTGCGCCGTAGAGAAGGCCCAGGGGCCTTTTAGCGTAGACGCGGATGAGCCGCGCAGGGTTGCCGAGGCGGCCAGAGAGTTGGGGCTGCGATACGTTGTTATTACTTCGCCCGCGCGCGATGACCTTCCGGACGGCGGCGCGGGGCATTTTGCCGGAACGATAAAAGAGATAAAGCGGATCAATCCGGGCGTGAAAGTAGAGGCATTGATCCCCGACTTTAAGGGAGACGCCCGTTCGTTAAAGACAGTCCTTGATGCCTCGCCGGCCTGCCTCGCGCACAACATAGAGACAGTGCCGAGATTATACGGCGCGCTGAGGCCGGGCGCGGATTATTCCGTTTCGCTGAAGATACTTTCGGAAACAAAGAGGGTAACGCCGGATATGATGACCAAGTCTTCTCTTATGTTGGGCCTGTCGGAACGCGGCGAAGAAGTTACGCGGGTATTCGAGGACTTAAGGCGCGTTGAATGCGATATTCTCACGCTGGGGCAGTATCTGGCGCCTTCAGATAATAATTTTCCAATACACAGGTTCGTTACGCCGGATGAGTTCAAAGAGTATGAAGAGATCGGCCTGCGCCTTGGTTTCAAGGCGGTATTCTCCGGGCCCAGGGTGCGCAGTTCCTATCTGGCTGAGCAAACGCACAGTTCAGCCGAGGCGTTAAGAATATGACTATAGTCCTGATATTGATCGCGGTTATAATTTTAGTTATTCTGGGGGCGGCGGTTTTCAAAATAAACTCCTCTCTGAATTCCCAGATGTTTAATATTTCGCGCGAGGTCAGCGAGAAGTTAGGGCAGTTAGGGGAGGCGTTGAACAATACACATAAGATCGTGGGCGACCGTTTAGACGGCAGCGCCCAGATCATAAGCAAGGTACATTCCGCGTTAGGCGAGATAAAGGAGTCATACAGGCAGATCAATGAGAAGATGAAAGAGTTTTCTTCGTTTCAGGATATGCTCAAACCCCCGAAGATAAGGGGCGGCGTAGGCGAGACCATGCTTGAGAGCATCATCAGCCAGGTATTCGCGGACAAAAGAGAATTTTACGATTTCCAATATCAGTTTAAGAGCGGAGAGAAGGTGGACGCGGTCATAAAACTGGGCGGCAATGTTGTCAGCATTGACGCGAAGTTCCCCCTGGAGAGCTACAGAAGGATGAAGGACGCGCAGAACGAAGAGGAGAGGCGGCAATACAAGAGAGAGTTCGCCTCTTCCGTTAAATTCAAAATAGACGATATCGCCAAAAAATACATACTGCCGGACGAAGGGACGTTTGATTTCGCGCTTATGTATATACCGGCAGAGGGCATATATTATGAGATCATTCAGGATAATCAGGTCTGGTCTTATTCGTTGGACAAGAAGGTCATCCCCGTATCGCCCAACACCTTTTATCCCTATCTTATGGTTATCTGGAGAGGGCTCAGGGGGATGGCCCTGGAAAAAAATATTGAAGGCGTATTGGTGAATCTGAAGAGGACAGAGGTTGAATTCCTGAAGTTTAAAGATGAGTTCAGGGTCCTGGGCAGCCACCTGAAGAACGCGCGGGAAAAGTTTGACGACGTTGATAAGCGGCTTGAGCGGTTTTCCGATAAGCTGTCCGTTGTCTCGAATATCCCGCTGGAAGACAAGAGATAAATGGACCCCATACTTACGTATGGGGAATAGGAATGCCCCACACGTAAGTGTGGGGATGCAGAAAGAGAATTTGTTGCGGATCAATATTAGAGTAATACCCGGCGCAAGCAGAGATAAGATCGTCAAGGAAAACGGACGATTAAAGGTTTACGTATGCGCTCCAGCCGAATCCGGCAGGGCGAATAAGGCGGTGATCGATCTGCTCGCGGATCATTTTGACAAAAGAAAAAGCGGTATTGAGATAGTGAAGGGCGGGCATTCAAGGGATAAGGTCGTTCAGATCGATTAGGGCATGGAGGGAGACATGAATAAGGTATTGGTCATTTACTATTCCAAAAGCGGAAACACAAAGAAGCTGGCCGAGATCTTTACGGAAGGCCTGAAGAACGAAGGAGTGGGCTTTGACCTGAAGGACGTAGGGTCCGTAAAGGCCGACGACCTGCTCAAATACGGCGGCATTGCCATCGGCTCTCCCACTTATTACGGGACCATGGCCTGGCAGATAAAGCAATTATTTGATGAGTCGGTTAAGTTCCATGGGAAGCTTGATGGTAAGGCGGGATGCGCTTTCTCCTCGAGCCATAATGTAGCCGGCGGCAACGAGACGACGATCGTGGATATGCTTTGCGCCATGCTCATACACGGTATGATAATTCAAGGAGACCCGCAGGGAGACCACTACGGAACGGCCTCTATAGGCGCGCCCGATGCCAGGGCAAGCAAGATGTGCAAGAGGCAAGGGGAGAGATTTGCTAGATTGGTAAAAACTCTAAACACTAAACTCTAAACACTAAACAAACTACAAACTCAAAACCATAAACTACAAACATCAATAATAATTAAGTTTTGGGTTTGGAGTTTGGAACATTTGGGTTTATTTAGAGTTTAGGGTTTTGGGTTTAGTGTTTTATTTGCGGATGGAGAAAGAAAGTGAATATTGTAGTTTTAGTGACCGCTTCCAATAAGGAAGAGGCGCAGATTATTGCGAGGAAGCTTTTAGAAGATAAGCTGGCCGCCTGCGTCAACATAATCGAAGGCGTGAATTCTTTTTTCTGGTGGGAGGGCAAAATAGACAACGCCCAGGAAGCGCTTATGGTCATAAAAAGCAGCAAGGGTAAATTCAAGCGGCTTTGCGCGGCTGTCAAGTCAGCGCATAGTTATGATACCCCTGAGATCATCGCCCTGCCGGTTGTGGCGGGCGAGAAAAAATATCTGGATTGGCTCAATGGATCCATCAGGTAACCCCATAGGTTATATCGCCGCGTTTATAGGCGGCGCTCTGGTAAGTTTCACGCCGTGCACTTATCCGCTTATCCCCGTAATTTTAGGGGTCATAGGCGTTGCCGGTTCTGTTTCGCGTTTAAGAAGTTTTATTTTGAGTTTAGTTTACGCGCTGGGCGTCGCCTTTGTTTATTCGCTGCTGGGAATAGCCGCGGTGCTTAGTGGAAAATTATTCGGCAGTATCAGCGCCAACCCCTGGGTATACATTTTAGTGGGAAATATCTTTGTGTTTTTCGGGTTATCTATGCTGGAGGTGTTTGACCTGCGCGTTACAGTAAGGTCCTTCGCGGCGGGCCCCGACAAAGTCGGGGCAGGCAGGCCGAGAAGAGGATTGCTCTACATATTTATCCTGGGCGCTGCTTCCGGGCTGGTGATCGGCCCCTGCACCACTCCCGCGTTAGGCGCTATTCTTACCTACGCGGCCGCGGGACAGAACCTGTTTTACGGCGCGTCACTGTTGTTTGTTTTCGGTTTAGGCATGTGCTCATTGCTCATCGCCGCCGGTTCCTTCAGCGGCATGCTGGCATCGCTGCCGCGATCCGGAAAGTGGCTGGTATATATCAAGAAGGCCTGCGGGATAATACTGATCCTCGCGGGAGAATATTTTATCATAAAGGCGGGTATGCTATGGCTATGAGAAAGGTAATCTTGTTTTTGTCGTTGTTTTTATTCATCAGCGCTAATCCTGTTTTCTGTCAGGATGATAAGGCGCCGGATTTTACGCTCAATGATCTGGAAGGCAAGGCCTTTGAATTCTCTAAATTCAGCGGCAAACAGGCGGCGCTGCTTTTTTTCTGGACGACCTGGTGCCCTCACTGCAGGTCCGCGATCTCCCGGATAAGCCGGGAGCATGAGGCGCTTGCCAAAGACGGCGTGGCCCTTTTGGCGGTAAATATTGAAGAGCCGAAGGAGCGCGTAGGTAAATTCGTAGATGACTTAAAGGCCGGGGGCCACAAGGTAGATTTCTCCATATTGATGGACGAACAGGGTGGCGTGGCGAGGAGTTATTCCGTGATCGGCATACCTACCTTCATCCTGGTTGACAAACAGGGGAACATCGTATTCAAAAATCACTATTTTCCTGATGATTACAAAGATAAGATATGAAAGGCCCGGCAGTGAATGACTATAATTTTATAGCCACCGGCATAGGAAGCCTTCCCCACAAGGACGCGAAAACGGCGGTGGGCCTGGTCCTGCGCCACTGCCCTGATATGCCTTTCTGGCCGCAGCTGCCCCGGTTAAGCAGGAAAGAAGATATGCTGGCCCAGTTCTCTGAGGGCATACCCTGTATTAAGGAGGTTGAGCCAGGCCTGCTTTTTGATGAGGATGCCTTTAATCAGAGCAAGCCGCTTGAGGATTTTCTTGAGGAGCTGGTGATCCACAATGTTGACTATTTCAAGATAAACCCTTCACACGCCCGCGGGCTGCCGGAGTTTAAGGAGCGGCTGAAGCAGCTGGATCTAAGCGCGGTTCACTCTCTCAAATGCCACGTCACGGGGCCGTTCACCTTTTGCGCGGGCATAAATGATAAAAAGGGCAGGTCCATACTTTATAATGAGGTCATGAGGGACGCCGTTACCAAGGCGCTGGCTATGAAGGCGAGGTGGCAGATAAGGCAGTTTGCCGAGTTCGGCAAACCGATAACCGTCTTTTTTGACGAGCCCTTCCTTGCCTGTTTTGGCTCTGCTTTTACGCCCGTGAACAAAGAGGATGTAAGCAGGGTCCTGGGGGAGGTATTTGAGGAGGCGCGGAAAGAAGGCGCGTCCACGGGCATACATTGCTGCGGCAACACGGACTGGTCAATGCTGCTTGAACTGGGGTCCCTTGACATAGTCAATTTTGACGCCTTCAGTTTTTTTGACAGGTTCTCTCTATATTCCGCGCAGATAGACAGTTTTCTAGAAAGGGGCGGGGCAATATGCTGGGGCATAGTCCCTACTCTGGATTTTAACGACAAGATCAAGGCAGAGGAGCTGGCAGCCCGGCTTAAAGGATACATTGAGGCGCTGGTGAATAAAGGCGTTAACAGGCAACGGCTTACGCGCCAGTCCCTGGTCAGTCCCAGCTGCGGACTTGGCTCTATAGAAGAGAAGAAGGCGGAAAAGATCCTGGCGCTGCTTTCCGAGGTGCCAGGAATTTTAAGAAAAGATTTGACAAAGGCCGGATGAGAAGTTATTATAAGGACCTGCTTTTCTCCAAAATCGTTTTAATCCCGGGAGAAACATAAATGAAAGAGATACGCATACACGCGCGCGCCGGCCAGGGCGCCATTACATCAGCGGTCATTCTGGGCGAGGCCTATGTAGGCGAAGGTAAATTCGCCTATTGCTTTCCCAGTTTCGGAGCGGCGAGGATGGGCGCGCCTATGAACGGCTTCGTGAGAGTGGATACCAGGCCGGTGCGGCTGCGCAGTCAGATATATAACCCGGATTACGTTATAATCGTTGACGCTACCTTGATGAGAGGGTTTAATTGCCTTTCCGGGCTCAAGGACGACGGCATCGCCATCATCAACCAGAGAGAGGACGTGGAGATGCCCAAGCCCAAATCCAAACAAAAGATATATGTCGTGCCTGCCAACGCCATAGCGCAGGAGGCTATAGGCAGGCCGTTGGGAAATACGGCGCTGCTCGGAGCGTACGCGGCGGCAACAGGCCAGATAAAGCTGGACAGCTTAATAGAGGCGGTGAAGAAGAGGATGGCGGGCAAGATCGTGGAAGGCAACATAGCCGCCGTAAGGAAAGGATTTGAATTCGTATGCAAGGCCCAATAAAATCGCGCCCGGGTTCAAGCAAGACAAATAAGACCGGTTCCTGGCGCACAGACATAAAGCCGAAGTTCCTGCGTAAGAACTGCATTGCCTGTCGGTTGTGCGTTCTTGTCTGCCCCGAGGCCTGTATCAGCGGCAAGGAGAAAAATACCTTTTTGCCCGATTATGACTTTTGCAAGGGATGCGGGCTGTGCGCCGTAGTATGCCCGAAGAAAGACATTGAGATGATAAAGGAAAAGGATAAGGAATGAAACAGTTTTTAGAGGGCTCTCAGGCAGTAGCGCATTGCATAAAGGCGGTCAAGCCCGGTGTGATCTCGGCCTATCCCATTACGCCGCAGACGCACATCGTTGAAGAGCTGGCACAGATGGTGGCCAACGGCGAGCTTGACTCTCAGTTCATCAACGTGGAAAGCGAACATTCAGCCGCCTCCGTAGTGCTGGGCGGCTCCGCGACCGGGGTGAGGGTATTTACCGCTACCAGCTCCCAGGGCCTGCTTCTTATGGCGGAGGTCATATTTAACATAGCCGGTATGCGGCTGCCGGTAGTGCTTACCTGCGCCAACCGCGCCATATCCGCGCCCATAAATATCTGGAACGACCAGCAGGACTCCATTTCCCTGCGGGACGCTGGATGGATACAGTTTTACGCCGAGAGCAATCAGGATGTGGTGGACCTGCACCTTATGGCTTACCGCATAGCCGAAGATAACGACGTGATGCTTCCGGTAATGGTCTGTATGGACGGTTTCGCCCTGACGCACGCGGTAGAGGTAGTGGATATCCCCGCGGCGGAACAGGTGAAGAAATTCCTTCCCGACTACAAGGCGCCTTATAAATTAGATATAGATAATCCCATCACCCTTGGATTCCTGGCAGACCCTGGTTGTTACATGGAATGCCGTTACGCTGTTCAGAAGACACTGCGGGAGACCCTGGATCTTATCCCTAAGGTGCAGGCGGAATTCAACGCGGTCTTCGGCCGTTCAGCCGGCGGCCTGGTCGAGGAGTATATGGTAAAGGACGCGGAGAACGTCATCGTAGCAATGGGGTCTGTGTGCGGGACGATCAAAGATGTGGTGGATGAATTAAGGTCCAAGGGTAAAAAGGTCGGGCTGTTAAAGGTAATAACCTACAGGCCGTTCCCTGAACAGGCGATTTATGAGGCGTTGAAGAATACCGGCCGCGTAGCCGTGCTGGATAAGTCGATCTCGCTCGGCGCATACGGCCCGCTATACACGGATCTAAAGGGCGCGTTTTTCGCCAGGAAAAAGGCGCCCAAGGCGATCAGCGGCTTTGTAGCCGGCTTAGGGGGCCGCGACATAACCAGAGAGACGATCAAGGATATTTTTAAAAAACTCTCAGGCAAGCAGGTGAACGCCGAATTTATGGATTTGAAGCCGGAACTTTTAGAGGAGAAGGCATGAGCGTTGAAACGGGCGTGGAAAGGCATTTGTTTAATCCGGGCCACACGGCCTGCGCCGGATGCGGCCAGTCCATGGCGGCGCGCCTGGTAATAGAAGCGGCAGGCAGCAATACCATCATAGCCAACAATACCGGCTGCCTTGAAGTTTTCACCACGCGCTATCCTGAAACCGCCTGGGGCGTGCCCTGGATACATTCTTTGTTTGAGAACTGCGCGGCCGTTGCCTCAGGTATAGAGGCGGCTTTAAAGTATTTAGGAAAGAAAGAAGGGACTAACATCATTGCGCAGGCAGGAGACGGCGGCACAGCGGATATAGGGCTTCAGGCGCTTTCCGGCATGCTTGAGAGGGGCCACGATATACTTTATGTCTGTTATGACAATGAGGCCTACATGAACACGGGTATCCAGCGCAGCGGCCTGACTCCTTTTGGCAGTAACACCACAACCAGCCCTTCCGCGGAGTCCGCTTTTGGCAACCCCAGGCCCAAGAAACCTATGCCCGAGATAGCCAACGCGCACGGCATACCTTATGTCGCGACTTCCACTTCCGCGTTTCCGCAGGATATCCAGCGCAAGGTCAAGAAGGCGTTGAGCATAAAGGGCCCGAAATATATCCAGATCCATGTCCCCTGCCCCTTAGGGTGGCGCCACAGCCCGTCGCTGACAATACCGGTGGCAAAATTAGCCGTCGACACAGGCCTGTATCCCGTTATAGAGTATGAGAACGGCAAGTTGGCCGCGGTGAGAAAGATCGCGCCCCTGCCGGTGGAAGAATATCTTAAAGTCCAGGGCCGTTTCAAACATATCCTGAACAACCCGGAAGAGATCAAAAAGGTCCAGGCAATAGCGGATAATAACATAGAGAAGTACGGATTAAAGCAGTAGTTCAAAACACAGAGGAGGTGGCAAAATGGGCAAGACCGCGCGTGCGATATGTGATGTAAGCTTAAAAGAGTTACTCAAGGACCTGAACAAGGCGTATTGCGACGAATGGCTGGCGTTTTATCTCTATTGGTATATGGCGCAGACGGTTTCCGGCAAGGCCTATGAAGATATGCAGGAGTTTTTGAACAAGATCGCCAAGGATGAGTTGGAGCATGCTCAGGAATTGGCCGATCTGATCACCAAGTTGGGAGATGTGCCTACGGCAAATCCCATGGAATTGGAAAAGAACGCCAATTTCCCCTATCCCGCGCCTCCCAAGAATACCGCCGACATAAACCGGATCATCCGCATTGTGATGGAGGCAGAGGCAGGGGCTATTGAGGTTTACAATAAGATCGCCAGGAAGACGCTGGGCAAGGATAACGTCACTTATCAGTTAGTCACGCACATACTGTCCGAGGAAGTTGACCACGAAGAGATGTTTGAAAACCTGTTGGAGAGGTAATTATGGCTAAAGTAACTGTTGATGCTTCAACTTGTGTGGGATGCGGCTTGTGCGCGCAGGCCTGCCCCGATGTCTTTGAGGTGCAGGCGGACGGCGTGGCGCATGTCAAGGCGTCCGGCTGCTCAAGTTGCGACGTTAAGGAGATCGCGGGACAGTGTCCTGTCAACGCGATCAAGGTAGAGTAGGATTTACCGGCTTAAGATCTGCAGGTTGGCTTTTTTATGCAGCTCGGCGAGCAGGCCCTGAAAGAATTTCTCTTTCTTTTCTTCAAGGAGGCGTTTACTGAACGCCTCCTTTTCTTTCGCGAATTTTCCTTCATCCACGCCGATAAATTCATTTAACTTCAATACATAGAAGCCGGAAGGCGTTTCCAGCAGGGGGCTTATCTCGCCTTTTTTCTTCAGGTTGAACGCCGCCTCCCAGAATCCTTTATAGTTGCCTATCTCCGGTATATAACTGTCGCGGCCAAACGGCTCGGTATTTCCCTTTTTCAGGCCGAATTCATCCGCCATCCGCCCCAGGTCAATATCCTTTTTGCCTTCTTTGAATTTGTCTATCTTCTGAAGGCATTCGGCAAGTTTTTCCCTGGCCTCTTCTTTAGCCAGGTCATATATAAGCGTCTCCCTGACCTTGTTCTTTATTTCCTCAAATGGGGGCAGGTAGTTTTCTTTTCTGTCTTTTATTTTCAGGATATAGACGCCCACGGCCGTGGGTATGGCGCCGCTTACGCGGCCTTTTTTAAGGCGGGAGATCTCCTCAAACACATTAGGGGAGAATCCTATGCCGGGTATGGGCTCCTGCGTGCTGATAAATCCGGTCTCTTTTATCCTCAGGTTATTTTCTTCCGCCGCCTTCTTCAGGTCGTCATTTTCAGAGACCTTGCTTGAGATCTCCCGCATTTTTTTGTGGGCCTGCTCTTTCATCTCTTCCGTGGCATCAGCGGGGTGATCAAGGCCGATATACTCTACATTTACCGCCAGGCCTATGCGGAAGCTTTGCGGGTTCTTATTGAGGAAATCCCTTAATTCTTCGTCGGAGACCTCTATGCCGGCGGTGAAGGAGCCGGGGAGCGCCGCGATATATTCTACCTTTACTTTTTCGTTGCTTTTTTTGTATTCCCGCGCCGCCTCTTCTTCGTTCACGGATATATCCCCGGTGAGCCGCTTGTATAATTCTTCTATCATAAGCGATGACCTGATCTGCTCTTCAAATTTTCTGGGGGAGGCGAGGAAGGAGTAGTGCAGCACGTTCTCGTATCTTTCTTTGTTGAAGCCGCCGTTTTCCTGGAAGAAGGGGAAGGCGCGCACGCTTTCTATGACCTTTGTATCGGATATCTTTATTTTTCTTTTTTTCGCCTCTTCCAGCAGCAGTATCCTTTCCCATGCCTGCGCGTTCAGGTTCAGGTAGTCCTTTATCTTTTCAAATTCTTCGCCGAATCTCATCAAGGCAAGGTTCCTCACGGCGTTTAAGCTGTCCTGGTATTCGCTGAAGGTGATCTTCCTGCCGAAGGCGGTCCCGGCGTGCGTGGGCTCGTTCTTGCTTCTTATCGCGCTGCCCGCGCCCCAGAACACAAAGGCGGGGATGATGATGACGGCCAGCCCGATGAGTATCCTTTTTTGCACCTTTTTCTTGTGTAGTATGCTTAGCATCTGTTACCTCTCTTTCTTATGCAGTTCATTATAGGGAGGAAACTTAAAAAAATCAATCTCTAAATCACTTGCAAATTTTCTTTACAAAGCAGTGGTGTAAATGTATAATAAATCTCTATGAAAAAGAATATTCTAAAACTGGGGCTGCCGAAGGGGAGCTTGCAGGAGGCCACCTTTAAGATGTTCAACAAGGCGGGCTTCAACATCACCGTGGGCTCGCGGTCGTATTTTCCTTCCATAAACGACAGCGAGATAGAGTGCGTGCTCTTGCGCGCGCAGGAGATGTCCCGCTACGTCCAGATGGGGGTGCTTGACTGCGGCATTACCGGAGAGGACTGGATATTGGAGAACGGCTCGGACGTTGTCCGGGTGTCGGAATTGACCTACGCCAAGCAGAGCCTCAACCCCGTAAGGTGGGTTTTAGCCGTGCCCGAAGAGTCATCCATAAGGTCCGTAAAGGACCTTGGGGGCAAGTCCATCGCCACGGAACTGGTGAATTTTACCACGCGCTACCTGAAGAAAAACAAGGTGAACGCCGACGTGGAATTCTCCTGGGGCGCGACCGAGGCAAAGGTGAATGCCGGCCTCGTGGACGCGATCGTGGAACTGACGGAGACCGGCTCGTCTTTGCGCGCGAACAAACTAAGAGAGGTGTGCACCCTATGCACTTCAGTCACGCAATTTATAGCCAATAAAAAGTCATACAAGGACGCCTTCAAGAGGCGCAAGATGGAGCAGATCGCGCTTCTTTTGCGCGGGGCGATAAACGCGGAAGAGAAGGTGGGCTTGAAGATGAACGTCAGGCAGTCAGACCTTAAGAAGGTCATATCCAAACTGCCCGCCTTGAAGAAGCCGACCATTTCTTCATTGAGCAGCGGCGGCTGGTATGCCATAGATACCGTTATAAACGAAAGCGTGGTGCGCTCTATCATACCGGAGTTGAAAAAGGCCGGCGCTGAAGGGATCATAGAGTATCCGTTGAACAAGGTGATTTTATAGAGAAGGAGTTTAGGGCTATGCCTTGCGGCAGAAAAAGGAAGAGAAGAAAGATACGCACGCATAAGAGAAAGAAGGCGCTTCGCAGAAGAAGACATCTTAAGAAACGCGCCTGGGGATCAAAGAGCTGACGGCATCAGATGCGTTTGGGATCTGATCCGCGCAAGGTCTTAGCCACAGCGGCGGCTATCTGTGGGTTGTCCCTGTTTTTTTCCGGTCGGGGTTATGGCGGCCAGTTGAAGGACATAGGCGGGCTGAGCCATTTTATGATGGGCGTTATATACGACCGGCTGGACGACGTAGATAAGGCAATTGAAGAATACCGGAGTTCTATCCGCCTTGAAGAGGGCGTGGCCTATACGCACGTACGCCTCGCCGCCGACTACATAAAACAGAACGATTCCCAAAAGGCCATTGAAGAGCTTAAGGCCGTATCTGAGATCGACCCTGACAACATAGAGTCCCACGCGATACTGGCACTTCTGTATACATCCGAGAAAAAAACGGAAGAAGCGGCGGAGGAATACGAAAAATTCCTGACAGGGGCCTCTAAGCTGGACCCTGATAATACCCAGATCTACCACCAGTTAGCCCAGGTGTATTACATACAGAAAAAGACAGGGCAGGCGATAGAGGCATACAAGAACATTCTGGTGATCTCCCCCGACGATGCTTTGGCCCGTTTTTATCTCGGGTCGCTCTACGAAGAACAGAAGATGCACGCGGAGGCGGAAGAGGAACTTAAAAGGTCGCTCAGCCTGCAGCCGGATTCCCACCAGGCGATGAACGCGTTGAGCTATATGTATGCCGAAAAAGGGGAAAATCTGGATGAGGCAGAGGCGCTTGTGAAGAAGGCGCTGGAATTTGAGCCGGCCGAGGGCGCGTATCTGGATACGCTGGGATGGGTTTATTTCAAGAAAGGCAAGCTCAATGAAGCGGTGGAATACCTTAAGCGCGCCGCTTCTCTTCTTGATGACCCGGTAATATATGACCATCTGGGCGACGCCTATGAGGCAAGCGGCTTAAAGGATATGGCTGATGAGGCCTGGGCCGGGGCGTTGAAACTCAACCCTGAGTTAGAGCGGATAAAGGCCAAAATAGAAGGCAGGCAAATTGAAGCACATTGAAGAGAAGATAGAGTTCCTGGAAGAAAAGGCAAGGCATATCAGGCGGCTGATCATAGATATGCTGTTTAAGGCCGGCAGCGGCCATCCCGGCGGGAGCCTTTCATCGGCGGACTTGATCGCGGCATTATATTTTGAAGTACTCAAGCATGACCCTGAGAATCCCAGGTGGCCTGACAGGGACAGGTTTCATTTATCTAAAGGCCACGCCTGCCCTGTGGTTTATGCCGCCCTTGCCGAGGCAGGTTATTTCAAAAAAGAGGAACTCTGGACATTAAGGGAGTTGGGGTCTATATTGCAGGGGCATCCTGACAGGCGCACGCCCGGTATAGAGGCGGCTTCCGGTTCTCTCGGACAGGGGCTCTCAGTCGCTTTAGGCATGAGCCTCGCCGGCCGTATAGACAAGAGGGGCTACAGGGTCTATGTGCTTATGGGAGATGGAGAGATACAGGAGGGCAATATATGGGAGGCGGCAATGGCCTGCTCCCACTATAAGTGCGATAATCTCTGCGCGGTCCTTGATTATAACGGTTATCAGATAGACGGCAGGGTATGCGATGTCATGGGCATTGAGCCGATCAAGGAGAAGTGGGTAAGCTTCGGCTGGAATGTTTTAGAGATAGACGGGCATAATATGCGCCGGATCGTTTCGGCGTTTGAAAAGGCGGCGCGGCACAAAGGCGCCCCGACGATCATCATCGCCAGGACCACCAAGGGCAAAGGCGTATCCTTTATGGAGAACATCGCCGATTTCCACGGCAGGGCTCCTACCGAAGAAGAGACAAAGAAGGCGTTGGAGGAATTGGGCTGATCATGACTGAATCATTGTACGCGAGAGAGGTTTACGGAAAGACGCTCGTTGAGCTGGGCAGGAAAGACCCCAATATCGTCGTATTTGATTCCGACCTGTCCTGTTCTACAAAGACCGCGCTCTTTAGAAGGGATTTCCCCGAGAGGTTCTTTAATTTCGGCGTGGCTGAGCAGAACATGATGGCAACCGCCGCCGGCCTTGCCAGCTGCGGCAAGATAGTGTTTGCCTCAACCTTCGCCATGTTCGCCACCGGCCGCACATGGGACCAGATAAGAAACAGTATATGCTACAGTAATTTCAACGTTAAGATCGTGGCGACTCACGCGGGTATAACCGTAGGCCCTGACGGCGCCAGCCATCAGGCGCTTGAGGATATAGCGCTTATGCGGTTGATCCCCAATATGAAGGTCATTGTCCCCGCGGACGGGCCGGAAACGCGTGAGGCCGTGATGTATGCCGCGGCCGCGCCCGGGCCGTTTTATATCAGGCTGGGAAGGGTAAAGGTTGAAACGATCGACGGCAAGCCGCCTTACTGTTTCGGCAAGGCATATTCTTTGACCGAGGGCAGCGACATAGCTATAGTTGCCTGCGGCATTATGGTGCAAGAGGCGTTGAAGGCGGGCGCCGCCTTGAGAAAAGAAGGCATTTCCTGCCGCGTGATCAATATGCACACGATCAAACCGATCGATGCCGATATATTGATAAAGGCGGCGAAAGAGACAAAAGGCATAGTCGTTTGTGAAGAGCATTCCGTAATAGGGGGCCTTGCCTCCGCCATAGACGAGGTAGTGGCTGAAAACTTTCCCAGAAAGGTATTGAGAATAGGCGTGAAGCATAGATTCGGCCAGTCAGGCAGCCCGCAGGACCTGCTCAAAGAATATAACCTGACGGCGGAGGATATAGTAAAGACGGCAAAAGCACTGCTTTGATGTCATCATGTTGTCTCTCACCGTAGATTCGCCTGCCAAGTTGAACCTGTTTCTTTCTGTGGGCAACAGAAGGAAGGACTCCTACCATAATATAATCACCCTGTTTGAGCGCATAGACCTTAAAGACCGCGTAACCTTAAGAGTTATCAAAGAGCCCGGTATCGAGATCGTGTCTGAAAACAGCCGGATACCGCGCGATGAGACAAATCTTGCTTACAGGGCTGCCGCGCTTCTTAGGGATGAGTTTAAACCGCGGGCAGGCGTAACGATCAATATAGAGAAGCGCATACCTGTTGCGGCGGGTTTAGGGGGCGGCTCCAGCAATGCCGCGGCGGTGTTGATGGCGCTGCCGCGCATGTGGCGTATCCGGATAAGCAGGGACAGATTAATTAAATTAGGCAGGGCATTGGGGGCGGATGTCGCCTTTTTCCTTTTCCGCGCGCCTTTCGCGCTTGGTGAAGGCGCCGGTGATGAGATAAAAGTCATACGCGATATAAAACACAGGTTCTGGCATGTATTAGTTGTGCCGGATATAGAGGTTTCTACGCGCTCCATTTATGAAAAGTTTGACCTTGTTCGCGGGGAAAAATTAAGCCCCGAAAGGTTGACAAAGGCGCGCTCAGATGTTAAAATATTGCATAATACCTTGAAATTCAAGAGGTTTGCTCTCATCTCAAAAAATCTTAAGAATGAATTGGGCGAGGTCGCCGCGGGGTATATAGACGGCATAGCCAGGGCAAAAAGTATTCTTAGGAAGGCAGGGGTTGGGCCCGTAGCTGTTTCAGGCAGCGGCCCGGCCGTATTTTCAATAGTTAAGTCGAGAAAGGAGGCGGAAGAAATTAAGGGGCGGCTTGATGGGTTAAAAGGCTTAAGGGTGTTCGCGGCGAAGACCTATTAATTTCAAAGGGGGGGCTATGGAGATAACCGAAGTCAGAGTCTTCTTGAAGGACAGTCCGGACAAGAAACTGAAGGCATACGCGACGGTCACATTTGACGACGCGTTCGTGGTCAGGAATATAAAGGTCATTGAGGGTAAGAGCGGTTTGTTCATAGCCATGCCTTCACGCAAGATAAAACAGCCGTGCCCTAAGTGCGGCGCGAGGAACGAATCGCGCTCCAAGTACTGCGGTGAATGCGCCGCTTCCCTTCCTGTGCCGGTAAGGCCGGCCCCGGGGGAGATGGGTAATGCTCAATCAGAGCACAAAGATATAGCCCACCCCATTACGCAATCGTTCAGGGAGCTTTTACAGAAGAAGGTGCTTGAGGCATACGAGCAGCAGAAGAAGAGCCCCGTATCCGCTTCCGTGGTAGATGATATATAATACTGGGACGTCGTCCAATCGGTAGGACACGAGAATTTGGGTCTCGCTATTGTGGTTCGATTCCACACGTCCCAAAGAATGAAAGGCGCCTGTTGAGTTGATATGAATAAAAACATAGCGGTCATAATTTTAGCGGCGGGAAAAGGCACGAGGATGAAGTCGGACACCCCCAAGGTCATGCATCCTTTATGCGGCAGGCCGATGTTGAGCTATGTCTTTGACCTGGCGCGCGGCCTGGGCGCGAAAAAGACGGTTGTCGTATTGGGGCATCAGCATAGAGAGATAAGGAGGATAGTCCCCGCCGGCGTAAAGATCGTCCTGCAGGATAAACTCCTGGGCACAGGAGACGCGGTTAAAAGGGCGCTTGGGGCGCTGGCAGGCTTCAAGGGAAGCGTTTTAATACTTTACGGCGACATCCCCTTATTGAAGAAAGAGAGCGTCAAAGGGCTTCTGAAATTCCATACCGGAAATGCCATAGACGCTACGGTCCTGACGGCGCTGGCCGGCGACCCCTCCGGTTATGGCAGGATCTTAAGGGACAAATGCCGCGCCGTCCGCGGCATAGTGGAAGAGGCGGACGCCAACGACGCCGAAAAGAACATCAATGAGATCAACACCGGCATAATCTGTTTCAGCAAGGAACGGCTATCCGGCGTTTTTAAATACCTCAAGGCCGACAACCGCAAGAAGGAATATTATCTTACCGATATAATCAGTGTCTTTTACGAAAAAGGGCTTTTGGTTGAGGCGATAAGGATAAAAGACGCTGAAGAGGCGATGGGGATCAATTCGCGCCTTGATCTAAGCCGCGCGAGCGCGGCCATGCGGCGCAGGATAAACCACGATTTAATGGATAAGGGCGTGACGATCGCCTCCCCGGAGCACACATTTATCAATTACGGCGTTAAGATAGGCAAGGGGAGCGTAATTTATCCCTTTACAGTAATAGAGAACAATGTTATAATTGGACGCAATTGCTCAATAGGGCCTTTCTGTCATTTAAGGGACTCTGTAACGCTCAAAGATGGAACGTCGGCAGGCAATTTCGCCGAACTCGTCCGCACGCGGGTAGGCAAAAATACCCTGATAAAACATTTTAGTTACTTAGGAGACGCCGATATAGGGGCGGGAGTAAATATCGGGGCCGGATGCGTTGTTGCCAATTTTGACGGCGCGGGGAAGCATAATACGAAGATCGGCAGCCGCGCGTTTATCGGCTCTGATTCGGTCCTGGTGGCGCCGGTAGAGATAGGCAGGGGCGCCAGGACAGGCGCCGGATGCGTGGTCACCAGGGACGTGGCCGCGGACAGCGTAGTGGTGGGAGTGCCCGCGCGGCCTTATACCCCAAGGAGTAAAAAAAGATGAAGGATCATATTTCGGTTTTCAGCGGCAATGCCAACAGAAAACTGGCGGAGGACATCTGTGGTTATTTGAAGGTCCCGCTCGCGAAGGCGCTGGTAGGCAGGTTCAGCGAAGGCGAGATAAGGGTAAAGATAGAGGACAATGTGCGGGGCAAGGATGTCTTTGTTGTCCAGCCCACGTGTTCTCCTCCCAATGATAATTTAATGGAGCTGCTTATAATGATCGACGCCTTAAAGCGGGCTTCCGCCAGCAGGATAACGGCGGTGATGCCCTATTTCGGCTACGCCCGCCAGGACAGGAAAGATCAGCCGCGCGTGCCCATAACCGCCAAGCTGATCGCCAATCTTCTGACGGTGGCCGGCAGCGACAGGGTGTTGACTATGGACCTGCACGCCGGGCAGATCCAGGGTTTTTTTGACATACCGGTAGACCACCTCTTCGCCGTGGGCGTGCTCATAGAGGAATTCAAGGCCATGGGCCTGGAGAACGTCGTAGTCGTATCGCCGGACGTAGGCAGCATTAAAATGTCGCGCGCCTACGCCAAGCGCCTGAATTCCCGTTTAGCCATAATCGACAAAAGGCGCATTGACCCCGAGGATACAGAGGCGATGCATATTATGGGTGAGGTCAAGGGCAGCGATGCCATTATTGTTGACGATCTTATCGCTACAGGCAGTTCCCTGCTTGAGGCGGTAACCAAGCTGAAAGAGGAGGGCGCCAGGGACGTATATGCCGCGGTAACCCACGGTGTTTTGTCGGGGCCGGCGATAGAAAAAATAGATAAATGCCAGGCGTTAAAGCAACTCATGATCACCGACAGCATTCCTCTTGAGAACCATAAGAGGCATTCCAAGATAAAGGTGTTAAGCGTGGCCCCTCTTCTGGGCGAGGCGATAAAGCGTATTTACAATGAGGAGTCCATAAGCTGTTTATTCGATTGAGAAAAGGAGAATGTGAACCGCGATGGAAGAATTAATACTGCAGATAGAACCACGTAAGGAAGTCGGCAAAAGCGACGTAGGCAAGATGAGGCGCGAGGGCTTTGTGCCCGCCGTAGTGTACGGAGAAGGCAAGAAGACCGAGCCGGTCAAGATATCGTCTCATGAACTGTTCAAGTTTATACACGCGCACCGCCTTGAGAACGTCATAATAAACCTCATGCCTAAGGGCGCCTCCGGCAAGGAAAAAGGCAAACAGGTGATAATAAAAGAGATACAGTATCACCCCGTGGACGGCGATATCGTGCACATAGATTTTCACCAGTTGTCCCTCACAAAGGCGATCCAGGTCAAGGTCAGCGTTGAGGCCAGGGGCGACGCGGTAGGCGTTAAGGCGGAGGGCGGCGTGCTTGAACATAATCTCTGGGACATAGAGATCGAATGCCTTCCTACGCAGATCCCGCCTAAGTTTGAAGTGGATGTGAGCAATATGAAGATAGGTGATGTAGTGCATATAAAGGATATGGCCTTTTCTCCGGATATAAAGGTATTGCATGACCCTGATACAATAGTGTTGTCTATCGTGCATCCGGTCAAGGTGGAAGAGGCGGCCGCGCCTGAAGAGGCGGCTGCCGAGGCGCAGGAACCGGAAGTCATAAAGAAGGAAAAGAAGGAAGGGGAAGAGGGAGAGGCCGCGCCTGAAGAAAAGAAGGAAGAGAAGAAGCCGCAGAAAGAAGAGAAAAAGGGCGCTTAAAGTTGAAGCTTATTGTGGGTCTGGGCAATCCCGGGCCGAGATACGCGAACACCAGGCATAATTTCGGCTCCATAGTAGTAAAGGCGCTGGCAAAGGAATACAAGGCGGCATTCGCGGCCGACAGTCGCAGCCATAGCCGTAAGGCAAAGATCAACACCGAGGCAGGGCCGGCCTTGATCGCGCTGCCCGATACTTATATGAACCTTTCCGGCGTGGCAGTTGCCTCGCTCGTTAAGAGATACACGGATGAACTGGATGAGCTTTTGGTAGTGGCGGATGATGTGAGTATCCCCTTTGGCGATATGCGCCTCAGGAAAAAGGGAGGCGCCGGGGGCCACAAGGGGCTTGGATCCGTAATAGAGGCGTTGGGTTCTAAAGAGTTCGCGCGGCTGCGCCTCGGGATCTTGCCTGAGAAGGAAACGGGCGGGGATCTGAGCGATTTTGTGCTGGCGGGTTTTAACAGGCAGGAATGGAAGAATATAGGGGCGGTAATTGATAACGCCGTTATGTGTATCCAGGAATGGATGGACAAGGGCGTTGATTCCGCCATGAACAAATACAACGGGAAGACGCCCGCTGTATAAAAAGGAAAGGGCATTGCCGGTATGAATAAATACGAAACAATGTTGATCTTGAAGCCGGATTCTCCGGCCCAGGAGCGCGAGGCGCTCATGAAGTCCCTGACGGATTTATTCTCCAAGAACGGGGCGACGGTCATATCTTCGGCCGTATGGTCTGAGAAAAGAAAGCTCGCCTATCCCATAAAGAAACAGAAGGAAGGCGTGTATCACCTGATGGTCTTTGAATCGGCGCCTGAGGCCGTAGTCAAGATACGGCACGCGCTGTCGCTTAACGATTCGGTGATAAGGGCTTCTATTTTAAAAATCTGAGGAGGTACGCGGTTATGGCGAGCTTGAATAAGGTGTTGCTTATCGGCAATCTTACCAAAGATCCTGAATTGCGCTACACCCCTCAGGGTACGGCGGTTGTGAACTTGAGGATGGCGGTTAACAGGCGTTTTAAGGACAAGACCGGCGCGCAGAAAGACGAGGCGTGTTTTATCACCGTGGTGGTCTGGGATAAGCAGGCCGAGATATGCAACCAGTATCTTCAGAAAGGCCGCCCGGTATTTATTGAAGGCAGGCTTCAGTCGCGTTCTTGGCAGGACAATGCCGGTCAGAAAAGAAACGTGGTAGAGGTCAGGGCCGAGCGCGTGCAGTTCCTCGGCTATTCGCAGCAGGGCAAGGTGGCGGCAGCGGATATGGGCGCGGAAAAGAAAGAAATGCCCGCCGAGGAAGCGATAGATTCCACGGGCAGCGCCTGGCTTGAGGACGGCGCCGAAGACGCTTTAGATACTAACAGTTGAGGATGAAAGGAAGGATATGGCTAAATTTCCCGCTTTGCAGGTAAGAAAGAAGTTTTGCAGATTTTGCGCGGACAAGGTAAGCGCGATCGATTACAAGGACACTAAACGGCTGGAGAGGATAGTGAGCGAAAGAGGCAAGATACTATCCGTGCGCGTCACAGGGACCTGCGCGAGGCACCAGAGGATGCTCCGGCGGGCAGTGAATAAGGCGAGGTTTCTGGCTCTTCTGCCGCACATAAAGTAATCCTAAGGAGAATAAAGGTAATGAAGGTCATACTGTGCAAGGATATGCCGAAGATGGGCAAGGCAGGGGATATCGTAAGCGTGAAGGACGGCTACGCCAGGAATTGTCTTATACCTCAAGGTGCGGCCCTGCGCGCTACCGATGCCAACATAAAAAAGATAGAACTTGCCGGCGAGAGGCAGATCAAAGAACTGAACGCGAAAAAACAGGAATTAACCCTTGTGGCGGAGAAGATGTCCGGCGCCTCGGTTAATATAGAGGCGGAGGCCACCGATGACGATAAGCTGTATGGGGCGGTAGGCCCCGCGCAGATCGCCGCCGCCTTAAAGAATGAGGGATTCCCGGCAGAGGAGGATCAGATAGACCTGCCGGAACCGATAAAGGCGCTGGGGATATACGAGGCCTCGGTAAAACTGTCCTCCGATATATCGGCGAAGATCAAGGTCTGGGTCGTCAGGAGATAAGTTTATGGAAACGGGCGGATTGACGGCGATGGGCAAGGTGCCGCCGCAGAACCTGGAAGCGGAAATGGCGGTGCTGGGCTCTATGCTGCTTTCCGAAGAGGCCATAATGGTCTCCATTGAAATACTGGACAGGGGGATATTCTACGATTCAAAACACCAGAAGGTCTACGAAGCGATAATAGAACTGTTCAATCAGGAGAAGGCGGCCGACGTAGTCACGGTATGCGACGAACTGAAACGTAAAGGCATGCTGGAAGACATAGGGGGCGCCTCTTATATAGCGGAGCTTGCCAATTCAGTGCCTACCGCCGCCAACGTAGCGCACTACGCGAAGATCGTCAAGGATAAAGGCATACTTCGCGAGCTTATCAACCGCGGCACACAGATAGTAAATGAGGCCACTGAGGCGCAGGAAAACACGGACCAGATAGTCGACCACGCCGAGCGGCTTATTTATGAGATAAGCGAGCGCAGGATAACCGGCGGCTCCCTGCCGATAAGAAGCATAATACACGATACGATCGAGAAGATAGATACTCTTTATCAGAAAAAAGAGCACGTTACAGGCATACCCACCGGATTTATTCACCTTGACCGGCAGACCGCCGGTATGCAGCCCTCGGACCTGATCGTTATCGCCGCGCGCCCATCCATGGGCAAAAGCGCCCTTGCCATAAGCATGGCTGATCATATCGGGGTGGAAAAGAAGATGCCCCTGGTTATCTTCAGCCTGGAAATGTCCCGCGAACAGCTGGTACAGCGTCTGCTTTGCGCCCACGCGAGGGTAGACGCCCACAATGTGCGCACAGGATATCTCTCTACCTCTGATTGGCCTAAGCTTACCGCTGCCGCGGGAAAGCTTTCCCAGTCGCCGATATACATTGACGATACGCCGGCGATGTCGGTGATAGAAATAAGGGCCAAGGCAAGGAGGATGAAGCTCCATCACGATATAAAGTTTGTCATAGTGGATTATCTCCAGTTGATGCGCGGCTCAGCCGGTTCCGAGAACAGGCAGCAGGAGATCTCCGATATCTCGCGTTCGCTTAAGGCGCTGGCGCGCGAGTTGAGCATACCCGTTGTCGCCATCAGCCAGCTTTCACGGGCTGTGGAGGCGCGGCCGGGCCACCGCCCGCAGTTATCGGACCTGCGCGAGTCAGGCGCCATTGAGCAGGACGCGGATGTGGTGATCCTGTTATACCGCGAGGACTATTATTCACAGGAAACAGAAAACAAAGGCGTCACCGAGATCAACATAGCAAAACAGAGGAACGGCCCGGTGGGCACGATAAAACTTACTTTTATAAAAGAGTATATGAAGTTTGAAAGCCTGGCTGTTCAGCAGGTTTGATCCCAGAGGGGGCTATGCGTAAGAAAAAAATCAGCGGTGTAATGGCGTTATTGACTTTCTGCCTTTGTATCTTTCTTGCCTCGGGTTTTAACTTAAGAGCGGAAGAGGAGAGCGCGCAGCAGGCAGAGGCAGCGGCTGAGGAGCCGCGGACGATCACCGCCATAGAAGTCAGGGGCAACCAGTCGGTTTCCGGCAACAGCATCCTTTCCAAGATGAAGGCAAAGACCGGAACACCCTTTAGCGAGAATATAATCAGCGATGACGTAAAAAGGCTGTACCTGCTGGGTTACTTTGAGGACGTAAATACCGAGACAGAGGCCTACAAGGACGGGGTCAAGGTGATAGTAAATGTCAAAGAAAGGCCTGTCATATCCGGCATAGGATTTTCGGGGGTGAGGCACCACCTTGAGGAGAGGGTAAAGGGGCTGATCGGATCAAAAGAAGGGCAGTACCTTGATTTTGCCAAACTGCAGAACGACATAGAGGCCATAAAGGAGTTTTATAGAAAGAGAGGGTTTGGCGATATAGAGGCGGAATATAAGGCCGATACGGATAGCGCGGCTAATAAATCCAAAGTAACCTTCGCCATAAAAGAAGGCCGGCGCATCAGGATCAGGTTCCTGAGCTTCTCCGGCAATAAGGCGTTTTCCTACAAGCGGCTGATGAAGATCGTCAAGACCCGGCCGGCATCTTTGATCGGCTCCGGGGTATTGAATGACGAGGTGATAGAGCAGGATATGGAGCGGCTGAGCTCTTTTTACCGCCGCGAGGGGTTCGCCGACGTAAAGGTTGATTATTCGGTGGATTTCGGCACATACAGGAGGGGCGCCTTTGTTACTATCGCGATAGAGGAAGGCGTAAAGTACACCGTGGAGGGCGTTAAGGTAAAGGGGAACAAGGTATTCACCGGCGATGAGATACTCAAGAAACTGGAGTCCTGCCTGCCTGGTAAGGTATACAGCCAGGAGGCGATGAAGGAAGACGCCGCGCGCATACAGGGGATGTATTTTGATGTGGGCTATATTTTCGCCAGGGTGGAAGACGTTGCCAGCGTTGACGAGAAAAGCGGCCGCGTTAATATAGCGTATAATATTATTGAGAGTGAGATCGCCTATGTCGGCAAGATCAATATAAAGGGTAACGTCAAGACCAAGGACACGGTAATAAGGAGAGAGCTGAGGATAAAGCCCGGGGATAAGTTTGACGGCGAGAAACTGCGCCGCAGCAAAGAGCGCCTGCATAACCTCGGTTTCTTTGAGGATATTTCTTACGATACCGAAGATACGGGCGAACCGAACAAGGAGGACCTGGTGGTTGAGGTGAAAGAGGCCAAGACCGGCTCCTTTAGTTTCGGCGGCGGCTATTCCACGGTTGAGGAGTTCGTCGGGTTCTTTGAGATAGAGCAGAAAAACTTCGACTGGAAGAATTTTCCTTATTTTACCGGCGACGGCCAGGACCTGACTTTGCGCGCGGAAATGGGCTCCATAAGCAATCTTTTTGACCTGAGTTTCACCGAGCCCTGGCTTTTTGATTATCCCGTATCATTCGGCTTTGATTTATACAGGAGGGAGCAGGACCGCGAGTCAGACGTGGGTTACGGTTACGACGAAAGCAGGCAGGGCGGCAGGCTGCGGCTGGGTAAAGAATTTTCAGAATACCTGAAAGGCAGCCTGACCTACAGGATAGACCAGATCGATATTACCGATATAACCACCAACGCGTCGGCAGACCTGAAGGCGGAGGAAGGCGAGAACACGATAAGCAGCTTTACCTTCGGCCTGACAAGAGATACGCGGGACAGCGTGTTCGAGCCGACCAGGGGATATACGATATCTGAAAGTCTTGAGGTGGCAGGAGGCCCGTTCGCGGGAGACAAGGATTTTATGAAGCTTAACGCGCTGGGCAGCAAGTATTTTCTCCTTCCGCTTAAGGCGGTGCTTGAGTTGAGGCTGAGGGCGGGTATTGCCGATGCCTATGGGGATTCTGAGAAGATACCTATATATGAACGTTTCTTCGCCGGGGGCGCTAATTCGATCAGGGGTTATAACGAGAGGAAGGTAGGCCCCATAGATACCGCCTCGGAAGACCCCCTCGGAGGAGAGGCGCTTTTGGTCGGCAATGTAGAATATGTTTATCCGTTCCTGGATTTTCTTAAGGGGGCGGTTTTCTATGATATAGGCAATGTGTGGCAGAAGGTGGACAAGATCGGCAGCGGCGAGTTTAAGTCCAGCTTAGGGTTTGGCGTCAGGATAAAGACGCCCCTCGGGCCGCTTAAACTTGATTACGGCTTTCCCTTGAACCTTGAGGCAGGGGAAGAGGATAAGGAAGGTAAATTCCATTTCAGCGTAAGTCATGGGTTTTAGATAAACAAAAAGAAGGAGGCAATATGCGCAGGTTAGTGGCAGCGGTAGCAACGGCGGCATTCTTGTTCTTATCTTTGCAGACGGCGGCATACGCGGCAGACAAGATCGGTTATGTCGACCTGAATAAGTTGTTTGAAGGCCATCCGCGGACAAAGGACTATGATAAGGCATTAGAAGAAAAGCAGGGTAAATACGAAAAAGAGAGGGAAAAGAAGGTTGAAGATATAAAGGCCATTCAGGATAAGATGGGGCTTTTGAGCGATAAAGAAAAGGAAGCAAGCAAGGGCAAGCTTGATGAGAATGTAAATACCCTTAGAGAGTTTGACAGGGAACAGCAGACCGACCTGAGGAAGGAAAGGGACGAGAAGCTCGCGGAGATATTGAAAGACATAGAAGCGGCGATAGCCGAATACGCCCAGAAAGACGGCTACGCGCTGATACTCAACGACAAGGTCCTTATGTATCAGGATAAAGGCCTTAACGTTACGGATAAGGTGCTGGAGATACTGAAGAAAGGTACGCCCGCGAAGAAATAGATGAATAAGACCCTGAAAGAGATAGCCGATATAATTGAGGGAAATATAGTCGGGGACCAAAGCACGGTTATTACCGGCGTATGCGGCATAGAAGACGCGCTTGAAGGGGATATAACCTTTCTTGCCAATTCAAAGTATGCCCCCCTTATAAATACGACCAGGGCATCGGCTATCATCACTTCCAGGGAGATAAAGTCCGCCCCCAAGCCGATCATCCAGACGGAAAATCCATCTTTTGCCTTTGCCAGGATAGTGGAGATGGTTTCCGCGTCTGAGATAAAACACCCAAAGGGCATACACAAAACAGCGGTCGTCGGGAAAGAAGTAAAATTAGGCAAGGGTGTTTCTTTAGGCGCTTACGTAGTTATTGATGACGGCGCCAGCGTGGGGGATGACAGCGTAATATACGCGGGCAGTTTTATCGGCCGCGATACATCCATAGGCAAGGGCGCGCTTATATACCCCAATGTTTCCATAAGGGAGCGCGTAACGATCGGCGACAGGGTAATAATACACAGCGGCTCTGTCATAGGCTCCGACGGGTTCGGATTTGTGCAGATCAAGGGCGTCCACCACAAGATACCGCAGCGCGGTACCGTGGTCATTGAAGACGATGTGGAGATCGGGGCGAACGTGGCCATAGACAGGGCGCGTTTTGACAAGACCATCATCGGCAAAGGCACAAAGATAGACAATCTGGTCCAGATCGCCCACAACGTAGCCATAGGAGAAAACTCCATTGTCGTTTCTCAGGCAGGCATTTCCGGAAGCACGCGCGTAGGCAAGGGAGTGACTATAGCCGGACAGGCGGGCCTGGTAGGGCACATCACCGTAGGGGACAAGGCCGTAATAGCCGCGCAGGCAGGCGTTACGAAATCGGTCCCTGCCGATGCCATGGTGTCGGGATACCCGGCCAGGGATCATAAGGAAGCAAAGCGGGTGAACGCCTGCGTACAGATGCTGCCCGGACTTTACGAGACGGTAAAGGCGCTTAAAAAGAAGATCGAAGATCTGGAAACGCGCCTGAAAAAGTAGGAGAGGGATGGAATTACAGCATACGATAAAGAAGAAGGTGGATCTGCGCGGCAAGGGCCTGCATACAGGCAAAAAAGTTGAGATGAGCTTTAAGCCGGCGCCGGAAAATACGGGGATCGTGTTCATAAGGACAGACCTTCCCGGTTCGCCTCAGCTGCGGGCAGAGCCGGAGTCGCTGCTTCCCTCCGGGAGCAGCCTGAGAAGGACCTCCATAGGCAAGGGCAATGTCGAGATACATACCATTGAGCACGTTATGGCGGTATTCGCCGGGCTCAATATAGACAATATATACGTGGAATTGGACGCCAGCGAGGTCGGCGGTTTTGACGGCAGCGGCGAGGTTTTCCTGGACGCGCTTATGCGCGCGGGGGTAAAAGAGCAGGAAGCGGAGAGGAAATGTTTTTCTCTTAAGGAGCCCATATTTGTGGAAGAGAAAGACGCGATGGTCGCGGCGCTTCCATCTTCGGACTTCAGGGTATCCTATACTTTAAGCTACAATCATCCTTTGCTGCGGGCGCAGTTTCTGGACGTGGTGGTAAGCCCCAATGAATTCCGCCTGCAGATCGCCTCTTCCCGCACTTTCTGCCTTCAGGAGGAGTCCGATGAATTGCGCAAGCAGGGCCTGGGCAAAGGCGCCAATTACGACAACACGCTTGTCGTGGGAAAACAGGGGGTAATAAAAAACCGCCTGAGGTACGAGGATGAGTTTGTCAGGCACAAGGTTTTAGACCTTATCGGCGACCTGTACCTGCTGGGCATGCCGGTCAAAGGCCACATATTCGCGGTGAAAAGCGGCCATTCCTTGAACCTGAAACTCTTAAGGCGCGTACACCAGCAGAAGGAGCGTTATTCTTTAGGCGGCATCAGCGCCGGATATCAGCCGGTCGAAGGCGAGCAATTAGATTCCAGGATGATAATGAAGATACTGCCGCACCGCTACCCGTTCCTGCTTGTTGACAAGATAGTCCAGATGGAGAAGGGCAAGCGCGCGGTCGGGGTAAAGAACGTTACCATCAACGACTATTTCTTTAAGGGGCATTTTCCCGGCAGGCCGATCATGCCCGGTGTCTTGATCGTAGAGGCAATGGCCCAGGTCGGCGGGGTAATGATGCTTTCCCCGGAAGAGAACAGGGGCAAGCTGGCATATTTTATGGCCGTTAATAACGTGAAGTTCAGGAAGACCGTCGTGCCCGGAGACGTGCTTGTCCTGGAGGTCCATGTCGGCAGGATCAAATCCAAGACCGGCCAGGTGCACGGCAAGGCGTTTGTCGACGGCAAAGAGGTCGCGGAGGCCGACCTTATGTTCGCGTTAGTTGAGGATCAATGAGCAAGATACATCCTACGGCAATAATCTCCAGGAAGGCAAAACTGGCTGACGATGTGGAAATCAGCCAGTTTGTTTCTGTGGCCGACGGCGCCGTCATAAAAGAAGGCGTCAATATCGGCCCCTTCGCCGTTATCGGCGGTAATACGACCATAGGCAGGAACTGCAGGATATTCACCGGGGCCGTCGTGGGAAGCATCCCTCAGGACCTGAAATACGGCGGCGAGCAAAGCTTCCTGGAAATTGGAGACAATAATGTTATAAGAGAATACTGCACCTTGAACCTGGGAACAGGCGAGGGCGGCAGGACTGTTGTGGGCAACGACAATTTGATCATGGCTTATTCTCATATCGCCCACGACTGCCGCGTAGGCAATGATTGCGTTATCGCCAATAACGGCACATTGGCAGGGCACGTTACAATTGAAGATAAGGTAGTTATAGGCGGTTTGTCTGCCGTGCATCAGTTTGTCAGGGTGGGAGAACTCTCAATCATCGGCGGCTGCTCCAAGGCTGTCCAGGACATACCTCCGTTTTCAACCTGCGACGGCCATCCCGCGAGGGTCTACGGGCTTAACTCATTAGGTTTGAGACGGGCCAAATTTTCTTCGGATACGATAAAGGCGCTAAGCCACGCATTTAAGGTCATTTTCGCTTCCGGCCTTAGCCCTCAACACGCCGCGGCAGAGATAGATACCAAAGGCATTCCGGAATTATCCCGCCTCGTGGATTTTATCAAGGGGTCAAAAAGAGGCATCAGCCGTTCCGCGCGTAAATATAACGTATGAAACGCATAGGCCTGATAGCAGGAAGGGGAAGGTTTCCTTTGATCTTTGCCGCTGAGGCGAAGAAGAGGGGGTATTATGTGGTCGCTTTGGGCATAAGGGGCGATACGTTAGCTTCCCTGAAGCGGTTGGTCGATAAGATCTACTGGCTTAATTTCAACGAATTATCCAGCGTCAACGGGATATTCAGCCGCGAGGGCGTAGGCGAGGCAGTGATGGCGGGCCAGGTAAACCCGGCGCATCTTTTCAGCAGGAAACTCTACGAAGACGCCCAGCTTAAAAAGGTCATAGAAAATATAGAGAACAAAAAGGCGGATACCATTTTCAGGGCGATAATAGGGCATATAGAGTCAGGCGGCATAAAATTCCTTGATTCCAACATATTCCTTGACGATCATCTCCCTAAGCAGGGCGTATTGACCAGCCGGCAGCCTGATGAGCCGCAGTGGCAGGACCTGCGCTTCGGCTATGATATTGCCAAGGATGTGGCAGGCCTTGACATAGGGCAGACCGTCTGCGTAAAAAATAAGGCGATAGTAGCTGTTGAGGCGCTGGAAGGAACGGACAACACCATAAGAAGGGCCGGGGCCATTGCCCGCGCGGGATTCTCAGTGGTCAAGGTAAGCCGGCCCAAACAGGATATGCGCTTTGATATCCCCGTGGTAGGCCTGCGCACGATCTCCGTGATACGCAAGGCCAAAGGTGCCTGCCTTGGCGTTGAGGCAGGCAAGACCATTATTCTGGACAAGGAAGATTTTATAAGATACGCGGACAGGAAAGGCGTAGCGGTGGCAGCCCTATGAAGTATCTATACGGCCCGGTCAAATCCCGCAGGTTAGGATATTCGCTGGGAGTAAGTTTAGTGCCTCATAAGGTATGCAACTTCGACTGCGTCTACTGCCAGTTGGGCCGCACCACGGTGCATACGGACAGAAGAAAAGAATACGTGAAGATCGAAGAGATCGTGGCCGAGATCAGGGAGTGGCTGGAGAGGGCGGAGGATGCCCCGCAGAGTTTGGACTATATAACCATTTCCGGCTCAGGCGAGCCGCTTCTTAACGCCGGTATAGGCGATCTGATAAAAAAGATAAAGGATCTGACCTCTGTGCCTTTGGCGCTTATAACCAACAGCCAGTGCATGGTGGATAAAGGGATAAGACGGGCCTTGAAGGGCGTTGACCTGATAGTGCCGTCGCTGGACGCGGTAACCCAGGAGGAATTTGAGAAGATAGACAGGCCGGCAGGCAATATAAAGATATACGATATCATAAAGGGCCTGATACACATGAGAAAGGAATTTAAAGGCAGGATATGGCTTGAGATAATGATCGTAAAGGGCATAAACGACAGCACCGATTATATCAAATACTTCAAGCCGGTATTATCGCGGATCGATCCTGATAAGATACAATTGAACACGCCTGTGCGCTGCCCTGACTTGAGGCACAGCGCCGTGCCGGATACGAAGGCGCTGGGGAAGATAAAGAAGATGCTGGGAAGCAAGTGTGAAATTATTTAAATGGAGGATTTAAAATGGAATGGGGTATGAAGAACAGGTTATCAAGGATAATTAATCCCAGGACAAAACGCTGCGTTATGCTGGCGGTTGACCACGGTTATTTTCAGGGCCCGACCACGGGCCTGCGTGATCTGGGCAGGACGGTTGAACCCCTGCTGCCGTACGCGGACGCGCTTATGATAACCAGAGGCGCCTTGAGGAACTGGGTCGCGCCCGAGATGGATAAGCCGGTAGTGCTGCGCGTTTCCGGCGGTACAAGCATCCTTAAGGAACTTTCCAATGAAATATTGACCGCTTCCATAGAAGACGCCATACGCGTCAACGCCTCGGCGATCACCTGCTCGGTCTTTATCGGAGGCGAATATGAAAAGCAGAGTATCAGTAACCTGGCGCAGATCGTGGACTGGGGAGAGAAATACGGCATACCTGTTTTGGCGGTAACAGCCGTGGGAAAAGAGATGGCGCGCGAGGCGCGCTATCTGGGGCTTGCCTGCCGTATTTGCGTGGAAACAGGCGCGCGTATGGTAAAGACCTATTATTGCGATAATTTCTCTGAAGTGGTTGAGGCGTGCGGCAGCGTGCCTGTTGTCATCGCCGGCGGCAAGAAGATAGAAGAGAAGGCGGCTTTGGAGATGGCATTCAATGCTATAAAGGAAGGCGCCGTAGGCGTTGATATGGGCAGGAACGTATTTCAGTCGGATAATCCCGTAGGGATGATGAAGGCGGTAAAGGCGGTTGTCCACGGCAATGTTTCTATAGCCGATGCCTTCGCGATATATAAGAGTAAGCATGAAAGTTGCTGTATATCATAGTAATAACGATATAAGGATACAGGATCTCCCCGTGCCAGAAGTTAAGTCCGGGGAGATTTTGGTTAAGGTCAGGGCATCCGGCATCTGCGGCACCGACGTTATGGAATGGTACAGGATAAAGAAGGCGCCGCGGGTATTGGGCCATGAGATAAGCGGGGATATCGTTGAGTCAAAATCCGACAGATTCAAGGCAGGCCAGCGCGTATTCGTAAGCCACCATGTCCCCTGTAATCAATGTAAATACTGCCTGGAGGGTGATCATACCGCCTGTGAAACCCTGCATAACGGCAACTATGAGCCAGGAGGTTACAGCGAATTTGTGCGCGTGCCTGAGATAAACGTTGAGCGCGGCACCTATATTTTGCCCGAAAATATTTCCTATGAAGAGGCGGCGATGATCGAGCCGCTTGCCTGCGCGGTCAGGGGGATAAGGGTGGTCAACGTCAAGGCCGGGCATACCGTATTGGTCTTGGGCTGCGGCATTTCCGGCTTGCTGAATATCCGTCTGGCAAAACTCAAAGGCGCGAAGGTCATTGCCACGGATATAAACGCCTTCCGGCTGGACAAGGCAAGAGAGTCCGGCGCGGATGAGGTGGTAGATGTAAGCAAAAAACAGGTTGATACCAGGGCAGACAGAGTGGTGGTCTCAACGGGCGCCCCCAGCGCGGTTGAGACGGCATTTAAGTGTGTTGACAGAAAAGGCGTAATACTCTTTTTTGCCATACCCAATAAGAACATTGAGATACCTGCCGTAGATTTCTGGCGCAATGAAATAACAGTTACCTCTTCTTATGGGGCGGCGCCGGTCGATCTGGAGGAGGCGTTGGAGTTGATCCGGAACGGCAGAGTCAGGGTTAAGGATATGATAACGCATTGCCTGCCTCTGGAAGAGATAAAAGAGGGCTTCCGGCTGGTTTCCCAGGCAAAGGACTCTCTGAAGGTAGTATTGAAACCGTAGCGCGGCATCACCTTATACTTAAGCTAATTCTGCAACCGCTTTCATAAATTCCCCTTAATGCCGTTGTTTTTCCTATTTAGTTCACGTATACTTATATTACAGTAATGAAGAGAATACACATGCCAAAATACAGCCTCTCCATATTAATATTAGCGGTTGTCTTTATGTTTACAGGTATGCCCTATACTTCAGGGGATACCATAGTTACATCCGATTTGGTAGACGCCGTTATAAGATGCGATCTTGATGGCGACGGCGATGTAGACGTTAAAGATTGGCTTTCCTTTAGAGCAGGATACATAGCGCGCAATCCCCTCTATGACCTTAACGGTGACAATAGAGTCGATAGATCGGACTTACTGTTTTTCAGGAGTCATTTTAGGCAGAGTGCCATTGAACTCATGCAGGAATGGCTGGGGTCTGACGTTGTATCGGAAAGATGGAATGCCATAGGAAAGCTTGGCGACATAGGTACTGGTTGGGCCATTGATATGCTGCTGGGCCATATAGCTGACGAGGAAGATTCAGCCAATCGGGAGTCGATAACAGGCATCATCAACAATATAGGCGGTGAGACCGACAGGGAAATAGCGCTGCGCCTTAATGATTTATTCTATAGTTCGTCTTTAACGAGCTGGCCCAAAGTCGATGCGGTCTGGATGCTGAGCGAGATAGAGAGGCCATGGATAGCAGATCTTTTATTGTCGTTGCTGAGCGAATCCCCGAATTATTTTGTCCGGAAGGCAGTTGCGGAGAGCGCAGGGACATTGTACAACCCGGACGCCAGGTATGTTCCGTCATTATTGGATGCTTTACAGAACGATACAGAACGCACAGTCAGAAGAGAGGCTGCCTGGTCTTTATACCAGATATACGATATCCTGCCGGAGGCATTTGAGGAAGTAGACATCAATATGCTTTTTGAGCTTTTTCAGGCAGAAGACGACAAGGACACACGGCTGTCGACCATAGACCTCATAGGCAAAATAGGGAACGAGCAGGATTATCAGGTAGCGCAGAACATAAACATCTTGTTATCAACTTACAACAGGAGCAAGTTGATTACTGCTGTGAATGCATTGGGAGATTTGGGCGATATTCGTGCCATCGGGCCTCTAATGGCATTCTTGCAAGGGGAGGCCTCTTTAGGATTGAGAGACGATGTTATATCTGCCATAGGCAGGGTATTGGGCGGCGCAACAGGAGATGTTTCCGCTGTAGTAGATGCCCTGGTAGGTATTTATGAAATCAGCGGCGGCATAGACGATACGACCGAATATTTGTATAAAAGCTCCATAATAAATGCATTGGCGTCATTACGATCATCGAGGGTTGTAGACATTTTCATAGAATGGATGAAAGACTCAACGCGCCACTTATTGTCCCTGCAGGAATTTTCTTATCTTGACCTCATTATAAATAGTCTGGGTAAGATGGATTCTGTTTATGGCATAGACGCATTGATCAATTGTCTGGGCGAGGACAATGAAGATTTCCGCATGAGCGCTGCCAAGGCGCTGGGTAAGATTGGCCCTGCGGCAGTAGGATCGCTGCAGAGGGTCTTGAACACGGGCAATCTTCAGGCAAAGCGCCATGCGGCCATAGCCCTGGGTGATATGCAGGACATACGGGCAATTGATGCCCTGGTTAATACGTTTGGTGACGCAGATGAAGGGTTAAGCTTTATTCTCGCGCCTGATGCACTGGCGCGGATCGGGGCTTCTGCGCAAGGCGCCCTGTTAAGGGCAGCGAATAATGAAAATTGGCGGCTGCGCGCAGGGGCTGCGATAACAATGGGAAGGCTGAGAACCCCGGAGAATATCGCATTGCTTAACGGCCTTTTATCCGATGCGAATATCCGTGTAAGGGAAGCGGCAAAGCTGGCATTAGAAAGTAATATCGGCCCTTCTTCCAGAGACGTTCTTTTGCTTTTGTCCTATATCTTGGATAACGATTATTTAAGCTCAGTATCATCTGAGAAAGAATTGCTTAGAGTGCTTGGCAGCCTGGAGATCAGCGGAATAAGAGCGGCTTTAGGAATAGCGAATTTATATTCAGAGACAGCAAGATTGAGAGCGTATTTGAGGCAGAAGCCGCAAATACTCGCAAGGTTATTTCAAGGACATAATACGACGATTGATGAGATAGATAAATTTACCGTAGGAGAATTACGCTGTCTGGAAAACTTTATGGATGTCTGGCGCCTGTTGGGAGTAAATGATGAGCTGATCATGTTTAGACGCCAGATCGTCCCGCACGGTACATATTCTTTCGGGAATAGCAGGGCAGAGATAACCTTAAAAGATGCCTATTATCAGGTGCCGATGTTTCTTCTGGACCCGCTATTACATGAGTTCGGGCATTTTCTTGATCATAGGAGATTCAGGGGGGACGCTATGTGGACAGATCCTCGCGCGGAAGACTTTGCCAATAATTTTTCCGCCTTTATGCTCGATTCAAGGGAAAAATTTTTAGAGGCCTTAAGGCAAACAAGGGGATCTCCGGGGTCGGCTTATCTTGAAGAACTTTTGGGTATCCTGGATATTTTCTCTCAAGGTACAAATACTTCATTCCTATGCCAATGGACCGTTAATGGCATAGAAAAAATACCCGTGGAAATAGGCAGGGATTTTGCAGGCAGCATATATAGTATCGCAGGCATACCTATTGAGAATATATCGGCATTGGAGACCTTTTTCAGTAACTTATTCACTTCATAAAATACATTTCTATTTTAGCCTTGCCCTGTCCGTATTATCCATATATAATAACGCCGTCCAAGCATCGATAATGCGCCCATAGCTCAATTGGATAGAGCATCTGTCTTCGGAACAGAGGGTTGCGGGTTCGACTCCTGCTGGGCGTAAAATTGCATATCGCCTGTTGCAATTCCCTCTCAATTTTGTTAAAATACGATAAGCAAAATTCGGGCCGCTAGCTCAATAGGTAGAGCAGGACCCTCTTAAGGTCAAGGTTCTTGGTTCGATTCCAAGGCGGCTCACTTAATATTCACAGGTGGGAAAGATACCCTACGAATTCATTGAACACACCGCGGATATCGGCATCCGTGTCAGGGGCGGCAGTTTGGAGGATCTATTCAAGAACGCCGCCTTGGCTATGTTTGAGATAATTGCCGAGAGAAAAAAATCCGCGCCCCAGTCGGCTAAGAAACATCTGAAAATAAAACAAACAGCGGATACAACAGACGAACTCTTTATAAATTGGCTGAGCGAACTGTTATCGTTGTCTTCGGCAAAGGGATTGATATTCTCCGATCTTAAAATAGAGAAAATGGATGAAACCGGATTGCGCGCCACCGCGGCCGGAGAGGACAGCGGGAATTACAGGTTTAACAGGGAGATCAAGGCCGTCACCTATCACGGGTTTAAGTTAGAGCAGGGTCCCTCCGGCTGGCAGGCAGAAGTGATCTTTGACGTATAAAAGAGATGTGGCAAGGCCCGTTAGAAAAGATCGACGATCGCCGTTTCCGCATACCCAGATCATACAAAACAGGCATGCTGGTAGACGGCATCATCATTGCCGACGAGCGGCTGCTTAAAAGCATCAGGCAGGATAAGGCGCTGGAACAGGTAGTCAATGTGGCCTTTTTGCCCGGCATAGTCAAGGCGTCTTTTGCCATGCCCGATATCCATTGGGGCTACGGCTTCGCCATCGGCGGAGTGGCCGCGACAGATATAGACGCCGGCGGCGTGATCTCTCCCGGCGGCGTGGGATTTGACATAAACTGCGGCGTGCGGCTGGTAAAGACCAACCTGCGGTATGACGAGATAAAAGACAGGATAGAAAAGATAGTCGCGCGGTTATTCAGCGATGTCCCTGCCGGCATCGGCTCCAAGGGCGACATAAGAGTAAGCCCGAAAGAAGAGAGGCAGATCCTGATCAAGGGGGCGCGCTGGTGCGTGGAACAGGGATACGGCGTTGAGGCAGACCTTGAGGCGACGGAAGAGAACGGAGAGATAAAGGGTGCCGACCCTTCCGGGGTTTCTGACAGGGCATACGAGCGAGGCAAGGCGCAGTCAGGCACTCTTGGTTCAGGCAACCATTTTCTGGAGATCCAGGCGGTCGAGCAGGTATTTGACCGCGGAGCAGCCGACAGGTTCGGGATCAGCGAGGGCCAGATCGTGTTGATGATACACAGCGGCTCGCGCGGTTTTGGCTATCAGGTTTGCGATGAATACGCCAAAGGCATGATAAAGGCGCTCGCCAAATACAGCATAAACGTCCCTGACAGGCAGCTTGCCTGCGCTCCGGTGAACTCCAGCGAAGGCAAGGCGTATCTGGGCGCGATGCGCTGCGCGGCGAATTACGCCTGGGCAAACAGGCAGAACCTTATGCATCTGGCGCGCGGCTCATTTGAGAAGATATTCGGCAGGTCCTGGCAGGATTTAGGTATGGACTTAATCTATGATGTGGCGCATAATATAGCCAAGATCGAGAAGCATAAAGTAGGCGGTAAAGAAAAATTGCTCTGCGTGCACCGTAAGGGCGCCACCCGCGCCTTCGGGCCCGGCTCTCCGGGCATACCGGCGCAATACGAAGACATAGGACAGCCGGTGATAATCCCCGGGGATATGGGCAGGAATTCTTATCTTTTAGCGGGGACGCGGAGGGCGATGGAAGAGACATTCGGGAGCACCTGTCACGGCGCGGGGCGGCTTATGTCGCGCCACGAAGCAAAGCGCAGGGTGAATTTTTCCGAACTTATCAGCCGCCTGAAGGCAAAAGGTATTGTGGTAATGTCCTCCGGCAGAGGGACTGTCGTGGAGGAGGCTCCTGAGGCGTACAAGGATGTCAATGAAGTGGTGGATGTGGTCCACAAGGCGGGGATCTCAAAAAAGGTCTGCAAGATGCGGCCGCTGGGTGTAATAAAGGGGTAGGTTATGCTGGATCTGAAATTTATCAGAGAAAATATTGACGCGGTAAAGAAAGCGATCAAGGACAGGAATTTAAAATTAGACCTCGCGGAGTTGATCTCTCTGGATGAGAAGCGGCGCAAGACGCTTGGCGAATTGGACGGCTTAAGGAGCAAGAAGAACGAGGCCAACGACGAGATAAGCGGGCTGCTGAAAGAGAAAAAGGACCCTAAGAAGAAGATCGCTTCAATGAAGTCCATATCCAAAGAGATCGATGCTCTGGAAGAAAGCGCCAGGTCTTTTGATTCCCGCCTCAAAGAAATACTGCTTACTATCCCCAATATCCCTCACGGGTCAGTGCCCGTGGGCAGCGCCTCTGTGAATAAAATAGCGCGCGGTTGGGGCGATCCGAGGCAGTTTGATTTTAAGCCGCTTACCCATATAGAACTTTGCGAGCGCCTGGATATAATAGATTTCCCGCGCGCGTCAAAGATCAGCGGCTCTAATTTCGTGCTGTATAAGGGAGACGGGGCGCGGCTTGAGCGGGCGCTGTTCAACTTTATGCTGGATCTGCATACAAGCAAACACGGTTATAAAGAGGTGTTCCCGCCTTTTCTGGTAAACCGCGCCTCTATGACCGGCACAGGCCAGCTGCCCAAATTAGAAGAGGATATGTACCGGCTTAAAGACGACGATCTGTTCCTGATCCCCACGGCAGAGGTGCCGGTTACAAACATACATAGAGACGAAGTGATCGATGAGAGCGCTTTACCTGTATACTATGCCGCCTACAGCGCCTGTTTCAGGAGGGAGGCGGGTTCCTACGGCAAAGACACAAGGGGGCTGATGCGGGTGCACCAGTTTAACAAGGTGGAACTGGTGAAGTTCGTAAGGCCGGAGACATCTTATGATGAGTTGGAGAAACTCCTGAATAACGCCGAGACAGTCCTGCAGATGCTGGGCCTGCCTTACAGGGTCATTCTTCTGGCTACGGGGGATATAAGTTTTGCCGCGGCAAAATGCTATGACCTTGAAGCATATGCCTGCGGTATGGATAAGTGGCTTGAGGTATCCAGCTGTTCCAACTTCGCTGATTTTCAGGCAAGGCGCGCGAACATAAGATTCCGCAGCAAAGAAACCGGCAAGACAGAATTTCTGCACACCCTGAATGGTTCCGGAGTCGCCCTGGCAAGGACCGTCGCCGCGATAATAGAGAACTATCAGCAAAAGGACGGCTCTGTAATAATACCTGAAGCCCTGAGGAGGTATTTTGATGGCAGAGAGAGGATCCAAAAAAAATAACGGAGAGAAATCGCAGGGGGATGAGGGCAGGAGGCCTTCCGGCAGGTTCCGTTCCCGCGTATTCGGACTGTTAAAACTTTTTTTGGGCATCCTGGTGGTCCCGCTGTGCGTAGGAACGAGCGCGGCGTTTATCTATAATTTCCGCCTTTTAGAGCCGGCCGTAATAAAATGCTTCATAAACGGCGCGGTTACGTTTATCGCCCTGTTTTTCCTGATATGGGAGCCGTTGCTGCTTTACAACAAAGGGCAGAGGATCATCAGCGTTATCTTCAGTTTCTTCCTGCCTCTTGTAAAAGTGGCATCTTATGTGCTGCCTGCCTATGTCATTGTGCTTTTTGCCGGTTATTTTATATTGAGGTTTTTTGGCTTGGAGGGGCCGGCTTTGGGCTGCATCGTCTTTCTGATCGGTTTCAGCCAGGCCCTGCACCTTGCCTTTACCGCGCGCACCTTACGGCAAAAGAAGGATTTTCTCAAGGCCAATTACGTATTCGGCTTCTCAGCCATTTACGTATTGAACATATTTATCCTTGCGCTGGGGATCAGTTTTATGTTTGCCAGGTTTTCGTTCCTGGATTTCGCGCGCAGCGCCTGTCAGATAACCGGCGAGATCTACCGTCCGCTTGTCGCACAGTTGTTTATGGTATAGGATTTCTGGTGGGGTGGCTGAGCGGTTGAAAGCGGCAGTCTTGAAAACTGTTGTGGGCGCAAGTCCACCCTGGGTTCGAATCCCAGCCCCACCGCCAATCGAGATATGGAAAGAGCCATTTTAGTCATTGATGACGACCGGATGGTCACGCACGCCCTGAGCAACCTGTTATCCAGGGAGGGCTACTCTGCCACCACCTCTAACGACGGATACAGCGCCATGGAGGAGGTCATAAGGGACGCGAATTTTGACCTTATTGTCTGCGACCTGCGCATGCCCGGCATCAACGGGATCGAGACCGTGCGCAGGATAAAGGAATACCTGAAGTCAAAGAATAAGCCGGATGTGCCGGTGATATTCATAACCGGCTATGCCGATTCCGACCTCCATATCAAGGCAAAGGACCTGGGCAAGGTGATCCTTAAGCCCTTTGAGAACAAAGACCTTATTGAGAGTATAAGGGAGTATCTGGAAGAGTAAGTACCCTTTGGAGAGTTGGCAGAGCGGCTGAATGCGGCGGTCTCGAAAACCGTTGTCGTCGTAAGACGACCGGAGGTTCAAATCCTCCACTCTCCGTTTTCATTTTCCGATAAGGAAAATGAAAACGGATACTTAACAAATGCAGCCGAGCGACAAGCGAGGCCATTTGTTAAGTATCTTGAATGAACAGGGCCGTAGCGAGCGTAGTGCCTGACAGGTAAAAGGAGTGTATGATGAAAAAATTTATAAACCGTATTATCCGCGCCTCATTATTGGACGCGGCGCTGTACAAGGAAGCCGTCTCTGACAATAAGACAATGGGGCAGGCGGTAGGCGTGGTTGTGTTGGCCGGGCTGGCAGCGGGGCTGGCGGTTGCCGCGCAAGGGGGAGTGATCGCGCTCCTTATGGCTATCGCGGCATCTCTTCTCGGATGGTATATCTGGGCGTTCCTGATCTATTTTCTCGGCACGCGGCTTATGCCCGGGCCGCAGACACAGGCGGATCTGGGCCAGTTGCTGCGCGCCGTCGGTTTTTCAAGCGCGCCGGGTATAGTCCGGATATTCGGTATTATATATGCCATACAAAACCCTGTTTTTATGGGCGCTTCGATTTGGATGCTGGCCGCGATGATAATCGCGGCCAGGGAGGCGCTCAATTACAAAAGCACCCTGCGCGCCATAGGCGTATGCGCTGTCGGCTGGATCATTCAGGCGGCGATTCTCGCGGCGCTGTTTTCTGTTTTGGGTGGAGGGGATCTGCTCAAGGGTATTTCAAAAGACGCCGCGTCCGAAGATAAACCGGCTGCCCAACAGCAGGGAATTCAGAATAGCTTGGATTCCGCAGTTCGATAGATTTAGCTTAGTTCTTAGCTCTTTTATCTTAGTTCTGCATTTCTGGAGGGGTCGCGTAGTGGCCGAGCGCGCGTGCCTGGAGTGCACGTAACCCGCAAGGGTTCGAGAGTTCGAATCTCTCCCTCTCCGTTTTAATTTTGCGACAAGCAAAATTAAACGGTACTGTACGAGCGTAGCGAGGCGACAAGCCGAGCAGCGAGTACAGTACCTGACAATGTTTTTCGGCTCCGGCACCAAAATTAAATTTCCCGACAAGGGAAATTTTAACGGCACTAAAGCGAGCGTTAAACGGCCCGACAAGGGCCGTAGCGAGCGTAGTGCCTGACACTCATTTTTACAAGGAGAAATCCAGGATGACCAAGTCAATTAAAGGGACAAAGACAGAAAAAAACCTTTTAGCGGCGTTTGCCGGAGAATCACAGGCGAGGAACAGATACACCTATTTTGCCTCGGCCGCCAGAAAAGAGGGCTATGAACAGATAGCCAATATCTTTACGGAGACCGCGGAAAATGAGAAAGAGCACGCCAAGGTATTCTTTAAATATCTTGAAGGCGGTGATGTGGAGATCACCGCCTCTTATCCCGCCGGGATGATCAAAGATACCAGGGCCAACCTTGGGGAAGCGGCAGCCGGAGAGAACCTGGAGTGGACCACCCTTTATTCGGATTTTGCTAAAACCGCTAAAGACGAGGGCTTTCCGGAGGTAGCGCGGTCATTTGAACAGGTAGCCAAGGTGGAAAGGTTCCATGAGTCCAGATACAGAAAGTTGATCAATAATATATCTGACGGCGAGGTATTTAAGAAGAAGGCAGTGGTAAAATGGCACTGTATTAACTGCGGTTATGTCGCTGAGGGCGCTGAGGCGCCTAAAGAGTGCCCTGCTTGTAAGCATCCGCGGGCGTTCTATGAGGTTTTGAGCGAGAATTATTAGAGGATAACAGTTTCTTTCCCGCAGAGTTTTTCCGCTATCGCCAGCGCGAAGGACAGGGCAGTGGCCGGGCCGCGGCTGGTGATGATATTTCCATCCACAACAACATCATCCTCTTTATAGGCTGTGTTTTTGCCGAAGCTGTCCTGCATCCCGGGATAGCAAGTCGCGGCCTTTCCTTTTAATATCCCCGTGGGTATCAGCACCAGGGCAGGGGCCGCGCAGATAGCCGCGATTATCTTTCCTTCCTGATTCATTTTTATTAATAGGGATCTGACCTTATCCGAAGCGGCGAGATTTTTCGCTCCCAGGCTGCCTCCGGGCAGGACGCAGGCGTCAAAATCCGTCCCGGATTCCTCAAGTTTCTTATCGGCAACGACAACTAATCCGCGCGAGCCCTTGATCTTGACATCTGTCAGCCCGGCCGCTATCACATCTACCCCGGCCCTTCTTAACACATCTATCGGGGTCACCGCCTCTATTTCTTCAAAACCTTCCGCGAGTATAACAATGGCTTTTTTTGGCATATCCGCCTCCTTAAGTATTATTTTAACACCTTATTTCAGAGTTGCAATTTTCTTATATATGGATATAATAGAATAAGCCATGAGGACGATTTTAGCCGTATTTCTAATATCAGGTTTGATGTTCAGCGCTTATGCCGAGGAGGGTGCTTTGGATGAGAAGGTCGCGGTTTTAGAGACAAATCAGGGCGTGATAAAGATAAAGTTGTATCCCGAGGCAGCGCCTAAGGCCTGCGAGAACTTCACGCGGTTGATCGGTGATGGTTATTACAACGGTCTCATATTCCACAGGGTGATCAAGGACTTCATGATTCAGGGCGGAGACCCTACCGGCACAGGCAGGGGAGGGGAGTCAATTTGGGGCGCGCCTTTTGAGGATGAAGTAACCTCACGGATTAAATTTGACAGGCCGGGGATCCTGGCGATGGCGAATGCCGGCCCCAATACCAACGGAAGCCAGTTTTTCATTACGACCGCGGCAACGCCCTGGCTCAATATGAAACATACTATATTCGGCGAGGTGATCTCCGGGTACGAAGCAGTTGAGAAGATAGAGAACGCGCCTGCCGACTCCTCCGACCGTCCGGTTAGCGAACAAAAGATCATAAAGGCATATTTAGAATAAAGCGCGCCCATAGCTCAATTGGATAGAGCACTTGCCTACGGAGCAAGTTGTTGCTGGTTCGACTCCAGCTGGGCGCATTAAAACAGAACTAAGAACTAAGAGTTAAGAACTAAGATCGTGAAGCGGAATGATGAGTTTTATATGCGCCTGGCGCTGAAGGAGGCGCTGGCCGCCTCTGAGAAAGACGAGGTGCCTGTGGGAGCGGTGATAATCCACAAGGGGCAGATGATTGCCAAGGCGCACAATCAGATAGAGTCCCTGAAAGACCCTACCGCCCACGCGGAAATGATAGCCATAACGCAGGCGGCAAATTACCTGAAAAGCAAGTGGTTGTTGGGCGCGACGATTTATGTTACAATTGAGCCGTGCGCGATGTGCGCCGGCGCTCTGGTGCTTTCGCGCATAAAGAATATAGTATTCGGGGCAAAGGACCCCAAGACCGGCGCCTGCGGCTCGGTGTTTGACATAGCGCGCCATAAAAAGCTTAACCACAGGATAAAGGTCTCCGGCGGCGTAATGGAAGCGGATTGCTCTTTATTATTGAAGGAATTCTTTAAGAAAAAGCGGGCAAAGAACGCCGACCTGAGTTGATTGATCTTAGTTCTTAGCTCTTAAATCTTAGTTCTGCTTTTCTGGAGAGGTGGCTGAGCGGTCGAAAGCAACTCACTGCTAATGAGTTGACCTGGGAAACTGGGTCCCTGGGTTCAAATCCCAGCCTCTCCGTTTTCATTTCCCGATAAGGGAAATGAAAACGGATACTTAACAAATGTAGCCGAGCGGCAAGCGAGGCCATTTGTTAAGTATCTTGAATGAACAGGGCCGTAGCGAGCGTAGTGCCTGACACGATATCATGAAATATTTCGCACTTTAGCGAAAGATTTGGTATAATAGATAAAATAGCATTAACCAATTTCAGAGAAAGGACAGTGAAGGTGAAAAAAAAGCGTATCGTATTTTTCATGATCGTTTTTCTTTGTTTCTTTATCACCAGCGCTTTCGCGCGGTTCTCAGGCAAGCCGAGTTTCAGATTGGAAGAGTTATACAGGTTTGATATAAAGACGAGCAAAAGCAACCTGGTCATCACCCGCCTGAATGCCGCGTTAAGTTATCTGGGGGCCGGCAAGAAAGAGGCCTTTAAATTAATACCGTATATTGAGGGCCAATGGAATCATAAGTATGACACGTGGATAAGGCATAAAGTCGGCCTGGAGATAGGCAGGGATATATTCAAGTGGCTATACCTGGGCCAGGGGTTCCATTATGCCGATCTTGATGAGAACGACAGGGATAGGGAAATATTTCGTAAAGACGATACCGCGGAAGGCCTGACCCGCGTGAAAGTCAGTTTTCCGCTGCCGAAGATGAAGAATAAGCTCAAAGGCTACATAATGAACGAATTCACTTATAATTTAGAGGAGAACGAGGGGTACAGAAACGACTCTATCATAGGCGCCGTAATGCCCATAGGCAAGAATGCCGAAGCGAACCTTGACTGGCGCCACATAGACAGGATCCATTATTACGACTCTGATACCGTAGAGGTTTCTCTCGCCTTATTGTTTTAAAATTTACAGTTTGATATGTCTTACGTCGTCTTTGCTAGGAAATGGCGGCCTCAGAAGTTCGACGAGGTAGTAGGCCAGGACCATATCGTCACTACCTTAAAGAACGCCATTCTGAAGGACCGCCTGGCTTACGCCTATCTTTTTGCCGGTTCAAAAGGCATAGGCAAGACCTCGACCGCGAGGATATTCGCCAAGTCCTTAAACTGCGTTAACGGCCCCACTGTTGAGCCCTGCCAGAAATGCGCTTCCTGCGTGGAGATAACCGAGGCAAGAAGCATGGATGTTATTGAAATAGACGGCGCCTCCAATACCGGAGTTGACAATATCCGCGAATTAAGGGAGAACGCCAAATTCTCCCCTGTGAACGGAAGGTACAAGGTATACATCATTGATGAGGTGCATATGCTTTCCGATTCGGCGTTTAACGCCCTTCTCAAGATCCTTGAGGAGCCGCCGCAGCACGTCAAATTCATTTTCGCCACCACGCACCCGCACAAGATACCCCCTACCATACTTTCGCGCTGCCAGCGGTTTGATTTTAACCGCATATCTACTTTGGGGATAATAGAGCAGTTGAAGAGGATAGCCGCGGCCGAGAACCTGAATATAGATAAGGAGATATTCTTCGCGATCGCCCGCGCTTCCGAGGGCTCTATGCGCGACGCCGAATCCATCCTTGACCAGCTGGTATCTTTTTCAAAGGGCAAGGTCAGTATGGATGACGTGACTACCGTGCTTGGCTCGGTAGGGGATGACGCCCTTTTTGATATCGCCGATTCCGTTGCCAAAGGCGACTCACCGCGGGCGTTGGCGGCGCTGGACAAGATCATCAATGAGGGAAGGGACCTGGCAAATTTCCTTCAGAACCTCATCAGCCATTTCAGGAATCTTATGGTCGCCAAGATAAGCTCGGCTGATAAGGGGCTGCTTGACCTGCCCGATGAGATCTGCGCGCGCCTGCTTGAACAGAGCAAGGAGTTCTCTCTAAACGAACTCTTTTCCATATTCAACCTCCTGGTGAACACCCACGACGTCTCAAAGCGGCTTAATACTCTTAAGATCCCCATAGAGATCGCGCTGGTAAAGTTGGCGTATCCTAAAAAAAAAGTTGAACCCCGAATAAATACTCCTAAACGCGAAAAAGAGCAGGCAGTTTCCGCGGACGCCCCCAGGCAGGAGCAGAAAAAGCCCCCTTCCGAGGTAAAGGCCGCGCAGGCGCAGCCAGGCCCGGCAGAGGATACCGTCCACATAGATTGCAGCAGCGTATTATCGGTATGGCAGGAACTTATCATGCGGATGGAAAAGATAAAGATGTCCATAGCCACTTACCTGCGGGAGTCAATGCCTGTGGCGGCCAAAGGCAGGCTGGTGACGATAGCGCTGCCTAAGGACCTGGGTTTCCACAAAGAGGTCCTGGAGAAGAAGGAGAACAGGGCCATAATTGAGAACGGCCTGCAGGATCTATTGAAACATAACGTCCATCTTGATTTTACCCTGGTGGAGCGAAAGCAAAGCGAGCCGGACAAGGAGTCCGAAGCTCTGATACAGTCCGCCCTTGACACATTCGGCGGGAAAATAGTCTGATATGGCAGGTTACCCTGAATTAGTAGAAGGCCTGATAGAGCAGTTAAATAAATTCCCCGGCATAGGAAGAAGGAGCGCCGAGCGGATCGTCTATTATATTCTGCGCAGCCCAACCAGCGAATTAAAGAAGCTGGTCAACGCGATCATAAAGGCAAAGGAGGGCATACGCCTGTGCAGGATATGCAACGGCTTTGCCGCCGGTGAGGTCTGTTCCATATGCGGCGATGAGAAGCGCGACAAGGGCACGATCTGCGTCGTGGAGGAGCCCAAGGATGTGAACGCGGTTGAACGGGCAGGCGGCTACACCGGGCATTATCATGTCCTGCTTGGTTCTATTGCCCCGCTTGAGGGCAGGGGGCCGGAGGATCTTAAAGTCAATGAACTGATCCAGCGCATAAAGCAGAACGGGGTGAAAGAGATAATCCTTGCCACCGATTCTGATACGGAAGGCGAGGCAACCGCGCTTTATCTTGCCAGGCAGATCAGGCCTTTCGGGGCGAGCATCACGCGCATCGGCATAGGCCTGCCTATGGGCTCTAACCTTGAATATGCCGATTCCACCACTATTGCCCGCGCGCTTTCTTCCCGCAAACCGGTCTGATTTGCCCTATTGACTTATCCCCGATTTAAAGTAAAATAATATTCTGCTCTTTAAGATAGAATTCATTCCCCTGTAGCTCAGTTGGTAGAGCGGGTGGCTGTTAACCACCATGTCCGAGGTTCGAGTCCTCGCGGGGGAGTAAAATTTGGCACCGAGCAATCGGTGCCTTTTTTTGCGCCAAATTTTACGAGCCCGCGAGGAAGAGGGTTGTTAAGGGGGAGACCGTCCCCCTTAAGCATCCGGCTGCATTGACGAAAAGGGGTGTCAGCGAGTCCGCCTTTGGCGGACGAGCGTCAAGGGGAAAACCTATGGTTTTCCCCTTGAAGAGGAGCGACCGAAGGGAGCGACGACCTCGCGGGGGAGCCCCCAGTTAATGTCGCGACAGAGTCAGTGACAAAAATAATTGTGCCATTGTAACTATCTGCGGTATAATAAATAAGGATAAGGAGAACCGTCCCCGGATATATTAAAATCCACGATGCTTACGGTGTTTGTCGAACCGTTAATTCTGTGGGTTTTCGACGAATTTCTTTAAATCGCACCACAGCTTCGTTAAGCGTAATAACACCGGCTAAGAATTCAGTCTTTATTATGCTGTACTCCCTGGCATTACGATCATGTACTTCTTGACGCTGCTGAAATCTCAATATAGCATTTAAAAGCGGCAAGGCAATATTAAACGTGGATAACGCTACCATGCTGACAACAAACCAGGTATGCCATGTGGCTTCTTTGCCTAAGTTAAATTGATAAGTAGCTAGGGCAAGCAGCAAAAACCTCGTAACCCATACTGACCAGTGAACAGTTACATAAAATGCCCTATTAAATCGCTCCCAATGCCACTCCCACTCAATCTCACTATCCAGTTCGCCCATAAATGAATCTCTGCTATCCGCCTCAGTCATATTTCCGTTTCCTTATAATTGCTGTTTACCATTTTACCTGAAAACACCTTACGAGATAAATTTTACTACAAGCACAAATTGTCTGCAACATAAATTGCTATAGATGCTATAGAAAAAAGCTGATACTGGCTCTCCTGTCTTTTGGCAGTGGGCTTTATTTCGGTTTCGGTTCTGCAATTCGGCAAGTATTTATTTTTTGCTGATTTCTTCCAAGGCCTTCAGGGCTCCCTCATAATCCGGCTGCATTGACGGAAAGGGGTGTCAGCGACCCGCCGATCTTTTTAGCGGGGAGCGACCCTCGCGGGGGAGCCTCCAGTTAATGTTGCGACAGAGTTAGTGACAAAAATAATTGTGTTATTGTAACTCTCTGCAGTATAATAAATAAGGGTAAGGAGAACCGTCCCCGATACTCGCGCATACAACTTAAAATTTGCAGGTATGTTAAAGGCTTTGAAAGGCCAAAACGATGAATATTAAGGGTGTAAAGATTGTTCGGAACAATAAAAGCTGGGTTTGTCATGTAGATGACTTTTCGGATGATCTCAAAGAGATTATTAGAAAAAATCTTCAAGAAATTTGTTACGGAGCCAAACAAGTATCCGATTTTAAAAAGACATATACATACAAAAATACGTTAAATAATTTTCTTGATAGATACTCAAGAAAAACCGATGAACAAAAAAAGGGCATGCTTGGTGAATTGCTAGCTCACGTCCTGCTTGTTAAATCGATGCCAAATCTTACAAGGACAAGTATATTTTTCAATCCAGGCGAAAGAAATATTAAGAAAGGATTCGATATTATTTTTTTAGATACTTCAGGAAGAATTCTTTGGTACAGTGAAGTTAAATCTGGTGAGAAGCATAAGAAAAGCGTAAACGATTCTAATTCTGAACTTCTAAAGTCCGCTAGAAAAGATGTTAAGACAAAGATTGGCTCTAAATTAGCGTATTTATGGGATAATGCTATGGTTGATGCACAACTGACAACAGAAAAACAAGTTTTCGAAACGCTCAAGTCTCTACTAGAGCAGGATTGTTTTTTTGTTAACAAAACTGCCGAATTAAAGGGACACGCCATAATCGTATCAGTTCTTTACGCAAGTATGAGTGAAAAGATTGATGTTGCGAATTTAAATAATTTGTATGAAGAGATTGAAAAAAATGGTGATTTTAAAGATCTGATTATTTATTCTATACAAAAAGAAACATTCAAAAAGATTGAAGACTTCTTGACGCAAGAAAAAGATAAATAATATGAAACTGAAAGAAGTAACATTAAATAAGCTCAAGCGACATATTCCCCATACGAAATTTGCTAGAGCATATCAAAAATTAATGACTTCAGAGAAAGATAGTTTACTCTCTTTTGAAGATAAGTTTATACTACTGAAGTTAGCAATAATTTTCTGTAACTTCGGAGATAAGCATTTAAAAAAGTTAGGATATAGGATTATTTTAAGATATTCGAACTTGTCCAATGACTATATCCCTTTATATGATATCGCCATGGCAAATGATCATATTTCTGTGGCAAAGTTTATTGAAATAAATTATTTGAATAAAGAAAAGATCGAAAACTCCTTTAATTGCATTTTTCTATCTGCTTATAAAGAAAACTTTAAATATGGAGAGATTTATCTTTCTGCTGGGCAGAAAGATATTATAGAATTTGCTGAAGAGACCAGTGGAAATTTTGCAATTGTTGCCCCAACTTCTTATGGTAAAACAGACATAATAATATCTTTAATTAAGAAAAACATTTCTAAAAAAGTATGCATAGTGGTGCCTACAAAAGCTTTGCTTTCTCAAACTAGGAAACGAATAATGGGAAATGAAGATTTAGCGAAACAAATTAATAGAATAATTGTTCATCAGGATATGTACAAAGGAAATGAGAAAAATTTTGTTGCCGTTTTGACACAAGAAAGGCTTTTGAGATTGCTTGAAGAGAATGAGAAATTGGGACTTGATTTGATTCTTGTTGATGAAGCCCATAATTTATTATATGGAGAGGCTAGAGACGTACTCTTGGCGCAGGTATTAATGCTTTCGAAAAAGAGGAATTCAAGAGTAGAATTTCAATTTTTTACTCCTTTTTTAGTAGATGTAAATAGTTTGAAGATTCCCTACATGAAGTATGAAATAGAAGAAAAGAAAGTCGAGGAAAATATAAAAGTAGAAAGATACTATTATTGCGAAAAGAAAAACAGATACAGGCTCTATCTATACGATCAATTTATTGACGAACCTTTGAACATAGAAGGGCCATTGTTTGATGATGATATTTCTTTTATAATGCACCATAAGGGAGTAAAAAATATCGTATATTTAAACCGCACAAGAGATTTAGAAACAGCCGCATTAGATTTAGCTTCTCAAAATGGTAGCTTAAATGGAATAAATAAAGAGGTCGAAGAACTATGTAAAGATATTTCGTCATATCTGCACGAAGACTACAATTTGTTGAAGTGCATTAAAGGGGGAGTCGTATATCATCATGGGTCTATGCCAGACATTATTCGATTATACGCAGAAGACATTTTCACTAAAATGCACGAGTTTAAATTTATCGTGACAAGTTCTACTCTGTTAGAAGGAGTAAATATTCCTGCGGAAAAAATGTTTGTACTTAACTGTTCCATCGGGACAAGATATTTATCGAGTTCACAATTTAGAAATCTTGCAGGTAGGGTTTGTCGTTTTAAAGATGTTTTTAAGGAAAATTTCGGTAACTTAAAAATGTTAGAACCTGACATATATGTTGTAGGAGGAATTTTCGCCAGAAAAGGAGTAAATATAAAGAATTTCTTGAAACACAGGGTTAAAGACGATAAAAAAATTAGTGATAAAATCGAGAACGTATTATTACTTGATAAAGAAAAGAATACTGCAATCAATGAAGAAAAAAAAGAGGAAATTGAGAAAGCTTTAGAATATTTGGAAAATATCGAGCCTGAGACTACTAAGACTAGTAAAGCTAAATACGCGCAATCAGAGATCGGCAAAGCATGCTTTAAGAATAATGTTACCGAATTTGATATTATAGAAAAGGAACTCAATTTGCAAAAATTATTTGAAACGATTGATAAAAATACTAAAATTGATGACTTAAATAATCTACTCAGCACTATAGCTAAATTGTTTATTACCTTAATAGATTTTAATGAAAGCTTAACTAGGGAAAATGTAAGTAACCTGTTGCGTTTGGAGAATCCGAAAGCTCAAAGTTTTTATGCGATGCTGCTTTCATGGCGCATGAGTGGCAGTCCGTATAAAATGATGATAAGGAAATTTCTAGACCACTGGGATAAAGTTGAAGATAAGATAGTGTATTTTGGTAAAAAGTGGGGAGAAATAAAACGCAAAGAGAGTGATTTTTCCCCATTGTTCGTAGATATTAGTAGAAAACCTCCGGCTCAACGAGTAAACTTGGCTATTGTGCGTATTAAAGAAGAACAAGATTTCATTGATAACGTTCTAATAAAATATATTGAAGTTCTTAACGATCTTGGCTTGCTTGATAAAACTTTTTATGAAAAAATTAAATATGGTAGTGCAGATCCAGATACGATATGCTTGCTGAAGAATGGGTTCTCAATGGACTTAGCTGGTCGTGTTACTGAAGAGAAATACAAGCAGTATGTGAGTATTGATGTCGCTGAAGAAAATGTTAAAATTAACCCTGATATCATTTCTGCAATGAAGGAACACGGAGAAAATAAGCTAATTATCTTTGAGGTTGGTTATCACCTTAGCTAAAAATGAAATAAGGAGCTTTCTATAATTTTCCCTGAACGGTAAGTTTTGTGTATCGCTAAAAATTAAACAAAATGCGAATTATTAAAAGTGAAGAAGAATTGCCTTGGCCTAAAAAAGGCGATAGTATTTTTACGCCTTCTAATAAATGGCAATATAATGCTTGTTTTCATTTTACCCATGAAGAGATGCACTTGTATATTGATGGCTATCTCCGTGCGGCAGAAATATTAGTTAACTCGGTTTGCCGTTCTGCAAGAAGAAGTAGTTACATAGACGCTAAAGTTTATCCGATTTTATTCCTCTACCATCATCATATTGAATTACAGCTAAAAAATATCATATACAAAGGAAACATCCTTCTAAACAAAAATGAAAGATTTCCTCAGCATCACAAGATTTATGAATTATGGCTTATTGCCAAAAAGATTATTTGTAAAGTAAATGAGAACAGCAAAGACAGAAGGCCAGTAAATATTGCTGAGAAGGTTATTAAGGAATTAGCTACGATAAACAATGACGCTGAGGGGTATCGCTATCCATATGATAAAGATGGTAATCTTTTACTCAAGGATATTAAACATTTAAACCTTGATACCTTGCGAAAAGTTATGGGAAGAATCACCACATTTCTAGATGCAGTATCTGAACAAATATATGTTTATTTAGATTATAAGCAAGAGATGGAAAACAATTTTTAATGAGGGGGATAACAGAATTCGGTTTTTTTTGTCTGCAATCTATAGTAGAATTATTTTCCACCCCTCAAAATCCTCTGAATTGAAGCTGTTTTCTTATGCAAAAGGGCAAATTTTTCCGCCGCCAAAAATTTGCCCTTTTGCTCGCGCTTCTCAAGCGTCGTTCAGGAGAGGCGCAGTATGCCGCACCGCCAGCTTTTACTCGTTAAATGCGGCATAGCGGACACTTTACTGCGTAAAGTGCAAGCACTTTTCTTATTATTAAACGATTGAAAAGTGGACGCTGGGGCTGGCGGCGCCGCCACCCGCCGCCAGCCGCACAGAACCGCACACTCACCGACAAATAAGAAACTCCGGAAACTCCAGACGCTTTATGGGCTCCCCCGCGAGGAAGAGGGTTGTTAAGGGGGAAATATCTCTTGCATAACAAGATATGGGAATTATAATTAAATAAAACATCCGGCACGGCCGTTATTCATTATTATGAAGATCCTTTATTGGCAGGGAACTCTGTTTCTGTTGCTTACACTCCTCTTGGTGTGGTTGTCGCGGTCGGCATCACGCCGGCAGGGATTTCTTGCTTCTGTCGGCATAGCGGCAGGTTCGTTGCTGTGGGGCTGGACAGCGCTGTTTTTCATAAGCGTCTTCTTTATGGAAATTGCAGGTTTAGGCCTTGATGTTGTAACCGTTAGAAGCATTACCTCCGAATCGGCTCTGGTTGTGTTACCTTTGGCGTTGTTGCCGGTATTTATGCGCAAGGGAGCGGCCGCATTATTAGTGTCGTTTTTTTCCCTCTTGATCTTTGCAGATATCCTCTACAGGCGTTATTTTGGCATACCTGTTCCGTTTTGGTCGCTGGCAGAAGCACATCAGCTGATAGAATGGCGTGAGAGCGTATATGGCATTGTATCTTTGAGGGATATGGTGCTGCTATTTTTTCCCCTGGGAATACTGCTTTTTGTCTTAGGTTACAAGAATTCCATAAGATTTCAGCGGCCGCTTGGGGGATTACGCATAATATGCCGGTATATCTTTATCTTTCTGGTCTTCCTGGCGATAGGCCTGCCGAGTATACGCCTATTATACAGTAATATGCATGATTACAGTAATAGGGACAGGGTCTGCCGCGAAGGCCTCTTCCTTCAGAGATGGGGAGTGTTGAACAACCATTTATTTGACCTTTTGCGGCTGATACGGGAAAGTTGCCTGCGCAGCAGGTTGAGTCCTGACGCGGAGCGGAAGTTACGGGCGTTTTTTGAGAAGCGGGCAGAAGGGGCAAAAGACGCAGGCACATTTGGCCTGGCCCGCGGCAAGAACTTGCTCTTGATACAGGTTGAGTCACTGGAGCAGTTTGTCATAGGTAAAAAGATCAACGGCCAGGAGGTCACCCCTTTCTTAAACCGGTTATCTGAGGAGGCGCTGTATTATCCCTATATATTTGACCAGACGGCCGACGGGACAAGTTCCGATGCCGATTTTTGCGTCTTGAACTCTCTGCATCCCCTCAACCGGGGGGCGGTTGTCTTTCGAAGGCCTTACAACCATTTCGTGGCCCTACCGCGTCTTCTTAAGGACGCCGGCTATACAACTTTCTCGGCGCAGGCCATCGTTCGGGATACCTGGAATATGGCCGTTGTGTATCCGCGTTACGGCATTGAGCATTCTCTGTTCCTGGAAGAAATGGGGGAGGGAGAACTGTTGGGAAGAAGGTTTGCCGACCATATATTTCTAAGCCGTATGGTCAGGGACCTGGAAAAACTGAGAAGGCCTTTTTTTGCCTTCCTGGCTACCATTATCTCCCATTACCCGTTCGATAATATACCCGATGAGTATAAGAGTTTAGACTTAGGGAAGATAGAAGGCACCATGCTCGGCGATTACCTGCATTGCATGTATTATGAAGATAAGTGCATAGGTCAGTTCCTGCGTGATTTAAAAAGCGCGGGATTGCTCAAGGATACTGTTGTAGTTATATACGGGGACCACAGGGCTCGTCTGCCTGTTAACGCGGACCTGCTTCAGTTCGCAGTGCCTGACGCAGAGGCGCTTTCGGAACAGATGTTAGAGGCGGGATTAAGCCGCGTTCCACTCTTTATCAGGATCCCCGGCGACAACCCAAAAGGCATAATGCCGGTTGTAGGGGGCCATGTAGATATCGCTCCGACGTTATTGCATTTGCTGGGCATTGAACGGCCCAGGTGTTTTATCGGTAATTCTCTGATCGGCACCGGCCCCAAGACGGCCGTTTTATCACAGCCATTGATGTCTAAGGTGTCGGACGGCCGCGTGCTGATGCCTAATAGAGGCAGATGCCTTGAATTTCCTTCCGGCAAGCCCTTATCGATAAGGGCTTGTGAGGATCTCAGCTTTAGCGCCAGAGAGGAATTAGATACCTCCAGGGCGGTTATCTTGCATGATCTGGCCAGGGAGATCAAAGGAGGCGGCGATTAGAAACATATTTAAGGCCATTCATATCGCGTACGAGGCACGTTATGTTCTTTTGGCGGCGCTGTCGTTTTGCCTGGCCTTCTGTTTGATATTTCCCGACCAGAGGTATATTTTTATCGCGGCCTGCGCATTGCTTTTATTGTTTTTCAGGGATCCCGCAAGGGACATCCCTGATGACCCTTTCGCCATAGTCGCTCCTGCCGACGGCAGGATCGCCGATATTGATATTGTCAGGGTGGAAGAGCTTGGGAAAGAATTCCTGCGTATAGGGATCTATCTTTCCATCTTTGATGTGCATGTCCAGCGCCTGCCTTATAACGGCGAGATCGAGAAGGTGGAATATAAAAAGGGCAGGTTTCATATCGCTTCCGGGCATAAGGCCGCGGTTCACAACGAATCCAACACCGTAGCGATAAAGACAGAGTGCGGGGCGATGCTGGTCAAGCAGATATGCGGGAGCATTGTAAGAAGGATTGTCTGCAATGTGGCACCCAGGAAGATGGTAACAAAAGGGGAGAGATTGGGCATGATTATGTTTGGTTCGCGCGTTGAGCTTTATATCTCTCCGCGGACAGAGTTGCTTGTGGGGGTTGGAGATAAAGTGGCGGCAGGCCAGACGTTTATGGGCAGGTGCATTGTTCCTTAAGGGCGCTTCGGGGATGGCTCGGCAGGGCCCGTTGCCTCTTAGTTCGATTATGCTTGACAAAAGGCATAAAACTCTTTAAAGTAGTCATATAATGTTATAGAATATTCGCGGGTTCAGAAGTAAGGTTGTTTTCTGAAGGTTTTGGATGGTCGGGCCGCCATCTTGCGCGTTAATGCGAGATGGCGGTTTTGTTTTTCGCGTAACATAATAACTTATAAGGAGGTTGTCCATGGAATGGCAAAATGTCCCTACCCCTGATGAAATAATAGACATAGGCAAAAAGAAGTTTTCTAATTACGGCGGATATGTCACCTGGATAGCATTAGCCCTGATAATTATCGCGGGGCTGAAAAGCGCGGTCTATTCCATAGGCCCGGATGAGGTGGGCGTGATCCAGAGGTTTGGTAAATATAGCGCCTTAAGTTCGCCCGGGCTGCACGCGAAGATCCCTTTTATTGACAGGGTGACCCCCATCAAGGTGGAGAAGATCTTTAAGGAAGAGTTTGGGATAAGGAGTATGGATAAAGGGCCAAGGGCAGGGCGTTATTATGGAGCAGACCTGGAAGAGTCCCTTATGCTTACGGGGGACTTAAACATACTTGATGTGCGCTGGATCGTGCAGTTTAAGATCAAAGACCCCATAAAGCTGCTCTTTATTGTGCGTGATCCCCTCAAGATCATAAGGGACGTTTCCGAGATAGTCATGCGCAGGTTTGTGGGAGATTACACTGTGGATGAGGTATTAACCATTAAAAGGGAAGAAATAGATCATCTGGCTCAAGTCGAGATGCAAAAGATCCTGGATGATTACCAGACGGGAGTGCAGGTCATCACGGTAAAGCTGCTGGATGTAAACCCTCCTGATAAGGTAAAGCCGGCTTTTAACGAAGTGAATGAGGCAAAGCAGGAAAAGGAAAAAATGATCAATCAGGCCTGGGAGGCATATAATAAAGCCATACCAAAGGCCAGGGGAGAAGCGGAGCGGACTATCCGCGAGGCGGAAGGATATTCCCTTGATAAGATAAACAGGGCCAAAGGCGAATCGGATAGATTCTTAATTACTTTAAGCGAATATCAAAAGGCTCCGGAGATCACCCGCAAGAGGTTGTATCTTGAGACGCTCGCCGAAGTTTTGCCCAAGGCAAAGGAAAAATATGTTATTGACCCAAGGCAATCTTCCATATTGCCGCTGTTAGATATCGGCAAGAAAGGAGGGACCAAGCAATGAAAGAAGGCAAATTAGGGACTATTGTGGGATTGGTTTTTTCACTGGCTATAATTGTTGTGTTCGCGTTCGCGAGCGGGGCGTTATTTATAGTGGATGAAACAAAACAAGTAGTGGTCACTCAGTTCGGCAAGCCGGTGGGAGAGCCGATAACATCCGCGGGCCTGCATTTTAAGACGCCTTTTATTCAACAGGCGCATTATTTTGAGAAGAGGCTTCTGGAATGGGACGGTGAGCCGAATCAGATACCCACAAAAGACAAAAAATATATATGGGTAGACACAATGGCGCGCTGGAAGATAGTGGACGCGTTGAAGTTCCTGCAGTCCGTAGGCAATGAGTTAAGCGCCGGCAGCCGCCTGAATGATATCATCAATTCAGCCACCAGAGACGCCGTTACGGGGAATCTTCTGGTTGAGGCGGTAAGGGACTCAAACCGCATATTGGAGAGCAAAGATCTCGGGGATGATGCCATTGTCAGCGAGGAGGCTTTGGAGCGCATTGAGACAGGAAGGCAAAAATTAACCCGCGCCATATTGGAGAAGGCAAAGGTCCTCGCTCCGCAATACGGGATCGAGATCATGGATGTGCGCGTAAAGCGCATAAATTATGTGGAGGAAGTGCGTAATAAGGTGTATGACAGGATGATCGCCGAGAGAAAACGCGCCGCCGAGAAATACCGTTCGGAAGGATTTGGAAAATCCGCCGAGATCGAAGGCCAGACCGGTAAAGAGTTGAAATTGATCACCTCTGAGGCCTACCGGCAGGCGCAGTCGATCGTCGGGAAGGCAGATGCCGAAGCGATTAATATTTACGCCGGCTCTTATGAGCAGAACCCCGAATTTTACTCGCTCCTTAAGACATTGGAAACATATAAAGGCACTATCGACGAAAATTCAACGCTGATCCTGACTACCGACAGCGATTACTACAAATACCTTAAGGCCCTGGGTAATTAGAACACAAAATCTCGCGCCGGACCGATACTGGTAAAACGCAGTATAAAGTCCGCCTATCCCGCGCAGACGTTGTTTATGGCCAAACAATAATCTGATATTTCCCGGGAAAACTTTCAGTGAGGAGTCTTGTCATGAAGAAGGTGCTTCTTATTTCATTTGAATACCCCGTCGGTAAGTCATATTGCGGCGGGGTAGGTCAGATCGTAGAACAGAGCAGGGACAGCCTGTTGGCTATGGGCTACGAAACTTACGTCCTTATAAGCTCTGATTTTGCCAGGAAATACCCGGTTAAACTGCTGTTTCCGAACGGTTCCATAAAACGCTACCGCAATCTCGGGGCGTTCCTGAGAGAATATGACTGGTGTAAATTTGGCTACATAATCCATCATTTTGTGAACTGGACCAGCGAGCTTAAGAAAATTAAAATGCAAAAAGGAAGAAAACCTAAGATTATATATCATTTTCACAGCATATTAAGAAGGGAAAAAGAATCCGGATTCCGGACGTTAAACCACTTCCTGCGCAATCAGGAGAAGATGATTGAATTGGCGGAAAGGATAATCTGCCCTTCCGCTTATGAATACGATAATTTCATCAGATATTTCCCTTCTTCCATAGACAAGGTGGTTGTTATTGAGAATACGATCGAGACCTTCAGGGCGGACAGAAAGAGGATCGAAGAGATAAGGGATACGCACAACATAAAAAGGAACGACATTGTTTCGCTTTATGTGGGCAGGCTTGAGAGGATAAAGGGGGCCCATATTCTGCTTGAGGAAGCGCACAGGATCCTCGAGAGGCGCCGGCATCTTAAACTCTTTTTTGTAGGGAGGTCGCTGGAGAAAGACCTGTATAAAAGGTTGTTAAAGCTCTGCAGGAGATTCCCAGGCCAGTTCTTTTATAAAAGGCATCTGGAGAAAAGCGAATTGTTCCAATATTATTATTTAAGCGATATCTATATAAACAGTTCCTTAAGCGAATCGTTTTCTTTGAGCACCCACGAAGGAGCGTTTTGCGGCAATGCCCTGCTTTTAAACCGGCTTCCGGTTTTGGAGAAGTTCAAGCGCGCCGCGTTATTTTTCGACGCGAATAACGGGGATTTTTCCGATAAATACGAGGCATTGATAAGAAATCGCGCTTTAAGAAAGAAACTCGCGGGCAGAGCACGGGAAGTTGCCAATAAATTTATCCACGGCAACAGGTTTAAAAATAATCTTTGCAAACTTATTAATAGCTTTGCGGTTGAGGGTAAAATTTAACGGCATATACCCGCTTTGCCCGCATCTTCATACAAATTCCCCTTGTAGAGTTATAAGGTGGGGGAGTATAATAAGAACCATGATAATTTATGAAGAAGTACTGCGTGAATTTCAGAAGCAAAAGGTAAGGTATGTTTTAGTTGGAGGCATAGCCTTTAATTTGCTTGGAGGATACAGAAGCACCTTTGATATGGACATCATTGTTGAGATGACCGATACAAACCTGCGCGGGGTCGTCCAGATATTAAAAAAGTCAGGTTTTCGCCTCAAACAGCCGATTGATCCGATTAGCATAGCTGATAAGGATATACGCGATGACTTAATCAGGCGCAAACATATAAAGGCAATCAACTTTTACAAGGACAAGAAGAGCTATGAAGAGATAGACATAATTATCAAATCACCGGTGGATTTCAAGAGAGCTATCAAGAACGCGAAGAGAATTAAAGTAGGGAGATTGGCGCTTCCGGTTATCGCTCCAGCAGATCTAATAAAGATGAAAAAGGCTATAGGGCGTAGCAGAGATAAAGAGGACATAAAGGAATTAAGAACCATTCAGAGGATGAAATGATATCTAAGTGGGAAACTCAGAAGGAGAAGATATTGAGAGGCCTTGAGGTATCGCCCAAGAATAAGCTGGAGGCCTTGAGGTTAATGAACGAGTTGGCAGACAGGGTTCTCTCGTATCGCCAGAAACTCATACGCCGTAAATTAAGGGCCTGAGAAACAACCGAGCCAGCCCGCGCAGTGATATAATCGTAAAAAAGGAGGCAGAGATGGAAAACTCGGTATTCATAGCGAAGATTTTTGGCCTGTGTTATCTGATCCTTGGAGTGGGCTTTATGTTCAATCGCAAGGCCTTTCAGCAGGTAATGGATGACTTCTGCAAAAATGCCGCCCTCGTATTTTACGGCGGGATGCTGGCGCTTGTTATCGGGGTCGTGATCATACTTAACCATAACATATGGGTGGCTGACTGGACTGTGATGATCACAGTCATCGGCTGGCTGGCGCTCATCAAGGGCATATGGATAATTATCCTGCCGAATACAGTATCTAAATTCATGCAGATCTACAGGGACAACGAATGCCTGCTGGCCGCCCATTCGGCTCTTGTGCTTATATTGGGCGCTGTCTTGACTTACTTCGGGTTCTTCGCGGCATAGGTAGAGGAGGGAATAGATGTATAGAGAACAGATCAAGGTGCTGGACTGCACTATCCGCGATGGCGGGCTTATCAATGATCATAACTTTGAACGCGAATTTGTGCGCAAGGTATATAAGGCCATCTCGCTGGCGGGCGTTGACTATATGGAGATCGGCTACAAGAATTCCAAAAAACTCTTTTCCCCCAAAGAGTACGGCCTGTGGAAGTTCTGCGACGACGATGAGATAAAGCGGCTGAAAGAGGGGGTGGAGTCCCGCACAAAGATCTCTGTCATGGTGGATGTCGGGCGCGTGGACACAGAGGAGATAAATCCTTCTGCCGAGAGCCCCGTTGATATGATACGGGTGGCCTCTTATGTCAAGGAGATAGACAAGGCCATACACCTTGTGAATAACTTTGCCGAAAAGGGCTATGAGACCACCATCAACATAATGGCGATATCCCGCGACCAGGGCGCTGAGTTGGACGAGGCGCTTCATCAGATAGAGGAAGAGAGCAGGGTAGGCGTGGTCTATATCGTGGACAGCTTCGGCGCGCTTTATCAGGAGCCGGTTGAATGGCTGGTGAAGAGATTTAAGGGCATATTGAAGACCAGGGAGGTGGGCTTCCACGGCCATAACCATCAGCAGCTGGCCTTCGGCAATACCATTGAGGCGATCATCCACAACGCCAACTATCTTGACGCCACGGTCTATGGCATCGGCCGCGCCGCGGGTAACTGCCCGCTGGAGTTGCTGATCGGCTTCCTGAAGAACCCGAAGTTTGACATCAGGCCCATACTTGATCTGATATCTCAGGAGTTTGTGCCGTTAAGGGACAAGATAGAATGGGGATATATCATACCTTACGCCATATCCGGCATGATGAATGAGCATCCCCGCGCGGCGATGGCGCTGCGCAAGAGCAGTAAAAAGGAAAATTACCGCGAGTTTTACGAAGGCCTGATGAACCCGGAGTTGGATTAGGCATGGATGTGGAGCAGTTCAAGCGGCAGCCGGTCTTAGGCATACTACGCGGGATAGAAGCGGATGTAGTTGAGCCGCTTGTTGAGGCGCTGGCCTCATCCGGCCTCAAGGCCGTTGAAGTGACGATGAACACATCAGGCGCGCCTGACTTGATCAGGCAGATGGTCAAGTCAGCCAACGGCCGCCTGACAATAGGGGCAGGCACTGTTTTGGATATGGATGAGCTTCGGCTGGCGCTTGATTCCGGAGCCACATTCATTGTTTCCCCCATATTAGTGCCCGCTGTAGTGAAATATTGCGCCAAAAAGAAGATACCCGTATTTCCCGGCGCGCTGACCCCGCGGGAGATATACAATGCCTGGATGGCAGGAGCTACTATGGTGAAGGTGTTCCCTGTCAGCTTTTTCGGCCCGGAATACATTAAGGAGATAAAAGGGCCTTTTAAGGATATACCGCTGCTTGCCTGCGGCGGCGTGACCCCGGAGAATATCCGCCTGTTTTTTTCCCGCGGCGCCTCGGCGGTCGCCTTCGGCGGCAGCATATTTAAGAAAGAGTGGTTTGAGCAGAAGAAATTTTCACTTATCACCGAGCGCGTAAAGGCGCTGCTTTCCGGCATGCGGCCTGTTTAACGCCTCGCGCAGTTTTTTATTGTTTTAATCCCTTAAACAGGTATAATAGCGAAAAGAAGGAGGTGGTATGACCAAGAGGCTTTGTTATGCCGCGGTGATCGCTATTTTCACGTTTTTTGTTTCGGGTTGCGCATTACTTAATACGGCCTTAGGCGTGGCTGCTGCTTACGCTGTTTATCAGGCAACTAAATAACACTAATATCAGGAGGCAATGGAAATGAACAGGATGTTTTATGGCTTGGTTCTCGTGAGTTTGTTTTTTGTTCTTGGCTGCGGGCAGCAACCTCAGGAAGAGGCCATTAGCGAGGAAATGGAACCGGCAGACAGCCTTATCCAGGAGGGCGTTGGGGCATCCGTTACCGAGGTAAAACCGCTCGCGCAAACGGCGCAACAGCCGGTCGCGGCAGCGGCGCAGCAGGCAACAGAGAGGCCGTCATCCATAAATGAGATACAGCAGGCATTAAAGAACGCCGGGCTTTATCAGGGCGCGATTGACGGAAAGATGGGGCCGATGACCAGGGAGGCGATAGAAACATTCCAGGCGAACAACGCGCTGGAAGTGGACGGCAAGGTAGGGCCGCGTACCTGGGAGAAATTAAAGGCATACCTGAACGCCGCAACCCCATCTGACTAAGGCATTTTGCCGCTTAAATTTATTGAAGATTTTAGTTGACAAACGGCAAAAGCGGCATATAATAGCTCAAGCAGTAGATGGTAGTAAATAAAGGAGTAGGAATCTTGGCCCGTAAGGATAAGAAAACACTCTCCTTACGGTTTTTTTGCAGTTCCGCCATTATTTACTACGCTAAATTAAAAGAAAGGAGGGTAGTAAGTAATGGCAAAAGGTAAAGTGAAGTGGTTCAGCAACCAGAAGGGTTATGGCTTCATCACCACCGAGTCAGGCACGGATGTATTCGTACATCACAGCGCGATTCAGGGTGACGGCTATAAAACTCTGGAAGAGGGTCAGGAAGTAGAGTTTGAAGTGGAAAAGGGCCCTAAAGGCGATCAAGCCAAGAACGTAGTCAAGTTGTAAACTGAGAAAATACAGTTGTACAATATAGACGGAACGAGGCACTGAGTAATCAGTGCCTCGTTTTTTTGATATACAAATATTTATAAATTGCTATAATATATTAATAATATTATAGATGTCAAAAAATGAAAGGGGATGAGGCATGATCGAGAAGAGCGAATTCAAGGGGAAACCGGTTATTATTCTAAAGCGGAATGAAGAAGACAAGTATCCTTTTTCCTTCGGCTTGTCCAAGGCGCGGCTGATATTGGAGAACATGGAAGAGATAAAGCGGTTTGTGGAAGAAAACGAGACAAAACAGTAATCTATCCGCGGGTATAAGATGCAGAAGCAGAGAAAATCATTAGGCGAGAGCCTGGTAGATGAAGGCGTCATAACCGCCGAACAGCTCAATAAGGCCAAAGAGGAAGAGAAGAGGAGCGGCCAGAGGTTAAGAAAGGCCCTGGTGAAATTAGGCATCATCGCGGAAGAGGACCTGGTCGCCTTCCTGGGTACCAGGCTGGGGCTTCCCCGCGTAGAGCTGGATAACTATCTCATAGACCAGAAGGTAATTGACCTGGTGCCTGAAGAGTCAGCCAGAAAATACGAGCTCATCCCCGTGCTAAAGATAGGCAACCGCCTTACCTGCGCCATGGTCGACCCGTGGAACGTCTTTGCACTGGATGATCTAAGGATGAAGACCGGGCTGATTATTGAGCCGGCGGTGGCGACTACGGATGAAATAAAGAAGGCGCTCAGCCGTTATTACGGGGCAAGGGGCGGCATTGAAGAGATAATCAAGGCCATTGACGCCGAAGGCGTGGGCATAGACATAGACAAGTCCGATGACATCAAAAAGATAGAAGAGATCGTCGCGGAGCCGGTAATAATAAAGCTGGTGAACTTGATCATTATGAAGGCCGTAAGCGCCAGGGCCAGCGATATCCATATAGAGCCGGAGAAGGAAACACTCCGGCTGAGGTTCCGCATAGACGGGATGCTCCAGGAGGAGGCATCTCCCCCCAAACACCTGCAGTCAACCATAATTTCCAGGATCAAGATAATGGCCAGGCTGGATATCGCGGAAAGAAGGGCGGCCCAGGACGGCAGGTTCAGCGTCAAGATAGAGGGCAGGGATATAGATATCCGAGTTTCCTGCGTTCCCACCATATACGGAGAGAATATTGTGCTGCGCATACTGGATGTGTCCAACGCGCTCTTAGGGCTGGACCAGCTGGGTTTCTCCAAAGATATTTTAGGCCGTTACCATAAACTTATCATCCGGCCCCACGGGATAATCCTGGTGACCGGCCCCACAGGCAGCGGAAAGACCACCACGCTTTATGCCTCGCTGAATGAGATAAACAAGGTTGAGAAAAATATCATAACCATAGAGGACCCCGTGGAATACAAGCTGGAAGGCGTCCGGCAGATCCAGGTGAACCCCAATGTAGAGATGACCTTTGCCGGCGGCTTGCGTTCAATATTGAGGCAGGACCCCGACATCATTATGGTCGGCGAGATACGGGATTTTGAGACCGCGGAGATAGCTGTGCACGCGGCACTGACCGGCCACCTTGTTTTCTCTACGCTTCATACCAATGACGCCGCGGGAGCGGTAACCAGAATGCTTGATATGCGGGTTGAGCCGTATCTGCTTTCTTCTTCTGTTATCGGCGTGCTGGCGCAGCGGCTGGTAAGGACCATATGTAAGGATTGCAAGGAAGAGTATGCGCCCACAGAAGCGGAACTGAAGGGCATCGGTATTCTTAAAGAGGTAAAATTATATAGAGGAAAGGGCTGCGACAGATGCAGGAACAGCGGATATAAAGGCAGGATAGGCATCTTTGAGCTGATGCCTTTTGACGACAATATACGCAACCTCGTTACTGCCAAGGCGGCGCTGGAGGAGATACGCAAACAGGCAGTCGCCTCCGGCATGGTCACTCTGACGCAGGACGGCATTGATAAGGTAAAGCAGGGGCTTACCACTACGGAGGAAGTCCTTCGCGTGACGCGGGAGGAATAAGTGGCCGTATATAATTACAGGGCGCGGGATAAGGCCGGCAGCGCCGTTAAGGGCGCGATGGAGGCGGCGGCAAAAGACGAGGTCGTGGAGCGGCTGCGCAAGATGGGGTATATGGCCACGCAGGTCAGGGAATCCCTGCCCGGCATTAAGATAGAGTCGTTATTTGAAGGGCTGAAAAGAGTAAGCACGGAAGATATGATCATCTTTAACGTGCAGCTTTCCAATATGATCGGCTCGGGTATAAGTATATTGACCAGTTTGGATACGATCAGCAGGCAGATCGAAAACAGAAGGTTGAGGCAGATCATAAGCGGCGTTGCCAGAGGCGTTGAGGCAGGGGAGAGTTTTTCCCAGGCATTGTCCAGGCACCCCGGTGTCTTTCGGCAGTTATTCATAAGTATGGTAAGGGCGGGTGAGTCCAGCGGCAAGCTGGACGTTATTTTAGCCAGATATGCCGTATTTGCCGAACAGCAGGAGGATTTAAGGCAGAAAATAAAAGGCGCGCTTTTTTATCCCGCCATACTGTTGGCCGCCGGAATAGCAGTCACACTTTTTGTGGTCACGTTTATTATTCCCCAGTTTGCCCAGATCTTCCTGAAGGCGGGCATAACGCTGCCTTTACCCACCTTGATCCTCTACAAGATAGGCATGGGGATAAAGCATTTCTGGTATGCTATCATATTATTTATCATTGTATCCGGCCTGGCGCTCAGATACTACGCCGGGACAAAGTCAGGGCGGCTTAAATGCGACAGGTTGAAGCTGAACCTGCCTGTTTTGGGCCCCCTGCATCGTAAGGCCGCGATATCGGGATTCAGCCGGACGCTGTCCACTCTCATAGCCAGCGGCGTTCCGATATTAGAGGCGCTGGCCACGGTCAAAGGCGTCATAGGCAATGAGGTCCTGGAGAACGTGATAGACAATGTGCGCGGCGCGGTAGAGAAAGGGGAAGGCATAGCAGCCACCTTAAAGGTGAGCAATGAGTTCCCTCCGGATACCGTGCAGATGATCTCTTCGGGCGAGGAAAGCGGCGCGCTGGATAAGATGCTGAATAAGGTAGCCGATTTCTACGATATGTCTTTAGGCCACGCGGTCAAGAAAATGACCGCTGTGATCGAGCCTTTATTTTTAGCCGTAATGGGCTGCATGGTGGGGTTTATTATGCTGTCAATGCTGCTGCCGATTTTTGATATGATGAAAATACTAAGGAGGTAGGAGATGAGAAAGGCATTTACATTGATCGAACTGTTGATCGTCATCGCGGTGATATCCATTCTGGTAAGCATCGCGCTGCCGCGTTTTAAGGGCATGGTTGACGAGGGCAATATTGCCAAGGCGAAGGGAGAGCTGCGCACGCTTCAGACGGCGGTTGAGAGTTACTATATTCATAATAATAACGCATATCCTGCCACCGGCTCTGCCGCGCTTCAGACGGCGCTGTCCACCGCCGTGCCAAATATCATTGATTTTGTGCCCACTGATCCGTTCAGCGCCTCAAGCGCCGATTACGTGTGGGTGAACGGCGGCACAAATAATAAGTTTTATATAATTTATTCAGTCGGCCCTGCCGGCAACGGCAGCGCCGCGATATCCGGCACCGATACCGTCACGGAAACCAACGGCGCCAGCTGTATATATGTCTCCAATATCAGCCGCGATACCCAGCCGTGAGAGGTTTCACGCTGCTGGAGGTCCTCATTTCAATTGTTATTATCACATCCGGGATCGTGATATTGCTGGAGATCATACCGGTGGTTATGCAGGGCTCCGCCAATATTGAAAACCTGGTTACCGCCACAACGCTGTCAAGGGACCTGATGGATGAGATCCTGAGCAAGGGCTTTGACGACCCCGACACAGGGGCTGCTTTCGGCCTTGAAGAATCAGCGCCCAGAAGCAACTTTGACGATGTTGATGATTATGACGGTTTGAGCGAGGACCCGCCGCAGGACGTAAGCGGCGCCGACTATGACGGCACAGGCGCGATGCCGGATTACTCCCGATTTACGCGCGCGGTCACGGTGGAAAACGTCCCGGAAAATGACTTCAACGCGGCAAGTCCGTCCGCGGACGGGACTACCGATGCCAAAAGGATCATCGTGACAGTGTCCTGGCCTGATAAGGCAGGCACAGCGCAGGTAGAGTTAAGGTCTGTGGCAAGCGAATATCATCCCGACCCAAGATAACGCGCGATGGCTGCGATAACAAGAGAAGGCGGTTTTACGCTGTTAGAGCTTACGATAGCTGTCTTGTTGTCTGCCATGCTGTTTGGCACAATAGGGCTTTCCTTTACGGTCATTCTTAGAGAGGCATCAAGCACGTATATGCGCAGCAGTTTAAGGCAGGACGGCCTGGTCGCGATCGAGCGCCTGACGCGCGAATTAAATGAGGCGAAAGAGATCACCTCGGCAGAGGAAAATTCGCTTTCCTTTTGGTGGCAGGACACAGACAGCGACGGCCTGCGCGACGCCTCGGAGGTCGCGGCCTTTTCCTGGGACGGGGTTGCCGGTTCATCGCTTGAGCGCGACAGCGTCAGTTTAGCCTTCAACGTTGAAAGCTTCCAGATCACTTACCGCGACCTGAACAATTCATTGCTTTCGCCCTCGCCGGATCTTTCCCTGGCCGACAGGGACAGTATACGCAGGATAGAGGTTGAATTGAACCTGGACCAGGAAGGCGAGAATATAACGCTGGTTACGGCGGTAATACCCAGAAATTTGCGCCAGGTCCGCGGGCCATGGTGATGAAAAAATGAATAATAAAGGGATGTCCCTTATCATAGTCGCGTTCCTGGTCCTGATAACGGCCACGGTTATAGTCGTGGCCTACAGCGTTTTGATCACTGATGAGACGCTGATGGGAGGCATTGAGTTAAAACAGCAGCAGGCGCTGTATATAGCGGAGGCAGGCATAGAGCGGGCCATGGAATTTCTGGAGGACGATACTGACTGGAGCGATAATAACGGCAGCGCTGTTATTGCTGAGAGCTTCGGCGAGGGAAGTTATTCCGTGGACCTGTCCGTGGGCACAAGGACTACCATCGTAGTTGACTCTGAGGCCGCGCTTGACAGCGGCAGGCTTCAGGTAAGACGAAAGATCAGGCAGAAGATCCGCCGGCTTCCGGAGGCGTTCAATTACGCGTTATTTTCAGATACGGCCAATTCCTCGAGTATCCAGGGCACATTGGTGGTTAACGGAGGCGACATTTACGCCAGGGGGGATATTACCGACGGCCCGCTGAACGTAGCCGACGGCGGCACAGTAGCCACAACAACAGGGGGGCTGGTTTATTCTGAAGGCGCTGTCAGCGCGACCGGAACATATACAGTAGGCACAACACCTGTCCATACGCCGCCTAAGCCGGTCCTGGATACCACATATTTTGCGAATATCATTACAGATTTTGACTCGGATATGAATACTTACGATACCAGCGCGGATTATCTGGGCTATGCCGGGGTATTTGAGCCGGATCCCAACGGCGTCGTTAATATCGTGCTGTCCGGCAACAGGTATTTCAGTAATTTCAGGGTCAGGGGCAGCAGCACCATTACCGGCACAGGGGCGATCGTGTCGGACGACCTCATTAGATTGCAGCAGGATACCGTGGTTACCCCCAGCGGAGGGGATATACTATTGATAGCGAGAAATAACGCTACGGCTGAGGACCGCTCTATACTGAACGCGAATACGGTATTGTATTCCAGCACAGGATTAGCCAGGGCCATAAACCAGTCCGTTGTTAATGATTCTACGCTTCTTTCTTCAGGCGGCATAAGGATCTTAAACCAGGCAGAGCTCACCGATTCAACCCTGTATCAATCGGATACAACCGATACATTGCAGGTTAACGGAGGCAACGTGCTGCTGACCTCCTGCACTCTGTTGTCCAGCGGTGGAATGAGGATAGATAATCCCGACATCCTTTCCGGCAGCATACTGTATTCTACCGCGACCGCGGACAGGATCGATATCAATGGGGCCAACACGCTGATAGAAGGCAGCGTATTGGCCAACAGCCAGTTCCGGCTGACCAATAATGCCGTAATAACCGGGATCGTATATGCCGTTGAGTCGGATATGAGACGGGGCACTATAAACGGCAGCGTTGCCGCCGATAGTTTTTTCAATGATGAAATAGTCAACGGCAACAGCACGGTAACCATTAATTATGACCAGAGCTATCTTCCTGAGGCGCCCGCGGGGCTGGGCCTGGATATAGACGCGGACGGCAATGAAGAAGGTATTATAATCAAGGTGCCGGGCACATGGCGGCAACTATAATGGCTAAGAAAACTATCATCGGGCTTGATATAGGCACAAGTTCAATAAAATCGGCAAGGTTTGCCAGGAAAGAGGACGGCCTGCATTTGATCAAGGTTGATCTCAGGGAATTTCCCCGCTCTGAAGGCGAAGCCGCGAAGGAAAAAGATGTGTTGTCCGCGCTCAAAGATATGCTTAAGGGCGTGGACATTAAAAGATCGCGGATCATCCTGAGCATTAACTGCCCCATGACTTCGCTGAAGAAGATAACCGCGCCTTATATGCCTAAAGCGGAGCTGCGCGGCGCCGTGATCATGGAGGCAAAGAGCCATTTTCCCTTCTCGCTGGAGGAGGCATTCCTGGATTTTGAGGTATTGAAGGAGGTATCCGAGAACGGCGTAAAGAGATACGAGGTCGCCCTGGCTGTTTCGCCGAAGAAGACGGTCGGCGCTTATCTATCTTTGCTGGATAAGGCAGGCATATCTCCCGCGGCGTTTATCCCCTGTTCCTACGCCTTCAAGAAGATATCCGAACGTGTTTCCGGAAGCGGCGGCAAGGTCAATTGTTTCCTGGAAATGGGCAGCCGTTTTACCGAACTGCTTGTGTTTAAGGGCGGCGATCCGGAGTTTTACCGCAAGATACCGGTATCTGGAAGCGATTTTACCAGGGCATTGACAGTCACCCTCGCGTCGGCAGAGGGGAAGGTAGGGCTTTCCGGCGATGAAGCAGAGGAGTTAAAGCGCAGGGAGGGCATACCGCAGGAGGCCGGGCGCGTTCTTTCCCTGCTTCGCGCCCCGCTTGAGCATTTAGTAAAAGAGATAGAGCGGTGTTTTGATTATTACCGCGAAGAAAGCGGCGGCGCCAAGGTTGATTCGCTGCTTTTATTCGGCGCGGGCGCCTCTCTTAAAGGGCTGGACAAGTATCTTTCAAAAGAGCTGGGTATGGATGTAAGGCCCGGCAACGCGTTTGAGGGTATTACAGTGGATGAGCCGCTTTTAGACAGAGGGGAGGAAGCCGGCAGGTTGTTCGTCCCGGCTATAGGCGCGGCCTTAACCGAGGCAAAGGGCATAAATCTTCTTCCTCCGGAGATCAAGGATGAGCCAGGGCGCATCGTCAGGCGCAGCGTATCAGAGGGACTGGCAGCCGCCGCCGCGCTCATATTGCTTTTCACATATATAGGTATGAGCATACAACTATCTAATTTTCATAAGAGGATATCCGCTGCCGCGATGGAGATCTCAGCGCTGACATCCCAGTTTAAGGAGGCCGAGGCGCAGATCGCGATAAATAAGATGCTGTTCAATGAGCCGTACTGGGAAGATGTATTTAAAGAGCTTAGCAATATCATGCCTTCAGACATATATCTCAGGGAATGCAATATGAGAGACAAGGTAATAGGCATACGGGGCACGGCAGTTTCCAAGGAGCCGGAGAGGTCAATATCCGGTTTTATACTCGCGCTGGAAAAGGGCATATTCAGCAGTGTAAAGCTGGTCGCTTCCAGAAAGGCGCAGGAGGGCTCATCCAACGAGTTTGAGTTGAAATGCTGGCTGGACTGACAGGGTTTAAAAATATGGAGATGACGAAAGAGAGATTGGCAGCGGTTGTATCGGCGTCTTTGGTTATTTTCGGCCTGGGGCTTTATCTTTTTTTATACAGGCCGCTTAAGCTGAAGTTGAGGGATGCCCGCGTTCAGGCGGCTGCTGTTGAAAAAGACCTGGCAAGGATGCATCGGGCCATAGGATATCTTAAGAAGAACCCTGTCAGAAGGGCGATAATAACCGAGGATGGCGTGTCTTTGGCCATGGATGAGCTGACGCAGGAGGCAAAACTAAAAGGCATAAACTTTATTTCTATAACCCCTGCTCAGCCCATAGAGTCCAGGACAGGCGGCTATAAGATCCTGCCCATAGACATTGAGGCGGAGTCCACCTACGCCGATTTCGGGATATTTCTGGGGGCGTTGGATGAATTTAAGAACAGCGTAGTCACGGTAGAGGGCTTTAGCCTGTATTCTTACGGAGATGATCCGGCAAACTTAAGGAGCAGGTTGACGTTAGGCATTTATCTGTCGGAGTAAAATGAGAGATAGAAAACTGATAGCGTTGGTTGTGTTGGGTGTCGCGGCGGTATTCAGTTTGATCTACGGCATAGTTACGCCTTCAAGGGCAAGGCGCGCGGCAGCGCGGCAGGATAAAGGAGCGGGCAGCGTTGAAGAGATCGAGACCAGGCAGCGCTATAAAAGGACGGCGTTCGCTTCCTGGGGGAGAAATCCGTTTACGCTGACAAAGGCGCCTGCTCAGGTATACCAGGGCATTGTTTTAAAGGGGATAATCCGGGATGCCCGGGGGTCTCTGGCCGTGATAAACGACGTTATCGCCGGAGTAGGCGATAAGGTCGGCGCGAACACGGTGATTGAGATAAAAGAAGACAGGGTGATCTTGGACGGCAGCGCCGGTAAATTTGAGCTTGAATTAGAGCAATAAAATATCTTGACAGTAATAAAATCAGTGTTACTATTGTGATAAAGGTGTTATCATGAAAACTATAAAGCGTTTTGGCGTTTCTTTGGAAGAGGGGCTGCTTAGCGAGTTGGACGGCCTGGCAAAAAGGCAGAAGTTCCCCAGCAGGAGCCAGGCAATAAGATTCCTCATAAGGAACAATGTAGTAGAAGATGCCTGGCAGAGTAATAAAGATGTTGCCGGATGCATCGTCCTGATCTATGACCATCATAAAAGGGACCTGGTAAATAAATCTCTGGATATCCAGCACAAGTTCGGCCATTTGATCCTTTCCAGCCAGCACGTCCATTTAGACCATCATAGCTGCCTGGAGATGGTTGCCTTGAAAGGTAGTGCCTCCGGGCTTAAGGAGTTGGCCGATAGTTTAATATCCCTGAAAGGCATAAAGCACGGCAGATTGGTTATGACAGGGGTTTAATTTTTTTTCTTTCCTGGTAGCACGATTTTCAAAAAGGTGATATATATAGGTAAAGAAAGGGGGAAAGATGAGAAAAGGCGCAGTCATTGTTTTATTATTTTGCTTTCTTTGCGGTGTAAATTCTTCCTGGGCAGGGGAAGGCGTATCCAATGAGGAATTACTGAAGGAAATACAGGCGTTGAAAGAAGCGGCTGCTAAACAGGAGAAGAGAATCGCGGAGCTGGAGCAGCGGCTCGCGCAGCAGGAATCCGCGCCTAAGGGCGCGCAGCTTAAAGATATGACCATAGAGGATTTTGACAAGCATATAGATTCCCATTTATTGCACAGGATTCCCGGTTATCAACTGTTTGATGGGCTGCGCATGGGCTTGGGCGCGACATTTATATCGCAGGCAACTTATAACGCAAACGCGGACGCCCTTTCTCGCGAGGGAGAGGACGCGGCGGATGCTTCTTATTCTGTTGATCTGGAATTTGAAAAGGAGTTTGCTGGATCGGGGAGGGCATTTCTGCATCTTGAGACAGGGGACGGCGCAGGCGTAGAGGATGAGCTCAAACTGTTTGCCAATGTCAACAGAGACGCGGACGACTCGGACAATGGCATATCCGTGACTGAAATCTGGTATGAATATTATATGGACAATATGCCGTTGAGTTGGACGTTCGGCAAGATCGATCCCACTATTTATGTAGACAATAATGAATATGCCAATGATGAGACCACCCAGTTTTTAGGCAGAATATTCAGGAATTCTCCTACAGTGGAATTCCCCGATAATAGCCCGGGTATCCGCCTGGGATTGGAGCCGACTGAGTTTATGGGCGCTGAGTTGGTGTTAATGGACGCGGACAGCGACTGGGAAGATATGTTTGACGGCGTGTTCCTCGCAGGCCAGGTTAATCTTAAACCGGCATTATTCGGCAAAGGCGGCAATTACCGCCTGCTCGGCTGGTTAAATGACAGGAATCATATCAAGTGGCATGACGCCACAAAAGATAAGGAAGAGGGCTATGGGTTTGGCGTGAGTGTCGACCAGCAATTCAGCGATAATCTTGGCGCCTTTGCCAGATATGGATGGCAGGACCCGCAACAGCGCCTAAGCGGCTTGGATGACGATTTTTCCCTCGAGCACTCCTGGAGCGCGGGATTACAATTTAGCGGTGATCTCTGGGGAAGAGATGAAGACGTATTGGCCGTTGCGGTCGGTGAGGCGATCCCCTCGGATGACTACAAAGATTCCGGCAGCCTGAATGCCAAAGACGAACGCCATTTAGAAGCGTATTACAGTTTTAAGGCGAACGAACATTTGACCTTAAGCCCGGATGTCCAGATAATATGGAATCCTTACGGCGATGACGCGGTAAACGGCAAAGACACTATTGTCGTAGGAGGCATAAGGGGACAAGTAGATTTCTAAATACAGAAAGGAGGATGATTATGCATATACCGGACGGATTTCTGGCGGTTAATACCTGGGCGCCCGCGTGGTTGATCTCTTTAGGCGGTTTAAGTTTCTGTTTCAAAAGGACTGCCGCTACACTGAAAGATAGAATGGTGCCGTTAATGGGTGTCGCGTCCGCCTTTATTTTCGCGGCGCAGATGCTTAATTTTCCCGTAATGGCAGGGACTTCCGGGCATCTGTTAGGGGGCGTCCTGGCAGCGGTTTTGCTTGGGCCTTGCGCGGGGGCGATCGTGATCGCCGTAGTCCTTATCGCCCAGTGTTTTATATTTCAAGATGGAGGGTTTACTGCCTTGGGCGCCAATATCTTGAACATGTCCTTTATAGGGGCCGGGGCGGGTTATTTTATTTATAACGGTATCAGGACGGTTATAGGCGGCGATAGAGGGGTGGTTGTCGGCGCGGCTGCCGCGGCCTGGGCCTCTGTGGTTCTGGCTTCCAGCGCCTGCGCCGTTGAACTGGCCATATCCGGCACATCGCCTCTGAAGGCAGCGCTTCCCGCGATGGCAGGGGTGCACGCGCTTATAGGCATAGGCGAGGCAATGATCACTTCAGTGGTTATCGGATTTGTATTGAAGGTAAGGCCGGATCTGATATATAATAAGGAGGCATAATTATGGGAAAAAAAGATATATTTTTCAGTTTGATTTTAGCGCTTTTCCTGGCTGGGGCGCTTTCGCTTTTTGCCTCTTCCTGGCCCGACGGGCTGGAGAAGGTCGCTGAAACAAAAGGGTTCTTGGAAAAAGGAGAGGGCAGGCCTGTTTTTGTTTCTCCTGTTCCGGATTATGCCTGGCCGGGCATGGAAAATGAGGGGTTGGCTACCGCTGCCGCGGGCATAGCGGGGACGCTGATAGTGTTCGGCGCGGGGTATGGATTAGCAGCCTTTATCAGGCGGCGTCAAAATGAATGAAACATTTTTATATAGATAAATACAGCGATATAGACAGTCCGTTTCAACGGCTTGACGCGAGGGTAAAGGTCGTCGGTTTTATCGCCTTTATTTTGTCTATAGCGCTTACCCCCGCGCGTCTATTTATCGCTTTTTTATTCTACGGGCTGCTTATCTGCCGGCTGGCCCTGTTGTCAAAGGTGCCGCTTTTGTTCATCCTTAAGAGGTCGCTGGTGATCGTCCCTTTTGTATTAATGGTAACGGTCTTTATCCCTTTCTTTAAAAAAGGCCCCGAAGGCCTGATGATCTTCTGGAATGTCCTGATAAAGTCATCTTTATCCATTTGTTGCGCGGTTCTCCTTACTTCAAGTACCAGGTTTACCTATATATTAAAGGCGCTTCAGGACCTGAGATGCCCGAAACTGCTGACTACAGTGCTTTCTTTTATGTATCGCTATATTTTCGTTGTGCAGGATGAATTGATGGAGATGCTTCAGGCAAAAGAGTCCAGGTCAGCCGGCGGCTCAAGATGGTTTAATGTGAAGGCGCTGGCTAATATCGCCGCGGTTTTATTTATTAAGAGTTATGAAAGGGCGGAGGCCGTGTACCTGGCCATGTGTTCAAGGGGATTCACCGGGCACATACATACAATAAATGACAGATAAGGCAGTTGAGATCAACGGTTTAAGTTACAGTTATCCTGATGGCACGGCCGCGCTTGACAATATAGGCCTGGAGATATCAAAAGGCGAATCTTTGGGTATTGTCGGGCCGAACGGAGCGGGGAAGTCAACGCTGCTCCTGCATCTAAACGGAATATTGAGGCGTAATGGCAGTGTAAAGGTCCTGGGGATGGATGTAAATGATGATAACCTGCCATTGATCAGGGGCAAGGTAGGCCTGATTTTTCAGGACCCGGACAGCCAGCTTTTTATGCCTACGGTTCGCGAAGACGTATCATTCGGCCCGGTCAATATGATGCTCGCCAGGGATGAAGTGGATAGGCGCGTCAAGGGGGCGTTGGAAGAAGTGGATATGTCAGGTTTTCTTGACCGTCCTTCTCATCACTTAAGTTTTGGCGAGAAAAGGAGGGTTTCTATCGCCACTGTTCTTTCTATGAAGCCGGAGATCCTGGCGCTGGATGAGCCCAGCAGCAATTTAGACCCGAAGCACAGGCGCGATCTGATAAACTTTCTTAAAGGGATAAAACTCACAAAGATAATCGCCACGCATGACCTGGAGCTGGTGCTCGAGGTCTGTTCGCGCGTGGTATTGCTGGATAAGGGGAGGGTTGTTGCTTGCGGGGATAACAAAGCGATATTGAAAGACAGGGATTTGCTGGATAAGCATAATCTGGAAGTGCCTTATTCATTGAGGCAGGGCAGTATTAATATATCAGAAAATACTTGACAGAAGCCGTAGAGTAAGGTATATTTAGTAATGGAAACCACTTTCATCAAGGAGTGATCTTAAAAATGCCAAGAGGTGAATGCGGTAGAGAGGGGTGGTGGCACGGCAGATTCAGGGGCTGCGGCTACCGGCTTACTACAGGCCGGGAGGCGATCCTTGATGTCCTGTCTAAATCAGAAGGCCACTTGAGCGCCGAGGATATATACATGAAGGTTCACTTGAAGCACCCTAATACCGGGCTTACCACTATTTACAGGACATTAGACGTGCTGTCCGATCTTGGCATGATATATAAGCTTGATTTCGGCGATGGCAGGGCTCGTTATGAATTAGCAGAAGGCCCTAAAGGAGCGCATCATCACCATCATTTAGTCTGTACCGGCTGCAAAAGGGTGATCGATTATACGGACTTTATTGATGAAGAAGTGGAGCTGCTCCAGCAAACAGAAAAGGGCCTGGGGAAAAAGTATAATTTTAAGATCAACAATCACGTTATCCAGTTTTATGGCTTATGCGAAAAATGCGGCGGCAAGAAATAACCGCTATATTTTTTTTCTTTATTAATGGAAATGGTTTTCAATAACAGAAAGGAAGGTGATAGTTATGCCAGGTTTTGACGGAACAGGGCCGCAGGGAGCAGGCCCTATGACAGGAGGGGGCAGAGGTTATTGCGCCTTTCCCCTATCGGGCAACAGGCCAATGTATGCCGGCCAAAGATTCTTTGGCAGAGGGGGCGTAAGAGGCCGAAGAAATCGGTATTACGCAACCGGGCTTACCGGTTGGCAGAGAGCCGCAATGGGGATGCCCTTTGGCTTTGCTAATGGAGGGCCTGCTTTTGGCGGGGCGTATCCTTACACGCCTGCGATTACGCCGAAGCAAGAAACGGATATCTTAAGAAATGAAGCTGAATTTCTAAGAAAGCAGCTTGAAGATATCCAGGGCCGCATTGATGCTTTAGAGGATGCCCGGCAGGAAAAGGGCGAATAATTATAATTTGAGAAAGGAGCGGTTATGCGCATAGCTATATCCACAGATGGAGAGTTTGTGTCTGCTCATTTCGGCAGATGCCCTTCTTTTACTCTTGTTGATATTGAGGATAGCAAGGTAACTAAGAGGGTGGAAGTCGCTAATCCCGGGCATCAGCCGGGAGCAATCCCCGAGTTTTTGCATAAAAAAGGCGTCAATTGTATCGTCGCCGGAGGCATGGGAATGCGGGCGGTGTCATTTTTTGAGGACTATGGTATTAAGACGATCGTGGGGGTAAGCGGAAAGATCGATGACGCAGTAGAGCAGCTTAAAAAAGGCACATTAGAAGGCGGTGAGAGTCTTTGTAAACCCGGAGCGGGTAAGGGTTATGGTTTGGAGAAAGAGGAATGCGACCATCCGCACGAGGATGATTGCGGGCATTAAATCAGGGAGGTAGCAGCATGAAAATTTGCGTAACTTCGCAAGGCAGGGATTTGGGCGCGCAGGTTGACCCGCGTTTCGGCAGATGCCAATATTTTATTATTGCCGATACCGATACGTTGGAATTCGAGGCTGTTGAGAATCCCAATATCAAATCTATGGGTGGCGCGGGGATTCAATCCGCGCAACTGGTTGCTTCTAAGAGAGTTAAGGCGATGCTTACGGGAAACGTCGGGCCCAATGCCTTTCAAACATTGCAGGCGGCAGGGATAGAGGTTTTTACCGGCGCATCCGGCACGGTTAAAGAAGCGATTGAGAAGTATAAAAAGGGGGAATTCAAGGCTGTTTCCGGACCAAGCGTCGGTTCTCATGCCGGAATGCCGGGCAAGAAAAAATAGGAGGTGGGAAGATGCCGTTTTTTGAACCGTTAGAAAAGATGGATCCCAAGCATGTTGATTTAGAAAGAGCAAGAAAATCGCTGCGCGAAGAACTTGAAGCAGTAGATTTTTATCAGGAACGGATTGACGCGACCAGCGATGAATCATTAAAACATCTTCTCGCGCATAATATGAATGAAGAGAAGGAACACGCGGCAATGCTTATGGAATGGATCAGGAAGAACGATCCGGTTCAAGATAAGATGTTTAAAGAGCACGATTAAGCCGTCATTTGCGCGGCGCTTTAAAGGCGGGAATAAATTAAGGATGACCCGGAAAAATTTTAGCGCGAAGAGGAAGAGGAGGTAAGAAAATGCCTGCAGGGCATGAAAAGACCAAGCAAAAGGCTTTCGGTTACGAGCTTCTTCTTGATCTTTATAATTGTAAGAAGGGGGTTTGCGATAATTTACTTCTTTGTTATCGATTTCTCGATGATATCGTGATACATCTGGGGATGGAAAAACAATCTCCGCCGAGTATTTTTTTTACGGATGCAAAGCGCTTTCCTGATAAAGCCGGTCTTTCCGGATGGGTTCCCCTGGTGGAAAGCTCGATTGTAATCCATACTTTAAGCCTTAAGAATTTCATAACCATTGATATCTATTGTTGCCGGGATTTTGATGAGCAGAGTGCATTGGATTTTTGTAAGCGGTATTTTTTACCTGACAGGGTGGAAACACAGTTTTTGTATAGAGGTATTGATTATTATGTTAAAAGAAGCGCTCAAGCAAAACCGGCCGATCAAGCTTTAATCGGGATTTCTTAAGGCGCTATAAGGAGGCGATTACTATGCCAAGAGGAGATGGAACCGGCCCTATGGGGCAAGGATCGGGAATGGGAAGGGGCATGGGTAGAGGCAGAAGAGGCGCGGCAGGCCCGGGAGGAAATTGTGTCTGTCCAGGTTGCGGGGCCAAAGTCACCCATCAGGCAGGCACGCCTTGTGCCTCAATGAACTGCCCTAAATGCGGCATAAGGATGGTAAGAGAATAAGGATCGGATTTTGGACAAAGAGGTTTTAGAGAATCATAAAAAGTATTTAGAAAGAGCCCGCTTTTACCGAAGCTTCGGTTACGATTTAGAAAAGGAAAGAGATTTTATCCTCGATAGATCCCTGCCTATTTCCGGAGAGATACTTGAGATCGGTACCGGTAAAGGTCATTTTGCGCTTGCCTTGGCAAGGCGCGGCTATAGTTTTATAAGCGTAGATATTTCCAGGCAGGAACAAGAGATCGCTATGTTAAACCTGCGGTATTCCGGTCTGGAAAGGCAGGCCATTTTTAAAATTGAGGATGCCGGGCATTTAAGTTTTTCAGACCGAAGCTTTGATACCATATTTTCTATCAATGTCTTTCATCATTTAGAAAAACCCGTGGCAGTTTTAAATGAGATGGTCCGTCTTTTGCGCCAGGGCGGCAAAGCGGTCTTAAGCGATTTTAACGATAAAGGATTGGAGATAATTAACGCCTGTCATAGCGCTGAAGGACGCACGCATGATTATTTTAAACATCGTTTAAGTGAGGCAGGGGAGTATTTCATTGTGAAAGGATTTGCTGTCAGGGAGTACCGGAGTGAAGTCCAGAAAGTACTTATAGCCGAACGAACTCAAGGATAAGAAATATGGTTATTTCAGTGGCAAGCGGGAAAGGCGGAACAGGGAAGACGACGGTCGCGGTCAACCTGGCTTTATCTATTGATAATGTGCAATTCCTCGATTGCGATGTGGAAGAACCCAACGCCCACATTTTTCTTAAACCCCAAATCAAAGAAAAGGAAAAGGCGTATATCCCTGTTCCTGAAATCGATGAATCAAAATGTAATTACTGCGGCAAATGCGCCCAAGTTTGCGTTTATAACGCTATAGCGATCCTTCCGTCGCAAAATGGGAAAAAGGGCGCTACCCTGGTATTCGCGCAGCTATGCCATGGATGCGGCGCCTGCAGCGCTCTCTGCCCTCAGGGCGCGATAAAAGAAGTCAATAGGGAGATCGGCGTTGTAGAGATGGGCAATCGCGGCGAAATAGAATTTGTTCATGGAAAACTTAATATCGGCGAAGCAATGTCTCCGCCGCTTATCCGGCAGGTCAAAGAGCATATAAATCCCGGGAAAACCGTTATTATAGACGTTCCTCCGGGTACATCCTGCCCTGTAGTTGCTTCAATCAAAGGCAGTGACTTTTGCGTATTAGTTACTGAGCCGACCCCCTTTGGTTTGAATGACCTGATTTTAGCGGTTGAGGTATTAAGAAAGCTCAAAACCCCTTTTGGCGTCGTAATTAACCGCGCTGACTTAGGAAATACTGAAACCGAGGAATACTGCAGGAAAGAAAATATCCCTATTTTAATGAGGATACCGTTTAAAAAAGAGATAGCCGTGGCTTATTCCACGGGAGAGCCTATGGTTAAGGCATTTCCGGAGTATAAGAAAGATTTTTATGGTCTTTTTAATACAATAAAAAATGGAAAACTTCGTTAAAGGAGCGATTCTATGAATAAGAAAGCGGATATTCTTATCATCGGCGCCGGTCCCGCCGGAATGGTAACCGCGGTTACAGCCAGGAGGTATTATACGGATAAGAATATTTTGGTGATAAAGGATGTAAATAATGGCTGTATTCCTTGCGGGATCCCGTATATGTTCTCGAGCCTAAAGAATCCCCAGGATAATATTTTGGGGACAGATGCTTTAGCGAAGAATAACATTAAAGTTGTGGTTGATGAGGCATTTAAGATCAACCGGGGCAAAAAGAGCGTGGAAACAAAAAAGGGCGATGAATACGCTTATGAAAAGTTGATTTTAGCCGCAGGTTCTTCGCCTATTATTCCAAAAATTCCCGGTATTGATAAGAAAGGCGTCTATCCCATACATAAAGACATGGATTATCTTAAAGCTTGCGTTGAAGAAATTAAAAAGGCAAAAAGCGTTTTGATTATAGGGGGAGGTTTTATAGGGGTAGAGTTTGCGGATGAGATTTCGAAACTCCCGGAAATTAGCGTGCATTTGGCAGAGGTTCTTCAGGGATTATTGGCGAATTCTTTTGATAGGGATTTTTCATCATTGGTTGAAGAAAAACTGAAAAGTAAAGGCGTTAATATTATCTTAAATAGCAAGATTGTTGAGATTTTGGGTAAGGGAAAGGTAGAAGGCGTACGGTTTGAGAATGGCAAGGATTTAAAGGTGGATAGCATTATTTTAGGGATAGGCGCGCTTCCTAATACAAAGCTTGCAACTGACGCGGATTTGGACTTAGGCAAGGGAAAGGGGCTGTGGGTGGATGAATATATGCGTACTTCTGATCCCGATATTTTTGCGGTAGGGGATTGCGCGGGCAAAAGAGATTTTTATACGCGCAGGGATACTGCGGTTATGCTTGCTTCAACCGCTACTGCTGAAGCAAGGGTCGCGGGAGCGAATCTTTATCAATTAAAGGTTGTGCGCGAAAATAAAGGGACAATCGCAATCTACTCCACATATGTGGATGGGCTGGTTTTAGGTTCGGCAGGGCTTACGGAAACAAGCGCTAAAAAGGAGGGGTTTGAAATTATAATAGGAAACACGGAAGGGGTAGACAAGCATCCCAAGAGTTTACCCGGGGCAAATAAGGTTAAAGTGAGATTGATTTTCGCTAAACAGTCCGGGATATTAATGGGAGGGCAGGTTTTTGGAGGGATATCCGCGGGAGAGATGATTAATATTATCGGCATGGCCATTCAAAAAAGAGTTTCTATTACAGAATTAGAGACATTGCAGATGGCAACGCATCCATATTTGACAAGCGCGCCTACTATGTATCCGATTGTATTAGCGGCTCAGGATGCTTTGGGCAAGATGTAGTTTTGAGTTTTGGAGCATATATGAAACAGATAGTTATCATTAGCGGAAAGGGCGGTACGGGCAAGACCGTAATTACCGGAGCGTTTGCCGCGTTAGCAAAGAATAAGGTCATGGCTGACTGCGATGTTGATGCCGCGGATTTACATTTATTATTGCAGCCAGAGATCAAAGAACGCCATGATTTCAGGAGCGGCCTGAGCGCCTCGATTGATAAAAAAACCTGCTTGAAGTGCGGACAATGCCTTGCGGCCTGCAGATTCAGCGCGATAAGCGATGATTTCGTGATTGACCCTGTTTCCTGCGAAGGGTGCGCTTTTTGCAGCCATATTTGTCCGGTTGGCGCTATAAGAATGGAAGAGAATCTTGCAGGTGAATGGTTTATTTCAGAAACGCGATTCGGCCCTATGGTGCACGCGAAACTCGGCATTGCCGAAGAGAATTCCGGGAAACTTGTTTCTCTGGTAAGGAAGCAGGCAAAAGAACTGGCAGAGAAGCGTAATTGCGATTGGGTGATCATTGACGGGGCCCCGGGCATAGGATGCCCTGTTATCGCGTCTCTTTCCGGCATTGATTACGCGGTAGTGGTCACAGAGCCCACCCTTTCCGGGCTTCACGACGCGGACAGGGTTATAGGTGTGGCCAGGCATTTCGGCATCGCAAGCAAGTTGATAATAAACAAATATGATATTAACGTTGATATGACAGGGAAAATAGAGGGGTATTGCAGGAATAATAATCTTGATTTGATCGGGAAGGTCCCCTTTGATAAATCTATAGTAGAGGCGATGGTCGAAGGTAAGACCATAATAGAATATGGCATCGGCAAGGCCGGGCATGAAATTATGCGTGCCTGGCAGGCAATACAGGATAGCCTGAAATAACCTGTTCAAGAGGGAGGATGAAATGGAAAATATTCATCAAAGGTTTTCTGATAAGTTCGGGAGCCATTGGATTAAGGTGAAATTTTACCGGGAGAAACCGGAGTGCGAAGCTAAACGATTAAAGGGGGTAAGATTTTGCGAGGCAACAAAAGAGGCGATTTTATACCCCGTTTTGCTGGATAAGGAGAGCGTTATATGCTCCGGCGCGCAGCATGCCTTTGGCTGGAACGCTCTTTCCCAAGACATGCTTTTGCAGGGCTGCGGCGATAAGAGAGGCGCGCAGGCGGATACCCTGGAATCTATACTGTCACGATCGCCTCGCTTACAAGACGCCTTCGAGCATATAGGGCTGAATACCGAAGATGCCCCTGACCTTGTTATGTCGTATATGCCGCCCCAGCAGGTTATGGAATTGATAAAGGTCTATCATAATAAAAAAGGCAGCAGCCTGGATGTTTCTCTGTGTACAATGATGGCTGTTTGCGGGGGGATAGCGGTAAGGACATATTTAGAGGAAAAGATAAGTTTTTCCTTTGGTTGTGATGATTCACGCAGGTTAGCCGACATGCGAAGGGATAAATTGGCGGTCGGTATCCCGAGAAGGATGTTCGACCTATTCGTGGATTAAATATAAGGTTTGAATGAGTAGTAAAACTTATAAATATATTTATGGGCCTGTGCCTTCCTGGCGGCTGGGCAGTTCACTGGGGATAGACCCTCTTTCGCAGGGCGCAAAGGTATGCACATTTAACTGCATTTACTGCCAATTGGGCACAGGCGGGATTTTTACCGGTGAACGAAAGGCGCTGGTTCCGGCGGCAGAGATAATGGATGAATTGGATTCGCTGCCGCCGTTGACTATAGATTATATAACCTTTTCCGGCACCGGTGAGCCTACCTTAGCCGGCAACTTAGGACAAATGATAAAGGCCGTAAAAAAAATAAGGAACGAAAAGGTCGCGGTGCTGACAAATTCTTCGTTGATACACAGAGAAGACGTTCAAAAGGACATATTTTGCGCGGATTTTGTTGTTGCCAAATTAGACGCTGTTTCGCAAAAGGTATTTGAGCTGGTTAACCAACCGATGAAAGATATTAAGGTCGATACTATTATCCAGGCAATAAAAGATTTTAAAAGCCGTTATTTGGGAAAATTGGCATTGCAGATTATGTTTATAGAGCAAAATAAAAATCATGCTCCGGAGATCGCGAAGATCGCAAAAGAGATAAATCCTGATGAAGTCCAGCTTAATACGCCTCTTAGGCCGTGCAGAGTAAAGCCTCTGTCCAGGCAAGAATTGGATGAAATAAAAAGATATTTTGAAGGTTTAAAGGTAATATCTGTTTATGAAGCCGGGATAAAAAAGGTTAAGCCCGTAAGCGATGAAGACACATTGAAAAGAAGGGGCAAGGTTAAATAATGCAATGCCGGTCAGGCGCAGATATCCAGGCCCAGGATAATTGTGTTAGACGATAAGAATAGGATAAAAGCATGAAGACCTATTTAGATTGCGTCCCTTGCTTCTTCCGCCAGGCGCTGGAGGGCGCGCGAATCGTTCAGGCATCGCCAAAACAACAAAAGCAGATTATAGACGCATTTGCCAGGAAGATACCGGAGATTTCGCTTGAAGCCAGCCCTCCCGAAATAGCCGGGTTTGGATACGCCCTTTTAAAAAGAATAAGCCCCAACGGCGATCCTTATAAACAAATAAAGCAAAGAAGCAATCGTATTGCTTTACGGCTATTAGGTAAATTAAGGAATAAAATTGATCATTCCCGGGACCGAATCTTGGCAGCGTTAGAGCTGGCAATTGCCGGCAATATTATAGATTTTGGCGTTAAAAATAATTTAAATGTAAAAGCGGAATTGAAGAGGATACTCGCGCAAGAACGTAAGAGCATTCATAGAAAATCCATATTTCATTATTCAGAATTCAGGCGGGCATTAAAAGGGGCGGTAGATATTTTATATCTGGCTGATAATGCCGGAGAGGTTGTCTTCGACCGGGTTTTAATTGAAGAAATGAAAAAAGAGTATCCGGATAAGAATATTTATTACGCTGTTAAGGCAAGGCCTATTATAAATGACGCCTTGCTAGAAGACGCAAAGGCCTGCGGAATTGATAAAGAGGCAAGGGTGATCTCTAACGGTACTGAAGCCCCGGGCACGATACTTTCCTTATGCTCAAAAGAATTTAAGCGGATTTATAAGAGCGCTGATTTAGTAATCAGCAAGGGCCAGGGAAATTTCGAATCTTTATCACAAGAAAAAAGGCCTATTTTTTTCTTGTTTATGGTCAAATGCCCGGTGGTGGCAAAGGAAACCGGCTGTAAAATGGGGAATATAGTATTACTCTATAATTTAAAGAAAAATGGAACCCTTAAAAATTAAGAAATACCCCGATAGCGTTTTACGGAACAAATCTCTGGATGTAAAAGAAATTACCGATAAAGAAACCAGGCTTTTTGAGGAGATGTTCTTTACTATGCGTCATTTTGCCGGTATTGGTTTAGCGGCCCCGCAAATCGGGATTTTAAAAAGATTGATAGTTGTGGATATAGGTGAAGGCCCGATAAGATTGGCCGACCCGGTAATCTTAAATACAAAAGGATCGGATAAAATGGAGGAGGGATGCCTGAGTATTCCCGGCATAGGTGTTATTATAGACAGGCCGAATGAAATTATTGTAAGCGGTTTGAATGAGTCAGGGATGGCAGTTGAATTCAAGGCGCAGGGGCTTTTGGCAAGGGTGCTCCAGCATGAGATAGATCACTTAAGCGGAAGATTAATCATAGATTATTTGGGCCTGTTAGAAAAGTTCAAATTAAGGCTGCATACAAGAAGGAGGGGCAGGAAATATGCCGATTTATGAATATAAATGCAGGGATTGCGGTAAAGTGAGCGAGTTTTTGATCGGAGTTACTAATGACGCCGTTGAAATCAGGTGTAGTTTCTGCAACAGCGGTAATTTAGATAAAATATTTTCCTCGAGTTTCGTGTCTAAAGGCGGCCGCATAATTGGCTCTCAGGGAGGGCAAACCTGCTGCGGCAGGACGGAAAGGTGCGATACGCCGCCTTGTTCAGGAGACGGGGTTTGTAAAAGATGAAATCAGCCTGATCGCCATTAGCGATGCAATGATCGGGAAGCGGCAAGGGGGGTGAATGTTGAAACAAATCTCTCAAGAATTAAAAAGACACACTCCTTTTACTATCTTTGGAGCAATAACAGGTATTGTAATAATGCTCATTTTCCAAAGATTTCCATCAAAGGCAGCCTACAATATTTTTTACATCTTACATCCTATCCACGTGGTTTTAAGCGCGCTTGTTACCTCCGCTATATATAAACTGCATTCTTGTCCTCCCGGCAGGCATATAAAAGGCAAATGTAACCTCTGGATGTTATTTATAATTGGTTATATAGGCTCTGTAGGCATTGCCACGATCAGCGATTCCATTATTCCCTACTTAGGAGAAGTATTGCTTAAAATGCCAAAAAGAGAAATACATTTAGGTTTTATTGAGAAATGGTGGCTGATTAATCCGCTGGCAATATCAGGCATTATCATCGCGTATTTTAAGCCGACAACCAAGTTCCCTCACGCAGGGCATGTTTTAATCAGCACCTGGGCATCGCTCTTTCATATCATTATGGCGACAGGCCAAGAATTAAATTTAGTTTCTTATATCGTCGTACTTTTATTTTTGTTTCTTGCTGTCTGGCTTCCCTGTTGCGTAAGTGATTTTATATTTCCTTTACTTTTTGTTAAGGAAGCAAAGATGACATTTCAAAAGAAAGGGGGATGAGAAATGGAAATTAATGTAAATGACAAGAATCTTAAACAAGAGGTATTGGAATCAAATACCTCTTTAATTAGAGCGTATTCAGGTGAAGACGATGGCAGATTTTAAGCAGATTGATGAAGCGAGGAAATTATTAGGATTAGGGGAATACGCAAGTTTGGAGGAAATAAAAGACGCTTACCGCGATCTTAGCCTGAAGTATCATCCTGATCGATGTAAAGAGGCGGACAAAAAGCGCTGCGAGGAGGCGTTCAAAAAGATAAACCATGCGATGGATATTATCGGCAGCTACTGCGCAAATTACCGCTATTCTTTTAATGAGAAAGAGGTCAGGAAAAACAGCATGTCGAAAGAGGAATATGAACACCTTAAGAGGTTTTTCGACGGCCTGTTTGGAGATCTGGATTTATGACTCATGTTTTCGATAGATATTATAAGAAATATGATGCCTGGTATGACAGGCATAGATTCGCGTTTTTATCGGAACTGGAGGCCATAAAAAAGGTGCTGCCGCGAGATGGAAAAGGGCTGGAAATTGGCGTAGGCACAGGCAGGTTTGCCGCTGCTTTAGGCATTACAACGGGGATAGACCCTTCGCGTAATATGCTTGAGATCGCTCAGGAGAGAGGCGTGAATGTCCGTTTTGGTTTCGGTGAAGACGTCCCTTTTTTAAACGATACCTTTGATCGCGTGGCGATTATTATTACTTTATGTTTTGTAAAAGACCCTCAAAAAGTTCTTAAAGAAGCCAAAAGGGTCTTGAAAAAAAGCGGCAGGATTATTATCGGCATCATAGATAAGGATAGTTTCTTAGGTAAATTCTATCAGAGAAAGAAAAGTATTTTTTATAAGCGGGCAAGGTTTTTCAGCGTTAAAGAGGCCGCGCGGTTGCTCAAAGAGGCAGGGTTTATTAATCTCTCTTATTATCAGACATTATTCAGGACTCCGGATAAGGTGGATTCAATTGAGAAACCCAAAAGAGGTTTTGGTAAGGGCGGTTTTGTGGCGATATCGGGAGAAAAGAGATGAGAGGTACTAACAGGTTTAACTCAAATGCAAATAAAAGTTATTTTTGATAAGAATGTTTCAAGCAGTGACATTTGCGCGGGTTGGGGCCTTTCGTTCTTGATAGACAACAGGGTCCTTTTTGACACCGGGCCCAGGGAAAGCTGTTTTCTCAGTAATATAGAGGCTTTGGGGGTAGATATTGATGAGTTAGAGGCAGTAGTAATATCCCATGAACACTGGGACCATGAGGGCGGATTGCCGGCAGTGCTGAAACGTAACAATAGGCTTAAGGTTTATGCCTGCCCCGGCTTTAGCAGGGAGTTCAAGCGAAGAGTAAGATCTTACGGAGCAGAATTAGTCGAAGCGGACAAGGTTGTTTCGATATGTAAAGATGTATGGAGCACAGGGGAGTTGCCCGGATTATATATCTTTCGCTATCTGCCCGAACAGTCGTTGGTCTTGAAAACGCAAAAGGGCCTGACTATAATGACCGGCTGCGCGCATCCGGGGATCGTAAAGATCATAGAGTATGTTAAACAAAATATTCCGGGGAATATCCATCTTGTATTGGGTGGTTATCATTTGATGGATAGGCCTAAAATGGTGATCGCGAGCATAGTGAGGAAGTTCAAGCGGCTGGGTGTTGAAAGGGCAGCGCCCTCTCATTGCTCCGGACAGAATGCCATAATGTTGTTTCGTAGAGAATACGGCAGTAATTTTTCCGAGGTAAAAGTAGGGGGGATTATAGAGATATAACTATAATATTGACATAGCGCGCGCCGCGTGTTTTAATAAATAAACCTCTATGGCTGCATAGGGGTAGTTTATTAAAGGAGGCATATGAAGTTAGACGACATTAAGATATCGCGGGCGATCATAGAAGCGTATTTTGAGAAACTGAAGGCGGCCTTAGAGGTGGATGTGGCAGTTGTGGGGGCCGGGCCCGCGGGCCTGACCTGCGCTTATTATCTGGCCAAGGCCGGAAAGAAGGCGGCTATCTTTGAAAGAAAGCTGTCTGTCGGCGGCGGGATGTGGGGCGGCGGCATAATGTTCAATGAGATCGTGGTGCAGAAGGATGCCAGGGCGGTCCTTGATGAGTTCGGCGTAAGGACGAAGGCCAACAGGGATGGTTATTATCTGGCGGATTCCATTGAGTGCGTTTCTACCTTATGTTCAAAGGCGGTAAAGGCAGGGGCGAAGATATTTAACCTTATCAGCGCCGAAGACGTAATGGTCAGGCAGAAGCGCGTACGCGGCCTGGTCCTGAATTGGACAGCGGTTGAGATGGCCCATCTTCATGTTGACCCGATCACTATGGCGGCTAAATTTGTGGTAGACGCCACGGGCCACGCCGCCGAGGTGGCGCGTATCGTGGAGAGAAAATCCGGCATACGGCTGAATACGAAGACAGGAAAGATCATGGGCGAACAGTCAATGTGGGCGGATAAGGCGGAAGAAACCATTGTAAAGAATTCAAAAGAGGTCTGCCCGGGCCTCTATGTGTGCGGTATGTGCGCCAATGCCGTATTCGGAGCGCCCAGAATGGGGCCTATCTTCGGGGGCATGCTTTTGTCGGGCAGGAAGGTCGCCCGGGACCTGCTGAAAAGATTGTAACGCGCGTTTTGTATTGACAGAACGCGGTGATCGTGGTTTAATGTGAACGGATTTAAAAACGGGGAGGCCGTAATGCGGCCTGAGAGTTCTGCAGAGTGAGCAGATTACCCGAAGAACCTGATCTGGATAATGCCAGCGTAGGGAAGGAAGAAGAAATGTGACCCTTATGCATCCGGCATAAGGGTTTTTTATTAACAAAGGAGGGCGGGATGTTTGAGAAGGTGACCGAAGCGCAGATCAGCAGGGCCATCGTGGGAGAGTTCAACAAGTGGTTTCAGGATTACATCGTTTCGGATGTGGTTATCGTGGGAGCGGGGCCCAGCGGCCTTGTGGCGGCGAGAGGCCTGGCGTCATCCGGGTTTAAGACGCTGATAATTGAAAGCAACAATTACATAGGAGGGGGGTTCTGGGTCGGAGGATACTTTATGAATACCCTGACATTCAGAAAACCGGCAGATGAGATCTTGGATGAGTTGAAGATACCCTATAAAGAAGTTGAAGCAGGGTTATTCATATCTGACGGGCCAAATGCCTGCTCCAAACTGATCTCCGCGGCCTGCGATGCCGGGGCAAAGATCCTTAACCTGACCAAATTTGACGACGTGGTTTACAGGAATAAGCGCGTGGAAGGCGTGGTGATCAATTGGGCGGCGGTCGCGGCCCTGCCGCGGCAGATCACCTGCGTTGACCCTATAGCCCTTGAGTCAAAGCTGGTCATTGACGCCACAGGCCACGATGCCTGGGTAGCAAAGAGTTTGGAGAGAAGGGGGATGCTGAAACTGCGGGATTTCGGGCCGATGGATGTCGCCACTTCTGAAGATTTAGTGGTAGAGAAAACAGGCCAGATACATCCGGGCCTGATCGTCTGCGGTATGGCAGCAGCTACTGTTTATGGGCTGCCTCGCATGGGCCCGACCTTCGCGGGCATGCTCTTTTCCGGAAAGAAGGCAGCTCAGGAGGCAGCAAAAATTCTTACCGGCAAAGAAAATAAAGTGTATTCCAACTCAAGAGAGGAAGCGGCAGTAGCTTAAGCGCTTATAGTGTCAGGTAAGATGGGGCGCATCCTTCAAGGGTGCGCCCTTGATTTTTTCAAAAAATACTTGACAGAGCCCTTTTCTTATGTATACTTATATTATCAACTAAGTAGTGTATTGAAGGAGTGATTTATTATGAGGTTGTCTGCTAAAGCTGATTACGCCTGCAGGGCGGTGGTAGAGCTGGCGCTGCGTTATAACGGGGATGCGCCTGTCCGGTTAAGCGTAATTTCACAGAGCCAGAGGATCCCCAGGAATTTTCTCACGCAGCTGCTCATACGCCTGAAAAATGCCGGTATCGTGAACAGCGCGAGAGGCATATCAGGAGGGTATTCTTTGGCAAGGCATCCATCCCTGATAACCCTTTTGGATGTCCTTAAGGCAATTGACAGCAGCATAGTTGATCGCCCTAAGCCGGGGAAGCCGTCGGCGAGGATCGACTCGCGCAAGATCATCTCGGATATAATGGATGAGATAAGCGCCGGAGCGGTAAAGCGCTTACAGGGGATAACGCTTGAGGCCGTGGCCGCTAAACTTAAGAACGAGCAGCCGACCTACTATATTTAAGGTAAGTGAGAGTCAGCCATTAAGCTGACATTATTTTGTCATATAAACATTACTAACTTGATTATGATTATAAGGTAAATGACGGCATGGAAGATCATAAGCGTAGTATCGCTAAAGCAGTAAGTTGGCGGTTATTGGGGTTTTGTTTTACCGCTCTTATCGTCTATATCGTAAGCAGGGACATGAAAAAGACCCTTATAATCGCCGGCAGCGCAGACGCGGTCAAGATAATCTTATATTATTTTCATGAGAGGTTATGGAACAAGGTTAACTTTGGCAGGCAAAAGCCGCCGGAATATCAGATCTAAACAAAGGAGGAGAAATGAGCCTGTTGCGAAACAAGGATGACTTAAGGTCATTGGTCGAAACACTTAATTTCAAGGAAAAGGTTGAAAGATCCAAACAGCTTATAAGGGAGGCATACGAGGTATACGGTGATTCGTTAGTCGTGGCCAACAGTTTAGGCAAGGATTCTGTCGCTGTATGGGATCTGGCCAAGAAGGTCAACCCCAAAATACGCGGTTTTATCGTTACTACCAGATTTAAGCCGCCTGAGACAATAAAGTTTATGAATGAAGTAGCCGCTGATTATCCCGAGCTTAAGATCTATAAGAGCGACGCGAAAATAGAGAACGGGCTTTACGGGAAGAATCCTGATCTGTGCTGTGATATCCTGAAGGTCGAGCCGGTGAAGCGCGCCGTAGAAGAGATGGGCGTAAAATGCTGGGTAACCGGCCTGCGCTGCACCGAAGGCAGGACGCGCACGGATTTTAAAGAGATAGAAGAAAGGGATGAGGGGCTGATCAAGCTCAACCCGATCCTGATCTGGAAGGAAAGGGAGGTGTGGCAATATCTGGCATTATACGGCGTTAAGGTCAATCCTTTATATGCTGAAGGATACAGGTCATTAGGCTGCGCCCCCTGCACCAGGATAACGAATGAAGACAATGAACGAGCGGGCCGCTGGATAGGCACTAGCAAATGCGGAGGAGAATGCGGTATCCACACAAGGCCGTTGAAATCCAAATAATATGAAAAGATATTATGCCATATGTGTTGATTTGGAAGACAAGCCTGCCGTTGTTGTGGGCGGAGGCAGGGTTGCCGAGCGCAAGGCAAGGGCGCTGCTTAAGACCGGGGCGGATGTCAGTGTCGTATCTCCGGTTTTGACCAAAGGCCTGGCGCGCCATGTTAAAGCAGGGCGGCTTAAGTGGACGCCGCGGCCAGTAAGATCAAACGACCTGAGGAGCGCCTGCATTGTCATTGCCGCGACATCCGACAGCGGCATTAATAAAAAGGTAAGCGCCTGGGCAAGGAAGCGCAAGGCGCTGGTTAATGTGGTGGATGCTCCGCGGATAAGCAGCTATATTTCGCCTGCCTTGATAGCAGTAAAGGGCGTGAAGGTCGCGGTTTATACTGACGGCAGGGACCCGGTATTAAGCAGGGATTTAAAGAATTTCTTAAAGGAGCGCTGGGATGTATTTTTATCTTATAGGAATAGATCATAAGACGGCCGACGTAAGTATCCGTAGCGCGCTATACCGCGGGCGTAAGGAGATAGAGGATTTTTGGGGGCGCGTAGCGTACGGAGGGACGGCCTTGCTTTTTACCTGCAACCGTATAGAGATATACGGAGTGGTTAAGGAGGCCGAAGACGTCTTTTATTATTTTGATGAGTTCGGCAGGCAATTTCCGGATTTCTTGAGGCGGGCGTATATCAAATATGGCCGACGGGATATTCTTTCTCACGCCTCGCGCCTGGCATCGGGCCTGGAATCTCAGCTTAAGGGAGAGCGCCAGATACTGAACCAGCTTGATTCCTGGTTGTCTAATGAGGGTTTTCCTTCCGCGCTTAAGGAGCTATGGCAGGAGGCGCTGCTGTTGTCTGAGGGCGCGCGCCTGAGCTCAGGGACAGGCAATTCTTCCCACAACATAGCCGGTGTGGTCTTTGACGACATAGGCCGCAGCATAAGATCAGGCCGGGCCCTTGAGATAACGGTCGTAGGCACTGGCAAAATAGCGGAGATCATTTCCCAATATCCCGTTAAGCCGGCGCGTATCAACTTTGCCGCGCATAAAAATTTCAGGAAGGCGGTGCTGCTGGCAAAGGGGTCGGGCGGTGAGGCGGTCAATCTCGCGGAGCTGCCGCGGTTACTGGCCGCGACAGATGTGTTGATCAGCGCGACGTTAAGCCCGCATTACGTTATCAAGGCAAAGGATGTTTCAGCGGCTGCTGTCGGACGCGCGGCCCCTCTTTACATTTACGATCTGGCTATGCCGCTTGATGTAGAGCCGGACGTAAGCGGGATCAAGGGGATAATCCTGAAAAATACAGATGATCTAAAGGACGCTTTTGAACGACATAATAACTTGATAGATGCGTAAATTAAGGACAGGCACGCGGCCGAGCCGGCTGGCGTTAAAACAGGTTGAAGAGATAGAAAGATTATTCCCCGGAATAAGATTCAAGGCAGTAACTTATCAGACCCCGGGGGACAGGGATAAACTAACTCCTATTTCCGAGATCGAGGGCTCTGATTTTTTCACCAGGGACATTGACCGGGCGCTTTTGAGGGGAGAGATAGATCTGGCAGTGCACAGCAGCAAGGACTTACCGCAGAGTTTGACGCCGGGTTTGGCGGTCGCCTTTGAGGCCGCGGCCTTAAGCCCCTTTGACGCCTTTATCTCAAAGGACGGGCTGGCATTAAAGAGATTGCCGGTGAAAAGCAGAGTGGGGACCAGCAGTAACAGGAGGAAAAGCCAGATCAAGGTTCTCAGGCCCGACCTTCAAATAGTCGATATCCGCGGCACCATTGAAGAAAGGATATCTCTCATCGCCTCCGGGAAAATAGACGGCCTTATTGTCGCTCACGCGGCTTTGATCCGGCTGGGTTTAGAGAAAGAAATATCGGAGGTATTTCCGCTGAACGTATTTCAGACGCATCCAAAGCAGGGCAGTTTATCAATAGTAACAAGAGAGGATATATGCGCAAAGCTAAGGTCTATCTTATTGGCGCCGGCCCGGGTGACTGGGAGCTGATCAGCGTCAAAGGCCTGAAGCGGCTGAGGCAGGCCGACGTCATATTGTATGATTTCCTGGCTTCAAAAGACCTTCTATGGTTTGCCAAAAAAGGCGCGGAGATAATCTGCGTGGGCAAAAAAGACGGGCTGCATCTATTAGAGCAGAGGCAGATCAATAAATTGCTTTATCAAAAGGCCGCGGAGAATAAGATCATCGCCCGCTTAAAAGGCGGCGACCCGTTCGTCTTCAGCCGCGGCATAGAAGAGGCGTTGTATCTAAAGAGGAAAGGCATTGATTTTGAGGTCATTCCCGGAGTTACTTCGGCCTTTGCCGCCGCGGAAAGTTTCGGCATCCCTTTGACCAAAAGAAAGGAATTTTCTTCCGTAGCGGTTTTGACCGGAAGAAAAAGCGGCGGCGGCCCCATTGACGCCCCTGCTTGCGATACCCTGGTTTATCTTATGGCGGTAGGGAATATAAACAACGTGGTTAATGCTGTGTTGAGATCGGGAATGGCCAAAAATACGCCTTGCGCGTTTATAGAGCAGGGGACGACCGACAGGCAAAGGATCACCGTAGGCACATTAGCGGATATCGCTTATAAGGCGCGTAAATACGCGGTCAGGCCGCCGGCGGTATTTATCGTGGGAGAGATCATAAAATATGGGGAAAAAATTTACGGACATGAATTTAAGGACCGCTGACTTCATTTATCCCTATTTTGTGACTGGCGGAAAGAACAAGAAAGAGGAGATCAATTCCTTTCCCGGCATATTCCGTTTTTCCCTTGACCGGCTGCTCAGTGATATAGGGGAAAGCAGAAAATTGGGACTGAATAAAATACTCTTGTTCGGCATCCCCGATACCAAAGACGCGAGGGGAACCACGGCTTATAAAGAAGACAACATTGTTTCTCTGGCAGTGGAGGGAATAAAGAAAAGATTCCCGGCTTTAATTGTGATGACCGATGTCTGCCTTTGCGCCTATACAACACACGGGCACTGTGGAATCTTGAAAGCGAAAAGCGCAAAGCGAAAAGCGCAAAACGGCGTTAACATTGATAACAAAAATACATTAGAAACCCTGTCTAATGTCGCCATTTCGCATGCTGAAGCCGGGGCTGACTGGGTCGCGCCCTCTGCAATGGCAAGGGGCCAGGTAAGAGCCATAAGAAGCGCGTTGGATAAAAACGGCTATAATAAGGTAAAGATCATGGGTTATTCCGCGAAATTCGCCTCAAATTTTTACGGGCCGTTCAGGCAGGCGGCCAATTCAGCGCCCGCTTTCGGCGACAGGAAAGGATATCAACTTGATTACAATGACGCGGAGGCGGCGATTAAAAGGATAGGCGATGATATCAGAGAAGGGGCGGGCGCGGTGATGGTTAAGCCGGCCCTGGCATATCTTGATGTGGTTAAGCAGGCCAAATTAAGATTTAAGCATCCGCTCGCGGCATATAATGTCAGCGGGGAATATTCTATGGTTAAATACGGCGCAAAGTCAGGCCTTTGGGATGAGAGAAAGATGGTGTTTGAGACCATAGGGTCGATCAAGCGAGCAGGCGCGGATCTTATCATTACGTATCATGCGAAGGACATAGCGAGATGGCTCAGGGAGTGACGAAAAACCTGTTAAATAGGGCACAACGGCATCTTGTCGGCGGGGTGAACAGCCCTGTGCGGGCGTTTAATTATGTCGGCGAAGAGCCGTTGTTGATCAAGAGAGGCAGGGGATGCCGTGTTTATGACTATGACGGTAAAGAATACATTGATTATGTGCTTTCCTGGGGAAGTTTAATTCTCGGCCATGCCTTTCCTTCCGTGATAAATGCCGTCAGTAAGGCGGCGCGATCCGGCTTGAGTTTCGGAGCTACCAATCAGCGGGAAATAGAGTTGGCAGAGATGATAAAGACGGCTGTTCCCTTTGTGGATAAGCTGCGCTTTGTCAGTTCCGGCACCGAGGCGGTTATGGGGGCGATACGGCTGGCGCGTGGCTGCACAGGCAGGGATAAAATACTCAAGTTCAATAATTCATACCATGGCCACGCGGACTATCTTCTTGCCTCGGCCGGTTCAGGCCTGGCTACTTTCGGCATTCCGCAGAGCAAAGGCGTGCCGCTTGACTTTATCCGGCATACATTGATCTCGCCTTACGGCGATATTGAAAGATTAGAGAGGGTTTTCAGGAAATACGGCAAGGATATTGCCGCGGTTATAGTTGAGCCGGCAGGCGCAAACTACGGGGTCGTTGTCCCGGATATCGCTTTTCTGAAGAGCGCGAGATCGCTGACCCGTAAATACGGGGTATTGCTGATCTTTGACGAGGTGATCACAGGGTTTCGTTTCCATTTCGGGGCGCTTGCCTCTATTTCAGGCCTGACCCCTGATCTGGTCTGTTTAGGCAAGATCATCGGCGGCGGCTTACCCGTAGGCGCGTATGGGGGCGGCCGGAGGATAATGCGGAATCTCGCTCCGGAGGGCAGGGTTTATCAGGCATCCACCTTTGCCGGCAATCCTGTTGTGATGGCTGCCGGTATAGCAACGCTTAAAACACTTTCAGCATTAAGGCGCGGGTATAAGGGGCTGGAGCTCCTGACAGCGCGTCTTACGGATGGGATAAAAAGAGAGGGGGTTTCCCGCGACATAGATTTCGAGATAAGCCGCTTTGGCGCGATGTTCAGTTTTAAATTCAAGCGCAAAGGCGATTTTGAGAAATTTTATGGCGCCATGCGGAAACTTGGCGTATTTTTCGCGCCTTCTGAATTTGAGGCAAACTTTTTATCTTTTTCCCACACAAGAAAAGATGTCGATAAAACGCTGGCTAAGGCAAGAGAGGCATTATGGAAAATATAGATTATGACGCGCTGAAGCAGCGCGGATTCTTGAGGCAAAAACAGGAAGGTTTTTTTGTATTAAGGACGCGTATGAGCAGGGGCATATACAGTAAAGAGCAGCTGGATAAGTTCAGCGAAATCGCCTCAAAATACGGCAGGGGCTTTATCCATGCCACCACAAGGCAGGGGTTAGAGGTGCCGTTTATCCGGTTTGAAGACATAGACAGGGTAGAGCAGGAGCTTAAGTCCGCTGGCATACTTACCGGCACATCGGGGCCGCGCCTTAGGACCACTACCTGCTGCCCGGGAAATAATTGGTGCAAGTCAGGGCTGGTCAATACTTTTTCGCTTGCCGAGAGAATAGAAAAAGAGCTGGGGATAGCGTGCGGATTGAATCTGCCCCATAAGTTCAAGATAGCCATATCCGGCTGCCCCAATGCCTGTGTGCGGCCTCAAACTTCAGAGATAGGGCTGCACGGCGCGGTCGATGCCTCGGATCCGAAGAATCCCCGATTTGGATTCGTCGTATATCTGGGAGGCTGCGGCGGCAGGACGCCCAGGAACGCCTTTAAGCTGGATAAGGTCCTCAGCGAAGATGAGGTCCTGCCTTTAATTGGGAAAGTGGTCAAGTTCCATAAGGAGCACGCTAAGCCCAGGCAGCGCCTGGCATTGCTGATAGAGGAGTTCGGAAGGGATAATTTCCTAAAAGAAATTGCAGTTTAGATGCGCTGTGATATATTATGCTTATGATAAATGGAGGGCTGCATAAAATGATAAGGCAGGTTGTGTCCGTATTCTTGATTTGTATTTTATTGTTCAGTTGTGCCTCTGTTTATGCGCAAGAGGGGCTTCGCCTTGAGCCGCTTATAGAAGTGGCGTTAAAGAATAACCCCGAAATCCTGGCGGCGAAAAAACGCTGGGAGGCGTCGCTGGCAAGGGTGCCTCAGGCAAAATCCCTGGATAATCCCAGTATCGGCTTCTCCTTTGAGAAAATGCCGGGCGGCACATTGAAGCTGGATAAGACCATGTCCTCAGACAGGATGCTTAACATATCCCAGATGTTCCCCTGGTTCGGCAAGCTGGCGCTTAAGGGAAAGATCGCGATCGTGGAATCACAGATGATGGCCGCGGATTATAAGGATAAAGAGCTGGAAGTCATAAGCATGCTGAAAAAAGAGTATTATGAGCTATTCATGAATTATAAGGAAGACGAATTAAGCCGGGCAGGACTGGCCATGCTGCAGGATATATCCAGGATCGCGGAGGCGAGATACGCGGTGGGTGAGATACCGCAGGAGATGGTATTCAAATTGAATCTGGAAATAGCGCGTTTAGACAATCGCATCCAGAATCTTAAAGAAGAAAGGTCTGCCTCCGGGACGCGGGTCAACACTATATTGAATTTTAGCCCGGAGGCGCCTTTGGGCGTTCCTGAGCCGCGTCAGGACCTGTATTTCAAGGCCGATATAGAGGAGTTATACAGATTGGCTCTGGGTAACCAGCCGGCGCTTGCCGTGTTTTCTTACGCCATAGAAAGGAACAGGCAGGCAAAGGCCCTGGCCAAGCGCAGTATCTTTCCCGATGTTATGGCGCAGATAGGGCTCAGAGGTTTTACCGGAGGCGGCATAGGGCCGTGGGATCTGATGCTGGCGTTCAGCGCTCCGCTCTGGTTCTGGACAAAGCAGCGCTATGAGATAAAAGAGGCGGTCATAAACCTTGAAGAGGCGGAGGCGGTGTACGCGGCAATGAGGAATAAGGCAATGTCGGAGACCAAAGAGTTGTTTTCCAGGGTCAATATCGCCGCTAACAAGGTCCGGCTTTACAGGGACAATCTGATACCCGTATTGGAAAGTTCGATTTCTTCATCGCTTGCCGCTTTCCGTTCGGGAGACGGGGATTTGATGATGATCATTGATAACGAACGAATGCTTATTGACCTTAAAATGGATCACTATAAGTCAATAGTGGAATACAATATGAGCCTGGCTGACCTGGAGAGGGCTACAGGCGTACGTTTGACGGAGGCGAAAGATGAAAAAGAATAGAATTATTATAGCCATTTTGCTGATGGCGTTATCAGGGGGGATCTCTGTTTTTGTATTCTTGAATAGAGTTAAATCTTCCGATAAGAAGGGGCAGATAGCCGGCTTAAGATCCGGACAAGATGAAAAGGATGTCAAATATTGGACCTGTTCCATGCATCCTCAGGTGAGGAGCGATTCTGCCGGCAAGTGCCCCATATGCGGGATGGAATTGATCCCCATATATAAGGAAGACGCCGGTAAGATCGTCCTGGAGAAATCAGTGGCAGATAAGATCGGTATAAGGAGCGAGCCGGTCCAATACAGGCATCTTATAAAGGAGATCCGGCTGCCTGGCAAGGTCAGCCATGACAAAGAGCTTTATGTGCTTCAGCAGGAATATTTAAGTATTCTGGCAAGTTACAGGCGCCTGTCGCAGACCGCTTCAGAGGATATCATAAGCAGGGAGAGGTCTCTTCTGGAAGCCACCGAGCTGCGGCTTAAGCTCCTGGGGTTTAAGGATGAACAGATCAAAGAGTTCAGCGGGATGTCTTCTCCCGATGAGAGCCTGATTTATCCGGCTAAAGGCAGGGCCTGGATACACGCCGATGTGTATGAGCAGGATTTAAATCTGGTAAGGTCAGGGCAAAAAGTGAAAGCGGCGATAAAGGGCTATGAAGGCGGGGAGTTTAGCGGGGAGATCAAGGCCATAGAAGAGGTCTTGAGCCCTCAGACCCGTTCTGCCAAAGCGCGCATAGAAGTGCCCGACCAGGATAATAAACTGAAACATGAACTTTATGCCGATCTAACGGCAGAAATAGATCTGGGCAGGCGTTTAGGCGTTCCGGTTAACAGCCTCATTGATACCGGGGTGCGCAAGGTGGTATATGTAGACCTGGGGGGCGGCCGCTATCAGATGAGGCAGGTAAAGACAGGCGTCATCGCCGGAGCTTATACAGAGGCGGTCGAGGGGCTTAAAGAGGGCGATAAGGTTGTAACGGATGGTAATTTCTTCCTGGATTCCCAGAGCACCTTAAGCGGCGGGCAGTCGCTTTTGTATGGGGCAGCGGAAGAGGTTGAGGCAGGCGCAGCGCCTCCTCAGCACAAACATTAACGCTTATGATAAACCGATTGATCGAATATTGTTTGAAGAACCGGTTTGTGACCATAGTGTTCTTCCTGACCATCGCCGTATGGGGCATATACGCGGTAGGCAGGATACCTGTTGATGCGATCCCCGATATAGGAGAGAATCAGCAGGTTGTCTTCACGGACTGGCCGGGCAGGGACGCCAAGACCATAGAGGATCAGGTTACCTATCCTTTGACCACCCGGCTGTTCGGATTGCCCGGAGTAAAGTCCATCCGCGGCTCTTCCGCCTTCGGGTTCTCGATGGTATATGTAGTGTTTGACGACTGGGTTGATTTCTACTGGGGCAGGTCGCGTATATTGGAAAAGCTGCAGCAGGCATTCATATTTTTACCCAAAGGGGTGCTTCCTGTGTTGGGCCCTGATGCCACGGGTTTAGGCCAGGTGCTCTGGTATACGATCGAAGGCGGAGGGCTTAACCCCGCCGAGTTAAGGACGCTGCAGGACTGGTATATCCGCTATCAATTAAGTTCGGTGGAGGGGGTTTCGGAGGTCGCCTCGGTCGGCGGGTTTATAAAACAGTACCAGATAGATGTCGACCCCAATAAGCTCTCCGTTTATAACATACGCCTCGGCGACATATTTAACGCCGTGCGCACATCAAATATTGATGTGGGGGCAAAGGTCTTTGAGCAGGGCGGGATGGAATTCATAATCAGAGGGGTCGGTTTCATAAAGACGCTGGAAGATGTTGAGAATATAGTCGTAGGCCTGGATAAGGGCACGCCGGTTTACCTGAAGAGCATAGCCGATGTCAAATTAGGGCCGGAGTTCCGCAGGGGCGCTTTGGATAAAGGCGGCAGAGAGGCCGTCGGCGGCGTGGTTATTGTGCGTTACGGAGAGAACCCGCTGGAAGTTATCAAGAGAGTAAAGCAACGCCTTGAAGAGATAAAGATCGGCCTTCCGCAGGGGGTAAAAATAGTCCCCTTCTACGACCGGACAGACCTGATCAAGCGCACGATCAATACTTTGAGAGACACGCTCATTCTTGAGCTGATCCTGACCATCGCCGTAATATTCTTATTTTTGGGGCATCTGCGTTCCAGCTTAATAGTATCGCTGACCCTGCCGCTGGCGGTACTGGTATCTTTTGTCGTAATGTATTATCTTAAGGTGGACGCCAATATCATGTCTCTCTCCGGCATAGCCATTGCCATAGGCACCCTGGTGGATATGGGCATAATTATGACGGAGAACGCCTACCGCCGCCTGGCGATGGATACAAGCGGCAGGCCGCGCCTCCAGATAATCTTTGAGGCGGCATCTGAGGTGGGTTCGGCGGTAATAACCGCCATACTCACTACCGTGGTATCCTTCTTTCCTGTATTCGCCCTGGTATCGCAGGAAGGAAAGCTCTTTAAGCCCCTGGCATATACCAAGACATTCGCCTTATTGTCTTCGGTATTTATCGCGCTTACACTGGTGCCTGTGCTGGCTTATTTCTTTCTGAAAGGCAAGCTAAAACCCATAGAAGAGAATGCGTTCGGCAGGAATCTGGTCGCTGTTTATGAAAGGATCCTGAGATGGGTCCTTGGCCACAGGAAGGCGTTTTTATCAATACCGCTTGCCATACTTATATCGGCGGTGCTGCTGGGAAGAAATATAGGAAGAGAGTTTATGCCTGCCTTTGACGAGGGCGCCATACTTTTTATGCCTGTTGTCAGCCCGTCTGTGTCGCTCACCGAGGCAATTGAGATCATGCGCAAGCAGGATGAAATAATCAAGGGTTTTCCCGAAGTAGAGACGGTGGTCGGCAAGGCAGGCAGGGCGGATACGGCTACGGACCCGGCGCCCATAGAAATGTTTGAGACGATAATAAACCTTAAGCCGAAAGAACACTGGCGTAAAGGAATGACTAAAGAGAAGATCATTCATGAGATGGACGCGGCCTTAAAATTTCCCGGCGTGGCGAATATCTGGACACAGCCGATCGTAAACCGCGTAGATATGCTTGCCACCGGAATACGCACATCCGTGGGTGTTAAGATATTCGGCTCCGAGATAAAGGAGTTAGAAAGGATAGCGGAAGAAATAAAGTCGATCGTCCAGAATGTAAAGGGCGCCGAGGACCTGTACGCGGAGAAGATCAGCGGCAAGCCGTACCTGGAGATTATCCCTGACAGGGTAGAGATCGCCCGCTATGGGCTGACCATACAGGACGTGCAGGACGTTATTGAGTTAGGCATAGGCGGAGAGAACCTGACCACGACCATAGAAGGCAGGGAGCGTTACCCGGTGCGCGTGCGTTTCTCAAGAGAGTTGCGGGATTCCCCTCAGGAGATAGGGAGGGTACTCGTACCCACGCCCTCAGGAAATTACATACCGTTAAATCAAGTCGCCAAAATAAATCTTACGGAAGGCCCGGCAATGATCAATTCTGAGAACGGGATGCTTCGGGCGTACGTCCTGATGAATGTGAGGGGAAGGGATATGGTGGGGTTTGTGGAGGAGGCATCGCGGCTGGTGGCCGAGAAGATGGCCGGACGCCTTCCCAGCGGCTATTCTATCCAGTGGTCAGGCCAGTTTGAAAACCAGGTAAGGAGCGGCAAGGTGCTGTCTCTGCTCATACCGTTGAGCTTATTCGTAAACTTTATGATACTTTTCATGAACTTCAAGTCCTTCCCCAGGGTATTTATGATCTTTACGGCCATACCCGTAACCCTGGCAGGAGGGGTTCTGCTTCTTGCGCTTTACGGATTTAATTTTTCCGTGGCGGTCTGGGTGGGTTTTATAGCGCTCTTCGGCATAGCCGTTGATGACGGCGTATTGATGACCACGTATTTAGACCAGCTGTTTGAATCACGCAAGCCCAAAACCAGGCAAGAGGTGATCGAGGCGACCGTAGAGGCGGGCAAGGCGCGCATAAGGCCGGCGTTTATGACCACTGTGACCACAATATTGGCTTTGCTTCCCATATTCATTTTCGGCGGCACCGGTAAGGAGGTAATGCGTCCGATGGCCATCCCTACTTTCGGAGGCATGATCATAGAGACAATCACCTGGTTTATTATACCCACGCTTTATTCCTGGTATAAGGAGCGCGGGCTGGCAAAACAAGAAGGAGGCGCACTGTGAAAAATACAATCATGGCAATAACAACAGTTGTGTTTTTGGCTCTCACGCTTGTTGCTTACGGAGAGGATATGCAGGCAGGCCACCATCATATGATGGGCGAGATGGAGCATTCTATGGAAACAGGCATGATGCACGATGAAGATATGGGAATCTGTCCGGTTATGCACAACAAGGCGAGCAAAGAATATTCTTATACATATGAAGGCAAGACCTACTACTTTTGCTGCCCGATGTGCATAGAAGAGTTCAAGAAAGACCCTGAGAAGTATATTTCCAGAATTAAAGAGGTAGATCTGGAGGCGTTTCAGTTCGGATTTTCTCCCGATATGATAACAGTCAAGAAAGGCGACATCGTAAAGATATACGCAACGTCGCGCGATGTGGCCCACGGATTTTCCATCAAGGAATACGATATCAACGTGCCGCTGGAAAAAGGGAAGGCGGAAAAAATAGAATTCCTGGCGGATAAGGCAGGTGAGTTTGATATCGTCTGTTCTGTGTATTGCGGCGCAGGCCACGGCAATATGAAGGCAAAGCTGATAGTGGAGGAATAGCGCCTGGTGAGAGCGAAGATCGCGTATTTTATTTTACGGACGGGCCTGGGAGTTGTCTTTTTGATTTTCGGCATCGGTAAATTCAGGGGCGACATATGGGCTCAGACAATGGTGGCTATGGACTTTTTTCGCAATCTGCCCTGGAGCGCAGCGGTATCGGTAACCGCTGTAGGCGCGTTGGAGACCGTGACGGGAATATGCCTGATTATCGGCTTGTTTACCCGTTTTTTCGCCCTGCTGGCAGCGTTGCAGCTTACAGCCATCCTTATTTTGTTAAAATTTCAGGAGATAAGGGATGTAGGATTACTGGGAGCGGCTTTGTATATAATGATGGTTAAGGCAAGGGAAGTAACTTATGTCTCGAAATCCGAATAAGACCTTGATTGTTGCCGCGATTTTAGTATCGTCGGCGCTCTTATCCTATTTATTTGAATTTCTTGTGCCTTTCAGGCAGACGCTGTGGCTGTATTTTAAGACCATATGGTGGGCTGTCGCGCTGGGACTGTTTTTGGGCGGCGTAATTGAACATTACATACCGCGGGAATATATCTCGCATGCATTATCCAAACCCAGAAAGCGCACGATCTTTTACGCGGTTCTGCTGGGATTCCTTATGAGCACCTGCTCTCACGGGATACTCGCACTCTCCATTCAATTGCATAAAAAAGGCGCGTCCAACCCGGCGGTAGTGGCGTTTTTGCTTGCCTCGCCATGGGCAAATATAGCTATTACGATCATGTTGATAGGCTTCTTCGGCCTAAAGGCGTTGTTCATTATATTATCCGCCATTGTCGTGGCATTGACTACCGGCCTTGTCTTTCAGTTCCTGGACGCGAAGGGATTGATAGAGAGAAATAAGAATATCGCGCAGACAGGGGAAGATTTTTCCATAACGGCCGATATTAAGAAGAGGATGGGGGCGTATCAATTTTCCCTCAATACATTAAAGTCGGACATCAAGGGCATATATAAAGGGATGATCTCTCTGGGCAATATGGTGCTGTGGTGGATCATGATAGGCATGGCTATTGCCAGCGCTGCCGGCGCCTATGTGCCTATGGGCATATTTAATAATTTTATGGGCCCGACCATGTTCGGGCTTGTAATAACGCTTATAGTGGCTACCGTGATAGAGGTGTGTTCAGAGGGTTCCTCGCCGATGGCGTTTGAGATCTTCCGCCAGACAGGCGCCCTGGGTAACAGCTTTGTCTTCTTGATGGCAGGCGTAGTTACCGACTATACGGAGATAGGGTTGCTTTGGCACAACGTCGGCAAAAAGACCGCCATATGGCTTCCTATCGTCGCGGTCCCGCAGGTAATAGTCCTCGGTATTATCGCCAACGCGCTGTTCTAAAATAATGGATATTTTTTTCTTGACAGGGTATTTTTTATTTGCTATAGTTTGTGACAATTGGCACAGAGTTTGTGACTATTATTACGAATGACACAGGCAAAAAGGGTACCCGAAGGCACAATATCCCGCCTTTTTATTTATCTCAGGGAAATTACCGAGTTAGCAAGGTTGAATATCCGCACGGTATCCTCCGCTGAGTTGGGCGAACGGGTTAATCTAAGCGATGCCCAGGTGAGGAAGGATTTAGGGCATTTCGGCCAGTTCGGCGTAAGCGGCTCGGGCTACGATACGGCGGAATTGAAGGCCGCGCTTGAGAAGATATTAGGCAAGGACAAGAGTTGGAACGTGGCCATTGTAGGCGCCGGCCATCTGGGTTCCGCGCTTATGACCTATCCCGGATTTAAGGAGCGCGGCCTGAACATTGTGGCCGCTTTTGATATAGACGCAAAGAAGGTCGGAAAGCAGATAAAGGACATAACGATCCAGTTCATAGAGGACTTGCCTAAAGTAATCGCGGAGAAGAAAGTGTCCATAGGCATTATCGCTGTCCCGGCAAAAGAGGGGCAGGAAGCGGCGGATAGATTAGTGAAGTCAGGGGTCGCCTGCATATTGAATTTCGCGCCTGTCACCTTAACGGTGCCCGATAATATAAAGGTAAAGGACGTGGACTTATCAAGAGAGCTGGAAACGCTCTCTTATTTTTTGGCCAATAGAAAATAAGATGCGCGCGTATATTTCAGAAAGTGATCTATTTAAATTGTTAGGCAGGTTAAAGCCGGGTTACGATGTTTTTATCCCCGTCAAGAAGGGCCAACAGCGCTTCTATAAGCGTTATGACGCCCCCGAAGACGGCATCGTGATAGGAGAGGTCAGGCCGTTTGAGCCGCTTAAGGCCTTTTTTAGTAAGGCAAGGCAGGTGGTTGCTGAGGGTTTTCAGGACACCGCGCCCTCTGCGGGCAAGCCCTGTTGCATTGTAGGGGTCAAGGCATGCGACCTCAAAGGGTTCAAGGTCCAGGACTTCGTATTTAAGGACCACGATTATCAGGACCCGTTTTATCTTGCTGCCCGCGCGGATAATCTTATTATATCCTCTGACTGCACCTGCGCGATAGAGACCTGTTTTTGCCTGGCTTTAGGCATTAAGCCATACCCTCAAGAGGACTTTGATATCAATCTTTCTCAGATAAGCGGCGGATTTGTCGTGTTGAGCGGTTCCACTAAAGGCGAAGACCTTATAAAGAATAATCCGGATCTGTTCAAGGCCCCGCCCGGCGGAGCAGACAGACAGGTTGAGGATGTAAGGATGCGGGTCTCAAAAGAGGTTGATAAGAATATCAGGGATAATAATATACCACATCAGGATGCCTTGAAAGGCGCTATGGAGCGCCAGTATAAGTCGGATATATGGGAGGATGAGGCAAAGACCTGCGTTGAGTGCGGCGCCTGCAATACCATATGTCCTACCTGCCATTGTTTTCTGCTGTATGATCAGAAGGACGCCGGCCGGATGGAGCGTTTCCGTATCTGGGATTCCTGCCTGGTAAAGGATTTTGCCAAAGTAGCGGGAGGCGCCAATCCCCGCCCTAAACTCTGGATGCGCCTGAGGAACAGGTTTGAAAAGAAATTTGATTTTTTTCCCAAGGTAGCAGGCGTGTACGCGTGCACGGGATGCGGCCGCTGTATTTCGGCCTGCCCGGCAAAGATAGATATAAGGAAGGTCTTAAGGAGATTGGCAGGCAATGCGTAATCTAAACCCATACAGGCCGATCAAGGCGGATGTCTTAGACGTCATAACGGAAACGCCCTCCATAAAGACGATAAGGTTTAAACCGGCGGAGCCGATAAGTTTTAAGACCGGGCAGTTTGTGGAGATCACCATACCGGGAGTGGGAGAGGCGCCGTTCACTCCTTCATCAAAGCCGTCGGTAAAAGACATAATGGAAGTAAGCGTGATGAAGGTGGGCAAGGTCACCGAAAAGATCCATGGGCTTGGCAAGGGGGACGTGATCGGCGTAAGAGGGCCGTTCGGCAAGGGCTACCCCGTAGATGACTTCAGGGATAAAGAAGTGCTGATCGTCGGCGGAGGATGCGGTTTTGCCCCTTTAAGGAGCTTAATGTATGAATTTTTTGAACGCAGCGGACAGTTTAAGAAATTATTTTTCAGGGGAGGGTGCCGTTCGCCAAAGGAGTTGGTTTATAAAGAGGAATCTAAAGAATGGGCAAAGAGAAAGGATTTTGACATAGAGATCACCGTTGATAAAGGCGATGAGGAATGGACCGGCCACGTTGGATTGGTTACCGCGCTTTTAGATAAGGTGGATATGGATTATAAGAGCGGCATAGGCGTGGTATGCGGGCCGCCGATCATGATGAAGTTCGCCACCAGGAAACTGCTTGAATTGGGATTTAAGGAAAGTAATATATATCTTTCTATGGAGAAAAATATGTCCTGCGGCATCGGTAAGTGCGGCCATTGCCGCATAGGCACGTATTACGCCTGCAAGGACGGGCCGGTGTTTAAGTACAGCCAGATAAAGGATTTTCCGGAGATATGGGATTGAGGGCCAGCGCGGAGCAATTACATCAAGGCAGGTTAAACGTCAAGCCGCAAAAAGGCAAGGATAAGAGGTTATTTGTAGACCTTGATATCTGCAGCAGCGGCCAGTGCGAGAAGTGCGTTATACGGTGCAGTTATTATTATCACCAGCAGGGCCCGGGCAATAACGGTATTGTTTCGGTAGCGGAACTGGCAACCTACGCGGTCATATGCCGCAAGTGCGAGCAGCCGCATTGCGTTGCCTCTTGTCCTGTGGACGCCCTTGAGCAGCAGAAGGACAAGGATAAATTGCTTATAAGGCACAACATGCGCTGTATCAGCTGTAAGTCCTGCTCCAACGCCTGTCCTTACGGCACGATCTATCCGGAAAACGTCCCTCTGCTGATCCACAATTGTGATTTCTGCTTAGACAGAAGGAGCCATATTTTTGAACCGTTGTGCGTAAAGAGCTGCCCTTACGGCGCCTTGCAGCTGAAGGAGGCAGACGCGGACTTAGGCGAGAATACCTTTCTTGTAGGCGATAATATAATAGTCCATTCCGCGCATTGGGAGCGGGAAAAGGCATGATTTACGTATTTTATCTTTTATTCTATGGTTTTATAGTAACGGCTGCGCTGGGGCTTCTGGCAAGCTGGGTTGACAGAAAGGTTACGGCGCGTGTACAGTATAGAGTCGGGCCGCCTTTGCTTCAACCGCTGACAGATATTGTAAAACTTTTAGGCAAAGAGACGCTTATACCCGAAGGCGCGTCTAAAGCGATGTTTATTGCCAGCCCGGTAATAGGCTTGGCGAGCGTGATATTGGTATCTACGCTTCTGTGGGTAAATAATGTCAACCCGTCGTCGGGTTTCCTGGGGGATATAATAGTCGTTGTATACCTGCTGGCGGTCCCTTCTATAAGTATTATGCTCGGAGGGTTCGCCTCTGCCAATCCCTTTGCCAGCATCGGCGCCTCGCGCGAGATGAAGCTTATTTTGAGCTATGAACTACCCTTTCTGCTGGCTGTGCTGGTCGCGGTGATAAAATCGGGATTCTCCATCAGATTGGGAGAGGTCCTGGCTTATCAGGCCCAAAACGGCGCGTATGCGGGCAGCTTATCCGGTATATTGGCGCTGGCCGTAGCAGTTATGTGCGTGCAGGCAAAGCTGGCGTTGGCGCCTTTTGACATACCGGAGGCGGAAACAGAAGTTATAGGCGGGCCCCTGATAGAGTATTCAGGCGCGGGGTTAGCGGTTTACCGGCTTATGAAAAATATGCTGCTTTTTACTTTGCCTTTGTTTTTAATAATTTTATTTATGGGGGGCCTGAGATCGGGCGGCGTTCAGATCATCTGGAGCATTTTGAAGGCCTTGGGGCTGGTGGCCTTGATCACCGTGATAAGGAATACCAACCCACGCGTGAGAACCGACCACGCGGTGAGGTTTTTCTGGGGGCCGATGACAATAATCGCGATAATCGCGGTTGTGCTAGCGCTGGCAGGGAAATAACAAGCGGACCCCACACTTACGTGTGGGGAATAAGAATTTTGCTATGTCTGTAAAACTAAAAGCATTGCTAAAATCTCCTTGGGTTTTTCACCTCTCCACCGGCAGTTGCAATAACTGTGATATAGAAATATTGGACTGCCTGACTCCCAGGTTTGACGTGGAGAGATTTGGCATGCTTCTGGCAGGCAGCATTAAACATGCCGACGTGCTTTTGATAACCGGCTCAGGCAACAGGAAAACAATGGAGAGGGCGAAAAGGGTTTATGAGCAGATGCCCAAGCCCTGCCTGGTTGTGGCAATAGGGGAGTGCGCGCTTTCAAGGGGCATGTTCATAAACAGCTATAACTGCCCGGTGCCGGTTGACCACATTATACCGGTTGATGTTTATATCCCTGGATGCCCGCCGAAACCGGAGGCGATAATCGCGGGCGTGGTAAAACTGATAGAAAAGATCAAGGAGAAGACAAAATAGCATGGACAGAGAAGATGTCTTAAAGGATATAGAGGAAAGGTTCAGCGGCGACATCGTAGATATATCCGACAGATCGCCGAAGAGGGTATATATTGAGATCAAGCCGGATTCCCTCAGGAAGGTCGCGCGTTATGTATTCAGGGGCCTGGGCGCGCGTTTTAATATCGCTTCAGGCGTTGATATGCGTTACCATATGGAGATACTCTATCATTTTACCGTTGAGGAGATCGACCTGGTCATTTCGTTAAGGGTAAAGCTGGATAAGGATAAGCCGCTTGAGATAGATTCCATCGCGCCGGATATGGAAGCGGCTAACTGGATAGAAAGAGAGATACACGAGATCCTGGGCGTGGATTTCAAGGGCCATCCCGATCTAAGACGGCTGCTGTTGCCCGACAATTGGCCTGAAGGCGTGTATCCCCTTCGCAGGGATTATGAAGAGTGGGATAATGACGCGATCAGAGACAGAGGGATAAAATAATAAATGGCAAAGACAATAATACCGATAGGCCCGTATCATCCGCTCCTGGAGGAGCCGGAATTTTTTACTCTTACCGTTGACGGCGAGACCGTGGTGGATATAGACGTTAAGATCGGCTATAACCACAGAGGCATAGAGAAACTTTCCGAGATGAAGACGTTTGACCAGTCGGTCTTTGTAGTAGAGAGGATCTGCGGCATATGCTCTACCAGCCACCCCTACGCCTTTACGCGCGCGGTTGAAGATATTGCCCCGGTAGAGGTGCCTGAGCGCGCGAAGTTCATAAGGACGATAATAGCGGAGGGTGAGAGGATACATTCGCACTTGTTGTGGATGGGCCTTGCCGGGCACTTTCTGGGTTACAATACGGTATTTATGTGGGCATGGAAGCTAAGGGAAGAGATCCTGGACGCGATGGAGATACTGTCAGGCAACCGCAATAATTACGCGATGTTCCGGCCCGGAGGCGTGCGCCGGGACATAAAGCAGGAAGATATCCCCGCCGTGCTTAAGAAAATTGATTCCATACCGCCTACATTAACGATGTTAAAAAAGGCCGTTACGGATGACCCTGTGCTGCACGCCAGGACCAAAGGCATAGGCATACTTTCCAAAGAGGATGCCATAGATTTCAGCGCCCTCGGGCCAACTGCCCGCGCTTCAGGCGTGGCGCGCGACGTGCGGAAGGATTCTCCTTATGGGGCATACGATAGGGCGCAGTGGGATATGATAGTTACCCAAAACGGCGATGTATTTGATAAGCTGGTTGTGAGGGTGCTTGAGTTATTTGAGTCAATAAAGATCATGAAGTGGTGCCTTAACAATCTGCCGCAAGGCGATATAGACGCTGACATCAAAAGCATACCGCCGGGAGAGGGTATCGGCCGTATTGAGGCGCCGAGGGGCGAGTGTTTCCATTATGTAATAAGCGACGGCACAAACAGGCCCGCGCGGCACAAGGTAAGGGCGCCTACCTTTATGAACCTTCCCACATATAAGGCGACGGTAGTGGGCGAGTCCATTTCAGACGCGACGATCATCCTCGCGGCGATCGACCCATGTTATTGCTGTACTGAAAGGATGATAGTGCGCGACACAAAAGGAAAGAAGGTTTTCACCGGAGAGGATCTGGTCCGCCTTTCACAGCAGAAAACCGAGAAATTGAGGAAATAGGCCAATGAGTATGGGGCTGTTCAAATTTGATAATCTCTCTATTTTTATAGGCGTATTTATCGTCTTCTTTTCCGCGCTGGCTGTTTTGTATTCCTCCGGTTTTATGCGCGGCCGGAAAGGGCTGATACGTTATTATTCCTACCTTATCCTTGTCATGTTCGCGTCGCTGGGCGCGGTATTTTCCAATCATTTGATACTGTTCATGGTATTCTGGGGGTTCCTCGGCCTGCTTCTTTATCTTTTGATAGATTTCGGCGAGAAGGAAACTACCGCCCGCACGGCTAAGAAGGCGCTTATAATCATAGGCGGCACAGACGCCCTGATGCTTCTGGGGCTGGCGCTGCTGTTCAGGATCTCCGGCTCTCTGCGGATGGATGACATAAATATCGCCGTCTACAGCAGGATGTCTTTTTACGCGTATCTATGTTTCGCGGCAGCCGCCTTTGCCAAGGCAGGCGCGATGCCTTTTCATACCTGGGTCCCGGACGCCTCCCAGGACAGCCCTGTTCCCGTAGCCGCGTATCTCCCGGCGTCGTTAGATAAATTGTTAGGCATATACTTTCTTTATCGCGTTACCATTGATATTTTCAGGGCAAGCGCGTTGGTCAATGGTTTTTTGATGCTGGCAGGCAGTGTTACGATCATCGCCGCGGTCATGATGGCGCTTATTCAGCATGATCTAAAACGCCTTTTGGGGTATCACGCGGTAAGCCAGGTCGGCTATATGGTGCTGGGCCTGGGCACGGGTAATCCTATAGGTATTGCAGGCGGGCTTTTCCATATGCTTAACCACGCCATATACAAGTCCTGTTTATTTTTCTCAGGCGGCGCGGTTGAGAAGAAGGCCGGCACGACCGAGCTGGATAAATTGGGAGGAATGGCAAAGATAATGCCTCTTACCTTTATTACCTTCCTGATAGCGTCTTTTGCCATATCCGGGGTGCCTCCTTTTAGCGGCTTTGCCTCAAAATGGATGGTGTATCAGGGGATAATAGAATCAGGCAGGCAGGGAGGGCGGTTGTGGGTATTATGGCTGGTGTGCGCCATGTTCGGAAGCGCGCTTACGCTGGCAAGCTTTATGAAATTGATCCACGCCGTATTTTTAGGACAACAGTCCAAAGAGTTAAAAAGCAGGGGCTGGGTAAAGGGAGAGATCGGCCCGGCCATTACAATACCGTCTGTCATATTAGCGGGATTATGCGTTATTTTCGGCGTGTTCGCCTACCAGGTCCCCTTGAAGCTTTTTATATTCCCCAGCTTAGGTTCAATACCGGCATTTTCAGGGATATGGGACGCGGGGCTGGCAACAGCGCTGATCATAGCGGCGATAATGCTCGGTTTTATGGTCTATCTTTTGGGGCAGAAGGCAAAACTGAGCCGGGCGCCGATGTTCGTCGGCGGTGAGGTATTGGAATACCAGCCGGATATGCGGGTCTCCGGCACGGGGTTTTACAATACGATCAGAGAAATAGGTATTTTGAAGTTCATCTACGGCATGGCAGAGAAGAAGATGTTTGATATATATGAGGTAGGCGCCAAGGCCACTTTTGGCCTGAACGGGATCTTGCGCTACATGCATAACGGCGTGCTGCTTACGTATCTTGCCTGGTGCCTTTTAGGCGGCGCCATAATGCTGTATATATTATTAGGTAAGTGAGGATATAAGTGCTTGAGCTTTATATTTTATTGGTATTCATGATCATCGGGGCGATAATCGCCGTGGAGGTCAAGGACCTTCTTTCTTCGGTGGTAACGGTAGGGGCGGTGGGGCTGGCTCTTTCCATGGCATTTTTGGTGCTTAAGGCGCCGGATGTGGCGATCACGCAGCTGGTAGTAGAGATCCTCTGCCTTATTATTTTGATAAGGGCCACGATCAAGAAAGACCTGCCTTTTGCCGCTACAGGCAGATGGTTTCTGAATACCGTCATTACGGTAGGTTTTATCTTCGTATTTTTGATGGTCTGCGCTAAATGCCTCAAGGATCTGCCCGCGTTCGGTTATCCTTTAATGCGGGTTGCCGGGACATATATAAAGGAAGGGCTTATGCAGACAGGCGCCACTAACCTGGTTGCCGCGGTCATACTGGACTACCGCGCTTACGACACCTTGGGTGAGGCCACGGTTTTATTTACGGCGGTAATGGCGGTTCTGGCGGTTGTGCGCGTGAAGGGCAGGAAGGACCCCAACGAAGAAGAGGCCGGAGATGAGTAAAGAGCGCGAACAGGGGATGTCGCTTATCGTCAAGACGATCACGCGCCTGACGGTAGGGCTCATACTGCTTTACGGCATTTACATTGTTTCGCATGGCCATGTCTCTCCCGGCGGCGGGTTTGCCGGAGGGGTTATCATTGCTTTGTCTTTTGTGCACCTTATGCTTGCCTATGGCAAGGACGTGGCCCTGAGAAAGCTGCCTAAGGCGGCGGCATCATTCTTTGAGGGCATGGGCGCGATGCTGTTCTTAGGCATTGCCTTACTGGGGTTTACGGGCGGCTATTTCTTCCTGAATTTTATTTCCAAGGGTGAGCCGTTCCGGCTGTTCAGCGCCGGCATAATACCTTTGTGCAATGTGGCAATTTCCTTGAAGGTCGGTTCGGGGTTGTTCGCCATTTTCGTGGCGTTGGTTTTGTTGAAGGTCGGTTCGGAAAATAAGGATATTTAAGAGAGGGATCAATGATCTATATTCTCTGCCTCGCGTTTTTCTGCGTGGGTATTTACTGCATCTTGAGGAAGCGCAACGTCATAAAGATCATAGTAGGCATTATCATCGCGGAATACGCCGTAAATTTATTTTTTATACTGATCGCCTACCGCATGGAAGGAAGGTCTCCCATTCATTCGTCCGACAACCAGATCTTGAACATGGTTGATACCCTTCCTCAGGCGCTGGTGCTTACTTCCATCGTCATAGGGCTGGCGACGACGGCGCTGCTTGTGGCGATCGCCATGCGCATATACGAAAAATACGGCACGTTTGATATTACAGAGATCAGGGAGTTGAGGGGATGACGCATAGCGCCGATATAATACCGCTTTTTGTCGTTATGCCTCTGATAGGGGCGTTCCTGCTGTCTTTGATCGGCAGAAGATTAAAGAGCTTACCGGATATCATAGGCAGCCTCACCGCGTTCATCTTATTGTGTGTTTCCGTAGCCGCGGTCTTTGCCGTGAATAAATATGGCGTCCTGGTCTACAACGTGGGGCTTTGGAAGCCGCCTATCGGCATAGCTCTGGTCCTGGACGGGTTGACGGCATTTATGGTAGTTACCATAAACCTCGTGGCCTTTCTGATAGCGTTGTTCTCTGTGAATTACATGAGGAAGTTTACCGCCAAATGGAAATTCTATACGCTTTTCCTGCTGATGCTGGCGGGGATGAACGGCGTAGTCATTACCGGAGACCTGTTCAACCTGTTTGTATTCCTGGAGATCGCCTCGGTTGCCAGTTATGCCCTTGTGGCATACGGTACCGAACGCCATGAGCTGGAGGCGGCTTTTAAATACGCGGTAATGAGCGCGGTAGGGTCGCTTTTCATACTTCTGGGCATTGTCTTGCTTTATAGCTATACATCTACATTGAATATGGCTGATATGGCGGCGGTCCTTTTGGGCAAAGGAGGGGGCAATATAGGCCTGTTGGTGGCGGTCATGTTTCTTATGGGTTTTGGCCTTAAGGCGGCGCTGGTGCCTTTTCACGCCTGGCTGCCTGACGCGCATCCCTCGGCGCCCGCGCCTATATCCGCGATGCTTTCGGGCGTTTTGATAAAATCTCTGGGGGTGTACACCTTGTGCAGGATATTTTATAACGTGCTGGGTGTGGGGCATGACATCTCTTCCATATTGATGTTCTTAGGCGCCCTTTCCATGGTCATAGGCATATTGCTGGCTATAGGCCAGAACGACCTGAAACGATTCCTTGCCTGCAGCTCGGTGAGCCAGGTAGGGTATATTATTTTAGGCATAGGCCTGGGTACGCCGCTTGGCATATTGGGCGGGTTATTCCATCTTTTTAACCACTCGGTCTTTAAATCGCTTTTGTTTCTGAATTCAGGGGCGCTGGAATATTCTGTGGGCACGCGAGATTTACGCAAGATGGGCGGGCTGGCAGAGAGGATGCCCTGGACCGCGACAACCGCGTTCACGGCTTCAATGTCTATCGCGGGCGTGCCTCCGTTCAGCGGATTCTGGAGTAAGCTTATTATTATTCTGGCATTAGCCGAGGTGGGCCATTACGGGTACGCGTTATTGGCAGCCGTGATAAGCATATTAACCCTTGCCTCGTTCGCGAAGGTTATGAAGCAGGCATTTCTGGGAAAACTCGGGGGTGGGTTGGAAAATGTAAGGGAGGCGCCGTTCTTTATGAGGTTGTCAATGTCTATGTTGGCAGCGATCTGCCTTTTGAGCGGCCTTTTGCTGCTTTCCGGCCTCCATAAGGTTTTCCTTAACATGGCCTCCGAGGTTTTATTGCAGGGAAGGCAGTACGCGGTCAGTGTTTTAGGGTCGCTGTAAAGCGTGAGGCGCGTAGATGAGAAGTAGAATTATATTGTTTATTATCGGGTTTATATCCTGGTCGCTGCTTAACTGGGTGCCGGATACGCAGCATATAATAGTAGGCCTGTTCGTGTGCGCCTTAGTGGCTTATGTGACCGGGGATCTATTTGTGCGCAGGCCCCATGTCTTTAAGCATCCCCGCCGCTATTGGTATTTCCTCTTTAGTTATCTGCCGCTGTTTTTGTGGGAATGCGTTAAGGCAAATATTGATGTCGCCCGCAGAGTGCTGCATCCGCGCCTGCCGATAAACCCGGGCATAGTCAAGGTGAAGACAGCGCTTAAGACAGACACGGGCCTGACGTTTCTGGCGAATTCAATAACGCTTACCCCCGGCACGCTGGTCGTGGATATTGACAGAGAGGAAGGTATTCTATACGTCCATTGGATCGATGTGAAGGCCAAAGACGTCGAGGCGGCTACGGAGAAGATCGTTGAGCGTTTTGAAAATATTTTAAGCAAGATTTTTGAATAATATGAAAAACATAAGATGGTTTATAGGCGCGCTGGTGATCGCGGCGGCTCTCTGGCTGGTGCTGCTGCGCCCGCTGCCGTTCTTATTCTATAAGGACCTGCCTTATCTTGGCTTTCTGGGCAGGGCGCTTTATATCATTATCCTCGCGTCGGTCTTTTGCCTTTATCGTATCGCGAGAGGGCCTACCGGCGCAGACAGGATCGTGGCGGTAGATATATTCGGCATTATGATAGTGGGGCTATGCGCCGTATTGACTATTTCAACGCGCAGGTCATGGTATATAGACATAGGTATTGCCTGGGCGCTGCAGAGTTTTATAAGCACGCTGGCGCTTTCAAAATTTTTAGAGGGAAAGGATTTTGATGAATAGTATCCTGGGTCTTGTGTTTATCGCGGCGGGCCTTGCCTTTAATTTATTCGGCTGTTTGGGCCTGGTGCGGCTTCCTGACGTTTATAACCGGTTGCAGGCAGCGACAAAATGCGTGACGCTGGGGACTTGTAGTATACTTTTCGGCACATTTCTCCTCGTGGGTTTTACGGCCGCCGGAATGAAGTCGCTTCTGTGCATGGGGTTTCTGATATTGACTTCGCCGGTTGCCGCCCACGCGGTAGCGCGGGGCGCGCACAGGTCAGGCGTCAAACTGTGGGAGAAGAGCGTGGTGGATAGATACGCTGAAGATAAGGAAGGGGAAGCGTGAGATTACCAAAGATAAGAGAGTTGATAGAGGCAATAAGAGCGCTGATAAAGGGGCCGTATACATCTAAGTTTCCCAGGGAGGCGCATAAGCCGCATCCTAATTTTAGGGGCCAGCCCAAATATAACGAAGAGAAATGCGTGGGCTGCCTTGCCTGTGAAGAGGTATGCCCCGTAGGCGCGATAGGCCATCAGGACCTGATCGGAGATAAGGATGGCCCAAAGAGGCGCATAGAACATTATACGGACACCTGCATATTCTGCGGGCAGTGCGAGGCCGCCTGCATCGCCGGCCATGAGGGTATAAAACTTTCCAACGACTGGGAACTCTCCTTTTTTGACAGAAAGCAGTCAAGCGAACATATCCATAAGGACTTGCAGCTGTGCGAACTCTGCGGTTCGGTCATCGCCTGCAAAGACCATTTAAAATGGATAGCGGAGAAGATCGGCGAACTGGCCTATTCCAGCCCCACGCTTTATTTCTCACGCCTGAAAGAGCTCGGCATAGTAGATGAGAACATCCTTTCCGTAATGAAGGATTACGGCCGGTCTGACAGGGTGAAGATCCTCTGCGCCCGCTGCCGCCGCGAGACCACGTTTACCACCAAATAGATCTTACGGGATGTTTAAAGATATATTTAAAGGCAGGGTTGTCATCGTCGGTATCGGCAACGTGCTGCGCGGGGATGACGGCTTCGGCCCGGCATTTATCGCGGCCGTGAAGGATAAAATAAAGGCATGCTGCATTGACGCGGGGACTACGCCGGAAAATTATATAGGGAAGATAATAAAAGAGCGGCCGGATACTGTTTTGCTTGTTGACGCGGCGCATTTAGGATTAAGGCCGGGGGAGCATGCCGTCTTGAGAAAAGGAGATATCCTTAATGTCGGTTTTACCACGCATGATATGCCGCCCCATATGTTTATTGAGCGCTTAGAGAGCGAAACAGGCGCAAGCGTATATATGCTCGCGCTTCAGCCGGAAAACGTTGATTTCGGCGAAGGGCTATCAGGCAGCGTGAATAAGTCGCTTCAGGAGATGATCGAAAGATGCACGAATCCCATTTGATCGAGCCCATAATAAAAGGCATATCAGAGCATGCGGGAAAGGAAGGCGCCGCAAAGGTGATAAAGGTGCGCCTGAAGATCGGCACCCTCTGCGGTGTCAGCGAGGATTCCTTCAGGGAGACCTTTAAGGTCCTGGCAAAAGATACCATCCTTAAAGACGCGGAGCTTGAGATAGTGTTTTTCCCCAGCGCAAGGGTTGATGTCGTATCTTTTGACATAGAATAATATGTGCTACGCGATACCGGGAAAAGTAAAACAGATACAACAAAAGACAGTAGTCGTTGATTACTTCGGCGAGGAGAAAAGGGCGCATAACGAGCTGTACGATATCTCTATCGGCGATTACGTGTGCGCCCAGGGAGGCTTTGTCATAAAGAAGGTCTCCGCCCCTGAGGCGGAAAGTATTTTATCGGCGTGGAGGGAGCTGTTTTTTCATCTCCAGGATGTGGACTTACGCCTTTCTCGCATAGACCGGAAAGACAACGCCGACAGGAAACTTGCCGTTTTGCTTGATAAGGCGCTGGAAAACGCGCCTTTGACACAGCAGGACCTGTTATACCTTTTGGGCCTTACAGACGAGGGTTCATGCCGATTGTTCTTTAACGCCGCCAACTTCTTGCGTCAGAAATACCATAAGAACTCCTGCTGCGTGCACGGCATAATTGAGATATCTAATTATTGCTCTGGCCCCTGCGCATACTGTGGTATATCCTGCCATAATAGACAGCTGAAACGTTATCGTATGAGCCCCGAAGAGATAATAAACGCGGCCGTTAGCGCTGTGCAAGAATACGGGTTTCAGGCGCTTGTCCTGCAAAGCGGAGAGGACCCCGGATACAGCGTGGATGAGCTCGCCGGTATCATAAAAAGCATAAAAGAAAAAGCCCCCTGCCTTATATGCGTCAGTTTCGGAGAGGTCGGCCTGGGCGGATTGGAAAAGCTTTACAACGCGGGGGCGCGCGCGCTTTTGATGCGTTTTGAGACGTCAAACCCTAAACTATACGAAGACCTGCATCCGCGGCGATCTTTGAATACAAGGATAGAACATATCAAAAGGGCCCACGAGCTGGGGTATCTTATAATAACCGGTTCTCTGATAGGGCTACCGGGCCAGACACGGCAGGATATTATAAACGACATATATCTGGCGAAAAATCTGCGCGCGGAGATGTATTCTTTCGGCCCGTTCCTGCCGCATCCGCGGACGCCGCTTTCGCGCCATAGGCCGCCGTCGGAATTGGATGTCCTGAAAACATTGGCATTGATCCGGCTCATTGACCCGGAGAACGCCAAGGTCCTTGTTACAACGGCGCTGGAGACGCTTTCCGGCGCGGCCAGAGGGAAGGCCCTTATGTGCGGCGCCAATTCCCTTATGCTTAACGCCACCCCGTTTCAATACAGCAGGCACTATTCTATCTATCCCGATAAGGCCCATACGGATGAGCCATTAGAGAAGCAGATAGACGAGTCGCTTTCTCTTCTTAAGTCATTAGGCCGCGCCCCGACTGACCTGGGGATCTCGGCCGCGGAAGAGAAGCCGGATAAATACCTTAAGGATCAAAAGGATTTTATCAATGAGGAACTGATAAACAACGCGCTTGCCTTGAATAAAGGCGCCGAACCGAAAAGGATAGAGGATATACTTGATAAGGCCCTGTCAATACAGACATTGACGCTTGATGAAACCGCGGCCTTGCTTAATGTCAGAGATAAAAATACCTGGGACAGGATGAGGGAAACCGCCGCCAGGATAAAAAATAAGGTCTACGATAACAGGATAGTCACCTTCGCGCCGCTTTATTTAAGCAACCTCTGCGTTAACAACTGCTCCTATTGCGGCTTCAGAAAAGACAATGAGAAGATCAAGAGAAGGACCCTGGGTCTCGATGAGGTGGCCAGGGAAACAGAGGTGCTGGCAGGTAAAATAGGCCATAAACGTCTTATAGCGGTTTATGGAGAGCATCCCACAACAGGTATTGATTACATTGCTTCAACATTAAGGGCGATTTACGATGTAAAGGTAAAGACAAAAAACGGGTTTGGCCAGATAAGAAGGGTAAATGTGAACGCGGCGCCTATGTCCGTGGAAGACCTGAAGGCCTTAAAGAAATCCGGCATCGGCACATATCAGGTATTTCAGGAGACATATCATCACGCGAGTTACCGGAAAGCGCATCCCGAAAATACCTTAAAATCAGATTACAGTTGGAGGCTGCGCTGTATGCACAGGGCCCTTGAAGCGGGCATAGACGATGTCGGCATAGGCGCGCTTTTTGGCTTATACGACTGGAGATTTGAAGTGCTGGGCCTGGTTTCTCACGCGAGGGAACTTGAAGATAAATTCGGAATAGGGCCTCATACGATCTCCTTCCCAAGGCTTGAGCCGGCGTTTAACACGCCGCTTGCCCAAAACGCGCGCTTTAAGGTAAGCGACGAAGATTTTGAAAAGCTGGTCACTGTAATAAGGATCGCGGTCCCTTATACAGGGATGATCTTGACCGCGAGAGAAAATGCCCGAATGAGAAGGAGGGTGATGCCTTTGGGATGTACTCAGACAGACGCCTCTACCTGTATCGGCATAGGCGCTTATAGCGACAGGTATGCCGCGCAGGAAGGCCAAAGGCAGCAGTTCTTCCTGGGAGATACAAGAGGCCTGGATGAGGTGATAAGAGAACTTGCCATGATGGGATATATCACATCATTTTGCACTGCGGGTTACCGCTGCGGCAGGACAGGAGAGCATATTATGTCCCTTCTTAAGACAGGCGCTGAAGGCAGGTTCTGCAAGATAAACGCGGTTTTGACATTCCGAGAATGGCTTGACGATTTTGCCGGCGAGCAGACCCTGGCGGCGGGCGAAGCGATAATAGAAAAAGAACTGAACGCGATAAAGTCGAAGATACCTTCTTTATATCCCAAGGTTTTAGAATACTACGAAAGGATCAAAAAAGGCGAAAGAGATTTATTTTTATGATATAATCTCTTTATGTTTTCTTCGTTAAAGATCCGCAACTTCAGGATATATTGGCTGGGCATGCTGATCTCGCTTATCGGCAGCTGGGTGCAGATCACGGCGCAGGCCTGGCTTGTATTTGACCTTACCAGATCATCCTTCCTTTTAGGCATTGTCGGTTTTTCCAGTTATATCCCTATTTTCGCGCTTTCTCTATTCGGCGGCGTTGCCGCCGACAGGTTTTCAAAACGCGGCATACTGCTGGTCACCCAGGTCGGGCTTATGGCGCTGGCATTTGTCCTCGGTATTCTGGTAGTGGCAGAGAAGGCGGCGGTCTGGAATATTGTTTTGATCTCTCTCCTTAACGGTTCATTTATGGCATTTGACGGCCCGGCCAGGCAGGCCTATATCATAGAGCTTACCGGCAGAGAGCATGTACTGAATGCCCTGGCGTTGAATTCCGCGGCATTCAATTCAGCCAGGATAATCGGCCCGGCGCTAGCCGGTATATTGATCGCCTCGGTGGGCATGGCAGGGTGCTTCTTCGTTAATGCCGTATCGTTCCTCGCCGCGATAGCCGCCTTGGCGATAATAAGAGCCGCCGGCAGCCGGGGCGTGAGGCAGAATAAGCATATTTTTGTTGAGTTGTGGGAGGGATTGAATTTCATCAGGGGCCACCGGCTTATACTCGCGCTTATGATCATAGTCGCGGTATCCAGTTTGTTCGGGTTTTCTTACGTTATATTAATGCCGGTGTTCGCCGATTCCGTATTCGCCAAAGGCGTCGGCGGATTAGGCACGCTTATGTCAAGCGCGGGATTCGGCGCTTTAATTGCCGCGCTTACTATCGCGGGGCTGGGCGATTTTAAAGGCAAGGGCAAGCTCCTTATGGCTTCGGCGGTAGTGTTTTCTCTGGCCTTGTTCGCGTTTTCTTTTACCAGGATATACTGGCTTTCCTTGCTGCTTATATGTTTGGCGGGCTGGGGAGGCGTTTCCACGATGGCCCTTGTAAATACCTTATTGCAGATCAATGTGCCGGATAGTTTCAGGGGCAGGGTAATGGGGCTGTTTATGCTGACGTTTGCCGGGATGGTCCCTTTCGGCAACCTCCTGGCCGGCTCTGTCGCGCAGTTGGCGGGCGCGTCTGTTACATTGGCTATCGGCGCCGGTATATGCCTGGCGTTCTTTTTATGCGTTAATATTATGTTTCCGAAAATAAGGGATATCTGATGAGGCCGCGCTACCATGTGGTTTCGTCGCTTGCCTTCGGTATAGGTTTTTGGAAGGCCTCCGGCGATCTCAAGGCGTCACTTGCCTGTCTGTTGGCGGGTATATTAATAGATATTGACCACGTAATTGATTTTTATATCCATAACCGGATAAAGATGGAGAGCCCGCTTAGGGCCTATAGACGGTTGCGCGATTGGTGCTTTGGGCTGAAGTTTGACGCGTTGTATATATGCCTGCATTCAATAGAATTGCTATTGCTTATCTGGCTTTATGTCCTTATATTGAAACCGGGTATATTCTGGCTTGCCATCGCGGTGGGGTTAACGCAGCATATGATCCTGGATATTATTTTTAACAGCAGGAGATTCATCCCTCCTCGAGGCTATCTCTTTTTCTATCGCATGAAAAAGGGGTTTAAGAAAGACGCCCTGATGCGGCGCCCTTGAAATCCGCTTGAAAATGTGTTATACTTATAGTAGCCGATAAAGGTAAACCTTGGGAAACCAGGGGACGCAAAGCCGCAAACCTAAATCCAGAAGTCGGCAAGGACATGGTGGTTGGGCTGCAGTTCGGAGGTGAGTATCGCAGAACAAGAAAGACACCTTTATCGGCTCCTTTTTTTATCCCAACAGTTTTGTTGGGATTTTTTATTTTCGGGTGTTATAATAATAAGATATGACCGATTTTCCTGAGGGGTTTTTATGGGGCGCGGCAACCAGCGCCCATCAAGTTGAGGGCAATAACAGTAATTCCGACTGGTGGGAATGGGAGCTTGCCGGCAGGGTAAAGGAGGCGTCAGGCAGGGCAGACGGCCATTATAAGCTGTTTGAGGTCGATTTTGAACTGGCGGTAAAGTTAGGGCACAATGCCCACCGTTTTTCCATAGAATGGAGCAGGATACAGCCGGGCCCCGATGAATTCTCTGATAAAGCGATAGAACATTACCGGCGTGTTATAAAGGCGCTGAAGATACGGGGGATCGAGCCGATAGTCACGCTGCATCATTTTACCGTCCCCCTATGGTTTGCCCGGCAGGGCTCCTGGTTAAACAAGGAGGCGCCGGAGACCTTCTGCCGTTACGCGGGCAGGGTGATCGGGGAACTGGCAGGCGACGTAAAGTACTGGATAACCATCAACGAGCCGTTGATCCTGTGTTATTACGGTTACGTGGAAGGGCTCTGGCCGCCGGGGGAGAGTTCTTTTAAAAAAGCAAAAGAGGCGCTTAAAAATCTTGCCTTGGCGCATCTGGAAAGTTACCGTCTTATAAAAGACGTATACAGAAGGAAAAACCTGCCTTCTCCTATGGTGAGCATAGCCCAGAATATACGGCTGTTCCACCCCTGCCCCAGCCGCGCGCGCATTTTGAATAAACTACCGGTATATTTGCGGGATAAATATTTCAATTACGGCATACTTGATCATCTGATCGGAAAGAACGCCCTGGATTTTATGGGCATTAATTATTACGGCAGAGAGTTTATCAGATTCTCCCGCGCCAACGCAAGAGGCCTTTTTGCCGATAACTGCCTGTGCCCCGAGCACAGCAGGGACGCCCTGCGTAATTCCCTCGGTTGGGAGATCTATCCCGAAGGCATCCTGGAGATCATGTTGAGGATAAAAAAATACGGGCTGCCGGTAATAATAACCGAAAACGGCATATGCACCGATGACGACAACCTCAGATGGTACTATATCAGCGAGCACCTGAAGAATCTGGCGGAGGCGATAAAGCTGGGCGTTGATGTGAAGGGGTATCTGTATTGGTCGCTGCTGGATAATTTTGAGTGGCATGAAGGATTCAAGCCCCGCTTCGGCCTCATAGAGGTCGATTACAATGATCTTAAAAGGCATATAAGGGACAGCGCGTTGAAGTATGCCAAGGTGTGCAGGGAAAATAGGATATAGAAGATACCCCACACTTACGTGTGGGGAATGGCAATCTTAAGTATAGACAGAGGATACTACACACGTAAGTGTGTAGAGGAAAAGTTGCGACGAATAGATAAGATAATTGAGATCTTACGGAAAGAGACAAAGAAATACCGCGTTCCGGTGGTGACGGAGATGGCGCAAAGGTGGGGGGAGCCGTTCTATGTTCTGATCTCCTGCATCCTCTCTTTGCGCACGAAAGACGCGGTAACGCGGGCTGCTTCCGAAAGGATATTCAGCATTGCCGATAGCCCAGTGGATATGTCGCGTTTATCCGCGGGAAAGATAGAGAAGGCGATCTATCCCGTGGGGTTTTACCGCACGAAGGCAAAGAATATACTCAGGGTCTGCCGGATATTGGCGGAACGATTTAGATCGAAGGTCCCCTCTACCATTGATGAATTGCTTGCTTTGCCGGGAGTGGGCAGAAAAACAGCAAACCTTGTTGTCACGCGGGGATTCGGAAAACTCGGCATATGCGTAGACACCCATGTTCACAGGATATCAAATCGTTTAGGGTATGTCAGGACGCGGACCCCCGAACAAACAGAGTTCGCCTTAAGAAAGATATTGCCTAAGCGTTACTGGATTGAGTATAATGATTTACTGGTCACATGGGGCCAGAATGTCTGCGCCCCTGTTTCACCGTTCTGCGGTCAGTGCGCGATTGTCAAATATTGTAAAAAGGCAGGCGTTAGTAAAAGCAGATAAGCGTTAAAAGCGGATATCAGGTGATTAGGGGATTGGGGTCTGGAGATTGGGATATTAGGGAATTGGGGACAATGTCCCTAATACCCAAGTCTCCTGATACCCAGATCCCAATATCCCAATTACCCAATCACCACATTTAGCAGATGGAGGGTTTATGAATATCAAGAGATATGTATGTATGCTTATTGCGATCCTCTCAATTTCCGGCTGCCTTGCCGGCGAGGAGTATGCCAGGAAGGTCTTAGGGGTTTCCACGGAGGATCTGGAGGTCCGGCGCTCTACAGGCATAAAGAAGAATTTTGATATGGATTTTGACTCATGTTTTGAGAGGGCGCAGGAGGTCCTGAAAGATATAGGCGCGTATATCTATGCCAGGCAGAAATGGAATGAGTTGATCGCCATTTACAGGACTGAGAAGGATACTACGCCCGTTGGCGTATTCTTCAGCGCAGTTTCAGGCAAGGTTACGGAGGTTGAGGTGGTTTCTCCCAGCTCATTCATCGCCGAGGAGGTATCCCAGAAGTTGTTTTTGGGGCTGGAAGGCAAGCCCATACCTGTCTCCCAGAAGGAAATAGAGGAACTAGAGAAGGAAAAGGAAGAAGAAGAGAAGCAGAAGGCAAGTTCCACGGTTGATTTAGGCGTGGATTGAAAGGCAAAAATGGAAAACATTGACGACTTGATCAAGGAATGCCACAAAGTAGCTAAGGAAAAGGGCTGGTGGGATACGGATAGAAACGACGGCGAACTTATCGCGCTTATGCATTCGGAATTATCGGAGGCGCTTGAGGCGATGCGCCAGCACGCCGCGAAAGAGGCGGTGGCAGAGGAATTGGCTGACTGCTGCATAAGGATCTTTGATTACTGCGGCGCGCGCGGGATAGACCTTCGGGAGGCGCTGAATAAAAAGATCGACCATAACAAGACCAGGCCGTACAGGCACGGGAAGAAGTTTTAAGTGCAATTTATAACTTCGGATAGGGCCAAAGAGATAGACCGGCTGGCGCGGGAGCGTTACAGTATGCCCGCGCTCCTGCTTATGGAGAACGCCGGGCGCTCGGTCGCGGAGAGCGCTTTAAATATGTTGCGGGGCAAAAACAGGATAGCCGTAGTGTGCGGCAAAGGCAATAATGCCGGCGACGGCTTTGTCTGCGCGCGCCATCTCCTGGCCAAAGGTAAGAAGGTAGACATATTTCTGTTCAATTCTCCCTTAGATATTAAAGGCGATGCCGAGATCAACCTGAATATCCTGATGCGGCTTGGCAAGAAACCGTTGCAGATAGACGGGCATGGGCTTACTTCTCTGGATTTTTCCGAGTATGACCTTATCATTGACGCAATATTCGGCATCGGTATTAAAGGGGAGGTATCGGGCCCGATAAAAGAAGTGATCGCGAAAATAAACGCCTCAAAAATACCCGTCATTTCAATAGATGTTCCTTCCGGCTTGAACGCCGATAGTGGTGTTGTCCTTGGCGCCTGCGTCAAGGCAGAGCGCACCGTGACATTCGTGGCGGTAAAACGCGGCCTTATGATGGCTGACGGGCCTAAGTATGCCGGCAAAGTCACCGTCGCGGATTTAGGCATACCGCTGTAGCAATTTTTGCGTCTGGCTTGTCTGTATTTCTCGGGAACGCTCGGCGCGCCCCATAATAAATTCTCCTTGTAGAGCCATAAGTTGGTAGGTATAATAAATGGCGGTGCTGTTTCCGCCAAGAAGATATTGGATGATACCCCACACTCACGTGTGGGGAATGACAAGCCCAAGGATTCTACACACGTAAGTGTGTAGTGGAAAGGATTTAGATTTAGTGAGAAAAAAGAGGGATTCCTGGGGGTCGCGGTTAGGCATCATAATGGCGGTTGCCGGAAGCGCCGTTGGCTTGGGCAACTTCCTGAGGTTTCCCGCGAAGGTCGCCGCAAACGGCGGCGGCGCCTTTATGATACCCTATTTTGTGTCTATTTTGCTCCTTGGCATTCCGCTGATGTGGATTGAGTGGACGCTCGGCCGTTACGGAGGCGGTTTTGAACACGGTACAGCCCCGGGCATATTCCACAGCATCTGGCAGAAAAACCGCTTCATTAAATATTTCGGCGTGATCGGCATATTCGGTCCGCTGGTAATATTCATTTACTATACCTACATTGAGTCCTGGGCCCTGGCATACAGCGTATTCTCTTTGATGGGAAGATTCCAGGGATTAGACAGCCAGGCAGCGCTTCAGTCGTTCCTGGCGGGTTTCCAAGGTGTAGAGAAAAATCAGTTCTTTGGCAATATCGGCTACGCGTATTTTTTCTTTCTGGTTACCTTCGCGATCAACATCGCCGTAGTATATTACGGCATAAAGGCGGGGATTGAGCGGCTCTGCAAGATAGCGATGCCCGCGCTCTTTATTCTCGGTCTGATACTTTTGATCAGGGTGGTGACGCTGGGAACGCCGGATCTAAGCAGGCCGGCCTGGAATGTGGGCAACGGCTTCGGCTTTATCTGGAATCCTGATTTTGCCGCCCTGAAGAATGCCAGGGTATGGCTTGAGGCGGCAGGACAGGTGTTCTTTACGTTAAGCGTAGGCATAGGCGTGATCCTTACCTACGCGAGTTACCTCTCTAAGGGCGACGACGTTGTCTTATCGGGGCTGTCCGCGGTGAGCATGAATGAGTTCTGTGAGGTCATATTGGGCGGCAGTATTATTATACCGGCGGCGTTTGTCTTTTTCGGTCCGGTAGATATCCAGAGCATCGCGAACTCCGGCGTGTTTAACCTCGCCTTCGTCACCATGCCCATGATACTGGGTAAGCTTCCTCTGGCGGCGCTGTTTTCTTTTCTCTGGTTCTTTCTGCTGTTTCTGGCAGGGGTGACGTCTTCGGTGTCATTGGCGCAGCCGGCAGTCGCGTTTTTAGAGGATGAATTTGACATAGGCAGAAAAAAGGCGGTTTCTATATTCGGCATAGTGTGTTTTATATTATGCCAGGCAGCCGTATTCTTTCTGGCAAGGGGAGTGGTTGACGAGCTTGACTTCTGGGGAGGGACGTTCTTTCTTGTGGTGTTCGCCGCGGTTGAGACGATACTTTTCGCCTGGGTGTTCGGGATAGAGAGGGCCTGGGACGAGATACATAAAGGAGCTGATATGGCGGTCCCCAGGGTCTACAGGTTCATAATCAAATACATAACGCCGGCATTCTTATTTATCATTTTAGGCGCGTGGTTTTATCAGCAATGGATCCCCATAATACTTATGAGAGGCGTATCTGCCGATAACCGGCCGTTCATACTGGCAACGCGCGTAGGCCTTATCGCGCTTTTTTCCGTCCTTTGCGTGCTGGTGAAGCTGGCCTGGAATAAAAGGCGAAAAATTCAGGAGCGGTTAAGATGAACGCGCTCGGATGGGCGTTTATGATCTTATCATGGCTTGCTATCTTGGCCTTGGCGGTATTCTGCTTTTATAAGGTACTTTCAAAGAAGGCCTTGAGATAAAGGAGGGCACAGACAGATGCATTACCAATTTATCGCCAACATAGTTACTATTTTAAGCTTGATATTCGGCTTCTCTTCTATTTTCCTGGCCCTCAACCTGAAATACAGCATGGCGAGCTGGTTTATAATATGGGCGGTGTTGTGCGATATAATTGATGGCAAGATCGCGCGCCTGAGCCCCACGCCCAGCGAGTTCGGAAAGGAATTTGATTCTCTCGCCGATATGGTCTCTTTCGGCGTGGCTCCGGCCGTGCTGGTATATATGCTTGCGTTCGGAAATCAGTTTAACATACAGAATATATTTGTGGTCTGCCTATATCTGTCATGCGGCGCCTTCCGCCTCGCCAGGTTTAACATTTATTCCAAAGGCAGGCCGCGCGGTTATTTTAAAGGTCTGCCTATTACCGCCAGCGGAGCATTTCTGGCTTCTTTTGTGCTGTGGGCGCACAGGTTTGACATAGGCGTAAGGCAGGAGATCTTCTGGTTGGTCCTCCTCATACTTTCTTTGCTTATGGGCAGTAATATACGCTACCCTAATTTCAGCAACTTCAAGGCCGCCAGAGGGTTTATCGGCGTATCACTTCTATTATTAAGCATTATAGCGGCCCTGATGAGCAAGGGGGTGGCGCTTTTAATAATTTTCTTTACTTATGTGGCTCTAAGCCCTATCATAGTAGGGGATAAAGACACCCCCATACAAATAGGTAATGCTTGATTGCCGAGGTAGCTCAGTGGTAGAGCGCGGCCCTGAAAAGGCCGGCGTGGGAAGTTCGATTCTTCTCCTCGGCACTTTAATTTACGCCAGGTGCCGGCCCCGAGCCAAGGCGAGGGGTCCTGGCATTTTTCATTATATGGATACCTTAAGAGGCGGCGATGAAGTTTAAATACAACCTGCAGCAGAAGATCATGTTTATTTTCTGCGCGGGCGCGTTATTTCTCGTATTGCTGGGCGTTGGTTTCGGGTATTTTATGGGCTTTGGCCTGATCCGGGATATAGCCCGTAAGGACCACGCGAAGATGGCTGCTTTGATATCAGAGGCGGCAAAGAGGATCGTTGAGGAAGGCATCAGTGACGCGGTTGTCTATTCGCGCAGCCAGTTGTGGCTGGAGCATGTCAAAGCGGCAAATCTCAAGTATGAGAGTCAGGGGCTTCAAGCAGAGGATGTTAAAAAGGAACTTTTGGCTATTGATAAACAATGGGCTGCCGCTCCGGATGACAGCGATCTGGTCAGGGATTATCTGGGCGGCACACTGGGCCAGAGATTGAAGAGGGTGGTCGAGGATGATGCCGACATATCAGAGATGATCATCACCGACAGACAGGGGGCGTTGGTGGCTGCCTCGGCCAAGACATCCGATTTTTATCAGGCAGATGAACGGTGGTGGCAGGAGGCGTTCAATAACAAGAAGGCCATCGTGGAGGATATCGCCTTTGATGAATCCAGTAATACCTTCAGTATGGCGGTCGCTATCCCCTTACAAGGCGAAGGCGGCGATGTTATCGGGGTATGCAAGGTGGGGCTTGAGGTGGGCCGGGTTTTGTCGGTGTTTGAGAATTTCAGGATCGGTAATACAGGCCGCGCGGTCTTAGTCAACAATGACGGTTACATCATATACCGTTCCGGCGCCCGGCCGTTCCAACAGAGATTCCTTAGCGAAGAGGCCTTCCGGGATATTTCAAAGAAAGAATCCGGCTGGCTTATAAGCGGAGATCCCCATGACCGCGCAGGAGGCGTATTCATCTCTTATGTCGGCGTGAGGAGCGGCATCCTTGCGGAGAATAACATACGTTGGAAGGTCTGCATAGAACAGGATATGGCAGAGGTCTTCGGTTCTCTCAACGCGCTTAGATGGCAGATGATGCTGCTTATCGCGGTCCTGTTGGTATCGCTTACTCCCGTTTCTTATGTTATTGCCAGGATATTGCTGGGGCCGATAAAGAACCTGCGCAAGGCAGTAGACGCGGTCGGCGCGGGCAATTTTGATTACAGGATAGGCAGCAGGTCCCATGATGAGATAGGCCAGCTTTTAAGGGCATTTGATAATATGGTGCGGGAACTTCAGCAGACCACTACTTCCGTAAAGAGGCTTAACGCAGAGATCGAAATACGCAAGAAGGCGGAGGAGCGCCTGCGCGAGTTATCCCGCGCGGTTGAACAGAGCCCGAGCATAGTCGTCATTACAGACCTGAAGGGCGATATTGAATATGTCAACCCCAAGTTCACGGAGGTCACCGGTTACAGCATGGAAGAGGTCCTGGGCAGGAATCCGCGCATCCTCAAGTCAGGGGAGATCTCGCCTGGAGAGTATAAAAAACTATGGGAGGCCATTGTCTCCGGAGGTGAATGGCGCGGGGAGTTCCATAATAAAAAGAAAAATGGAGAACTGTATTGGGAGTCAGCCTCGATATCGCACATAAAGGACGGTGCGGGGCGTATCGCGCATTTCCTCGCCGTCAAAGAAGACATCACCGCCCGCAAGAAAGCGGAGCAGGCGCTGCGGGAGGCGAAGGAAGAACTGGAGAAGAAGAACAGGGAACTTAGCAAGCTGGATGAATTAAAGTCGGATTTCATTTCTACTGTTTCGCATGAGCTGCGCACGCCGCTTTCCATCATTAAGGAGGGCATAGGCCTTGTCTTAGACGGCATCACCGGAGAGATAAACGAAAAACAGAAAAACGTGCTTAGCGCCTCCAGCTCTAATATAGACAGGCTGGCGCGGATCATAAACGAGCTTCTTGATATCTCCAAGATAGAGGCGGGCAAGGTTGAGCTGAACAGGAGGCAGGTCAATATAGCGGATCTGGCCAGGCAGGTGGCGGCCTCTTTTGAGCCGAAAATAAAAGAGGCAGGGCTTAGATTGATGGAGGAATTTCCCGAGGAAGCAGCGGACGCCTACGTCGATCCGGACAAGATTGTCCAGGTATTTACCAACCTGGTCGGCAACGCGCTGAAGTTTACCAGGCTGGGCCATATAAAGATCTCTATACAAAAGAAAGACAGGGGGGTTGAATGTTCTGTGAGCGATACCGGCGCAGGCATTACCAAAGAAGACCTGCCCAAGGTGTTTGATAAGTTTCAGCAGTTCAGCCGCACTACCGGTTCCGGAGAGAAGGGGACCGGTTTAGGGCTTTCTATCGCCAAGGGCATTGTGGAGATGCATGGCGGCAAGATATGGGTTGAGAGCGAGCTCGGCAAGGGGACAAAGTTTTCTTTCACGCTTTAAAATAGAGGTGGTGAGCGATGTCTAAAAAGAGGATATTAGTAATAGAGGATGAAGCCCAGATGGTTGAAATGGTAAAGATGCGCCTGGAGGCGAACGGCTATGATGTGCTGGCCGCGTATGACGGCGAAGAAGGGCTTGATAAGGCGCGCAAGGAAAGGCCTGATCTGATCATATTGGATTTAATGCTTCCTAAGATTGATGGCTACAAGGTCTGCGGTTTGCTCAAGAAGGACGCGAGATATTCCAAGATACCCATAATTATGTTTACCGCGAGGGCGCAGGAAGAAGATGTGAACCTTGGCAGGGAACTGGGCGCGGATGCCTATATTACCAAGCCCTTTGAGCCGCAGGTCCTTCTTTCTAAGATCCAAGAGTTGTTAAAGTAATGTTATATTGAGTATTCATTTTGCTGGCGTAGCTCAGTCGGTAGAGCAGCGCTTTCGTAAAGCGCGGGTCGGAGGTTCGATTCCTCTCGCCAGCTTTAACTCACGTTATCATGTCTAAGATCTCAAAGGTCCTGCGTAACCGCGATTTTATGCTGCTCTGGATAGGCCAGATAATATCCCAGGTGGGAGACCGGCTTGACCAGATGGCCATAATCGGGCTGGTCTATGCCAGGATGCCGGGTTCGCCGCTGCAGATCGCCAAGATCCTCTCTTTTACAATTATGCCCGTATTTCTCATCGGGCCGATGGCGGGGGTCTATGTTGACAGGTGGAACAGAAGAAGGACGATGTATGTCTGCGACTTTTTAAGGGCGTTGCTGGTGTTCAGTATCCCGTTTTTTCTGCTCAAGGGCGGCACATTTATACCTATATACTTTTTGATCTTCCTTTCTTATTCCACGGGCAGGTTCTTTATACCCGCGAAGATGTCCATAGTGCCGGATCTGGTGGAAAAAGACGACCTGCTTCTGGCTAATTCTCTGGTCAATACCACCGGGATGATCGCGGCGATAATGGGCTTCGGGATCGGCGGTATCGTTGTTGAATGGCTGGGGGCCAGGGGCGGATTTATGATCGATGCCTTCAGTTTTTTTATCTCGGCGCTTCTGGTGTTCCTGATCTCAAAGAAGGTAAACTCGCATATAAGGCGCGAGTCCATAGGGCAGGTAAGCAAGGAGATCGTGGAGGTTATCAGAAAATCGGTGATGCAGGAGTTTGTGGAGGGCATCAAGTATTTCTTTACCCAGAAGGATCTACGTTTTACCGCGAATATGATGTTCCTGCTTATGGCCGCGCTCGGCTCGGTGTATGTCGTGGTCATCGTCTTTGTTCAGAGCGCCCTGCAGTCGGCTACCCGCGACCTGGGGTTTCTTATAATGTTCCTTGGCACGGGCTTATTTATCGGCTCCATACTTTACGGTAAATTCGGCGGCAGGTTCTCGCAGCGCAAAGTGATTTTCACTTCCCTGTGCGTAAGCGGTATAGTGCTTGTCAACTTTACCTTGAGTTTGCGCATTATCCCGCATTTCTTTCTGGCCGCGGCATTTTCCCTGGCATTAGGCATTTCCGTATCGCCCATAATGATCGCCTGCAATACCATAATCCACCGCGTAAGCGACAATCAGATGATGGGCAAGATATTCAGCTCTCTGGAAATAGTAATGCATCTGGCATTCCTTTTGTTCATGCTGATAAGCAGTTTTCTCGCGGAAAAAATAGACAGCGTCTGGATATTGATGGTAGTCGGCATAATACTTACCATTACAGGAATAAGCGGATTGAATATGCGAAGGAAAATAGAGTGGTTAGAATAAGAGAAAATAAGGAATATACGGAACATAAAGGCATTGAGGCGGCGCCTTTACCTGAACAGGTCCATATACCTTTGAGCCAGCATTTAGGCAAGCCGGCCGCTGCCTGTGTCAAGGCAGGCGATAGCGTGCTTATGGGCCAGTTGATCGCGCGGCCGCAGGGCCATATTTCTTCGTGCGTTCATTCTTCCGTTTCAGGCGTGGTTAAGTCAATAAGCGACTGGCCCCATCCTGTTCTGGGCAGGTTCCAGGCGGTTGCGATCGAGAATGACGGCCTTGACAAGGCCCAGGTTCTGCCTCTGAGAAGCAAAGACGAGATAGAAGGGTTGACAGCAGAGCAGATACGCTCAATCGTCCTGGACGCGGGCATTATAGGCATGGGCGGAGCGGCGTTCCCCGCGCACGTTAAATTAAACCCGCCAAAACCGGTTAAATATTTGATCATAAATGGGGCGGAGTGCGAGCCGTATCTTACCTGCGACAGCCGCCTTATGGTTGAAAAGGCGGAGGAGGTAATCAAGGGCGCGGGCTTGATAGCGAGGTGTGTCAGCCCTGAAAATGTGTATTTCGCCATAGAAGAAAATAAGCCGGAGGCGATAGAAAAAATAGGGGCATTATTAGGCCGTACCGCTTATAAGCTGAAAATACTGAAAAGCCGCTATCCGCAGGGAGGGGAGAAGCAGATTATCAAGTCAGTGCTTGATAAAGAAGTGCCTTCGGGAAAATTGCCGTTTGACATAGAGGCATTAGTCCATAACGCGGCTACGGTATACGCTGTTTATGAAGCGGTTTATAAGAGCAAGCCGGTTTATGAAAGGGTTCTAACCGTAACCGGCTCCTGCCTTGATGAGCCGCGCAATCTCCTGGTCAGGATAGGCGCTTCCATAGGAGAGTTGATAGAATTTTGCCGGCCCAGGAGGGGATTCGCCAAGGTCGTAATGGGCGGGCCGATGATGGGGCTGGCGCAGTATTCCCTGGATACGCCGGTAATAAAAAGCACATCGGGAGTATTGCTGCTTACGGAAAAAGAGTCAGAAAAGGGGCGGGAGGAATTTTGCATACGCTGCGGCCAATGCGTGTATAACTGTCCGGCCCGGCTTATGCCGACAATGATAAACCTTGCCTCTTCTCATGAGGACTGGGAAGCGGCCAAAGAATACGGCGCGCTTGACTGTATTGAATGCGGGCTTTGTTCTTATGTGTGCCCTTCCGGGATCAATTTAGTCCAGTCCATAAAACTCGCGAAGATAAAGGCGGGCAGATGAAGGAATACGCGAAGTTTTCTTTGACCCTGTTTGTTATCTGTTTAGTTTCGGCGGCATTTTTAAGTATTGTCTATAGCGTTACCGAGCCGGCGATCAGGAAGCAGGCGCAGGCAGCCGAGGTCAGCAGTCTGAGGAAGGTCGTTCCCGAAGCCGCGGATTACAAGCAAGAGGCGTTGGGCCAGAATAAGTTATTTACCGTATTCGACGCGGATAAAAAGTGTATCGGCTACGCCTTTTTATGCGAGGCGCAGGGTTACTCCGGAGCGATCAAGATAATGGTCGGCATAGACGCCGCGGGCGATATAAAAGGCGTGGATATAGTGGAGCATAGTGAAACGCCCGGCCTGGGTTCCAGGATCCAGGAACAGGGTTTTCTTTCGGGTTTTAAAGGCAGGAGTTATAATGATATTCAGGGCGTGGATACCATAGGCGGGGCAACGATCTCCTCCGCGGCAGTGATAAAGGCGGTTGAAGAGAGCCTTAAAGAGGTTATCAAATCAATAAAGTAAATATATGAAAGACAAATTTATCGTATCGGCTTCGCCGCATATTTATAGCGGCGAGTCGGTAACGCGCATAATGTGGTCGGTCATTGCCGCGCTTATCCCATCAGGGATCGCCGCCGTGATGATCTTTGGCGCGCGCTCTTTATCGGTAATAGCGGTTTCCATACTTAGCGCCGTCCTTTGTGAATGGCTGATCCTTTCGCTAAGAAAAGAGAGGATCCGCGTATCGGACGGAAGCGCGCTGCTTTCAGGGCTTCTTCTCGCCTATAATCTTCCCGCGAATGTGCCTCTGTGGATCCCGGCCATAGGCGCGTTTTTCGCTATAGGCATAGCGAAACAGGTATTCGGCGGACTGGGCAAGAATATCTTTAACCCCGCTCTTGCTGCCCGCGCGTTCCTGCTTGTGTCCTGGCCTCAGTATCTTACCGTCTTTCCCAAACCGTTCGGCGCGGATGCTGTCGCGTCCGCTACGCCGCTTATGCTGCTTAAAGAGGGAAAGGCGGGCACGATAGCTGAAATGGGCGTTTCCTATCTGGATCTGTTTCTAGGCAACAGAGGCGGTTCATTGGGAGAGGTCTGCATCGTTGCCTTAGCCCTTGGCGCGTTGTTTTTGCTGCTGAAAGGATATATTTCCTGGCATACGCCGTTTAGTTTCGTAGCGGGTTTTGGCCTGTTGAGCTGGCTTTTTTCAGGCGGCGAAATATTAACGGGTGACTGGCTGTTCCACATATTATCCGGCGGCGTTATACTGGGCGCCTTTTTCATGGCTACGGACTATGTGACTACGCCGCTTACAAGGAAAGGGCAGGTTATTTTCGGGGCAGGATGCGGCCTGTTGACATTTGTCATCAGAAAATGGGGCGGGTATCCGGAGGGGGTTTCTTTTGCCATTCTGATCATGAACGCGGCAGTGCCCATGATCGACAGGTACACGAAGACGAGGATATTCGGTACTGGAAGGCTACATAAGGTTACATAATGTTACAGGATTTCACAAAAGGTATCTTTAAAAACAATCCCATATTCGTGACTGTGTTGGGGCTCTGTCCCACGCTCGCCGTTACGACATCTCTGAATAACGCGCTGGGTATGGGCGCGGCCGTAATATTTGTCCTGGCATTTTCCAATACGATGATCTCTTCTATCAAGGGATTCGTGCCGCGGCAGATACGCATCCCTTGCTTTATAGTCGTTATCGCCTCTTTTGTCACGATAGTAGAGTTGGTCATGAAGGCATATGCTCCGGCGCTTTCGCGTCAACTGGGGATCTTTGTGCCCCTGATAGTCGTAAACTGCATTATATTGGGCAGGGCCGAGGCGTTTGCCTCGCGCAATTCTGCCGTCCGCTCCATGCTTGACGGCCTTGGTTCCGGTGTGGGCTTCTTCTGTTCGCTTCTGGTGATATCTTTTATAAGGGAGGCGCTCGGCACGGGGACGGTATTTGGCTTCGAGCCGCCTTTTAATTTTCACCCGGCGTCTATAATGATACTGGCTCCCGGCGCGCTTCTTACTATGGGCCTTCTGCTCGCCATTATAAACAGCTGGAAGATCAAGAGGGGCGGGAAGGCGAAAGAAACTACCGGATGTCATTGAGTTAAGGAGATATAATGGACTTATCCAGGTTTATAACGATCATAGTCGGCATGGTGTTCATAAACAACTTTGTGCTCTCCAAGTTTCTGGGTTTATGTCCGTTTTTCGGGGTCTCCCGGCGCGCAAAGCCGGCCTTGAGCATGGGGCTGGCAGTTATCTTTGTCATGACTGCCTCAAGCATGATCACATGGCTGGTGTACCGCTTTATCCTTATTCCCTTTGATATAATTTACTTAAGGACCATATTCTTTATTCTTGTGATCGCCGCGTTCGTTCAGTTCATCGAGATGTTCATCCTTAAAAAGTCGCCTGTTCTTTACCGGGCGTTGGGCATATACCTGCCGTTGATCACTACAAACTGCGCTGTTCTGGGCGTTACCGTATTGAATATTGACAGTTTCTTTATCAACGGTAAGCCGGCAGCGGGCAGTTTCTTATTTTCTCTCGCGCAGGCATTCTTCGCGGGGGTTGGCTTCGCGTTTGTGCTCTTATTGATGTCCGGGATCCGCGAACGCCTTGATTATACGGATGTGCCTCAAGCGTTCAAAGGGGTGTCCATCGCTTTTATAATCGCGGCCTTAATGAGCCTTGCCTTTATGGGATTCGCGGGTTTTAAACTTTAAGGGAGGTGGTATTCATGGAAACGCAGAAAAAGATCCTGGTCATAGATGATGAGCCGGATCTATGCGACCTGGTCAAGATCGTCCTGGAGAAGCAGAAGAAGTTCAAGGTGGTTGTCTCTACAGAGGCAGTCAAGGGCATAGAGCTTGCCAAAGCGGAAATGCCGGACCTGATCTTGCTTGATATCATTATGCCCGATATGGACGGAGCGGATGTATGCCGTATTTTGTCCGAAAATGAGGCGACAAGGCATATACCGGTCATATTTTTAAGCGCCATAGCCGGTAACGGTGATATAACCAACGCTCCCGGGAGGATAGGCAGGAGGGAGTTTATCGCCAAGCCCGTGACTCCCGAAGAATTGATAAAGCGCATTGAAGTCGTTTTAGAGGAAGAGCAAGAGTGAATATACTGGTGCCTGTGTTGTCGTTAGGGTTCTTGGGGTTTATCTTTGGCATAGTGCTTGCCTGGGCGGCAAAGAAATTCTGCGTGCGCCGCGATAAGAAGGCGGAACAGGTGCTTGATAAGCTGCCCGGCGCTAACTGCGGCGCCTGCGGTATGCCCGGCTGTATGGGGTTTGCCGAAGGCCTGATAAAGGGGACGTGCACGCCTGACGGCTGCGTTGTTGCCAAGGACGAGACCAGAGAAGAGATATCCAGGATCCTCGGTTTGGAGCATAAAAAGAAAGAGAAGAGGATCGCCACATTGCATTGTAACGGCGGCAAAAGGGTCAAGGACAGGTTTTTGTATCTGGGTATTGAAGATTGCGCCGCGGCAAACATAGTGTCCGGCGGACAAAAGGAGTGTGTATGGGGGTGCCTGGGGTTTGGCACCTGCGCCAGGGCCTGCCCTTTCGGCGCTATAGAAATGGGCGAAGACGCCCTTCCCCACGTTGACGAAGCAAAGTGCACTGCCTGCGGCAGGTGTGTTAAGGCCTGTCCAAAGAACCTGTTTACCCTTATAGCCGCCGGTCAGCCGATATACGTTGCCTGCTCTTCTCATGACGCGGCCAGGGCAACAAGGGATGCCTGTTCCGTGGGCTGCATTGCCTGCGGAAAGTGCGAATCCGCCTCTGTAGTGAAAGGGGCAGTGACCATAGAAAATAACCTCTCCGTATTTCATTATAATATGAGTTCTGATTTTGAGGCCACTGTTTCCGTGTGCCCGATGCGTACGATAAGGGATAAGAGAAGGCCGGGATACCCCAAGGATGAGGAGATATATAAGAAATGAAAAATCTCGCGGTATTTGTTTCAGGCAACGGCAGCAATCTTCAGGCGATAATTGACGCCGTAAAGAACGGTAATCTGAAAGTGAACATAGCGCTTGCGCTTTCCGACAACAAAGACGCTTACGCGTTGGCGCGGGCAAAAGAGGCCGGTATAAAAGGCATATTTATTGACCCGAAGATCTATAAAGCGAAGAAGGAGTTTGAGCGGGAAATTATCTCCGTTTTAGAGAAGGAGAAGGTTGAGGCGATCGCGCTGGCGGGCTTTATGAGGATATTGAGCCCTGAATTCATCTCCAGGTATAAAAACAGGATACTTAATGTCCATCCGGCGCTGCTGCCTTCATTTAAAGGCGCGCACGGCATCAAGGACGCGTTTGACTACGGGGTCAAGATGACAGGGGTAACTATACATTTTGTAGATGAAAATATGGACCATGGCCCGATCATCCTGCAGGAGGCGCTGCGCGTAGATGACGGCGATACCTTAGGATCGCTTGAAGAGAAGATTCATAAGGTAGAACATAAACTCTATCCGGAAGCGATCAGATTATTCAGCGAAGGAAAACTAAAGGTAGAAGGGAGAAGGGTTATAATTCTTTGAGCTGCTCTAATTCAAGGCGGCTCTTTGTCGCCCGGCTTCCTTTTGTTATATTGTTTATGACCACCCGGTTAAACCCCCCGAATTCATAAGTAGCCATACAATAAGCGGTGATCCTGAATATTTCTTCCTCCGGGCTCGCGCATAAATTAAAGTCGGTTTCCGCGTCGGTGAATTTTATGCGTATGCGCTGCACAACCTGGTCCGCGAGGAATTTAGTGAATTTTACCCCATGTTGTTTTAAATGGCGCCCCGCCTTATCGCCTACGATGTCCGGGTTTCCCCTTATTTCCTGCAGAAGCCTTTTGTAGTATTCTTCCGAGGCAATGGCGGAGTTGAAGATCTTCCTGAGGTCTTCGTTATAAATTGTGTAGATGATCTCCACGCCGTTATTGATGTCGGCCATCACTATTACGTAGAACTCCGGCTGTTTTTCGGCGTTAAAATAAACCCTGTATATCACGTTCAAGAGATTATAGAAATCCTCGTTTAGCTCGTCTATTGTGCCTGAGGTGAAACCTTTGTCTTTTTCTGTCCGGAAAAGCGGAGATATCTGGTATTCAAACTGGAACGCGCCTTCGGAAAAGGCGCCATCAACATAACCGACAACGCAATTGCTCTTTTGCGGGAAGGTGTTCGCCTTGTATTTGAATATATCCTTTTCGTAAGGGATGTATACCCAGAAGGTATTGTCAACCAGGCGGGTAGATGCCTGCCACTTATACTCTTCCTCGCAGATTTGAAGAAATTTGGCTTCCGCCTCGTTTATAGAATAGGGCCTGTCTTCTTTGAGGCCGCATCCCGAAGTTAAGAGAGAAAAAGATAAGGCGCAGAGGAATAATCTTGCCGGGGTCATCTTCAGGTGGTTTGGGGGCGGCTGAGGCCGAATTCTTTGAATATCGCCTCTATTTCATCGTAGTTGAGTTCTTCTTTGGCGACTAACTCCTTGCCTAAGCGTTCAAGCAGCGGGTCATGTTTTTTAAGCAGCTCTTCAACGTCCCTGAGGCAGGACTGAAGTATATCCTGCACGTCTTCATCCAGCCGCCTTTTCATCTCTTCGGACATCATCGGCATGTTGTTCCTGTCTTTGGGCAGGCCGTAGAAGTTTCCTATGATGCCGGATCTTCCCATACCCCAGCGCCAGACCATGTTGTGAGCATACCAGATGGCAGTTTCAAAATCGCCGGTTACTCCGCCGGTAGTAAAGCCGATCTTCAGCTTTTCCGCGGCATATGAACCCAGGCAGGCCTTGATCTCTCCCGCGTAGTGGTTCCTATCGTGGATGAATATCTCTTCTCTTTCCGGTGTCCATGTCACCCCGCCCGTATGCCCGCGCGGGGTAATGGTTATTTTGAATACATCCTGTGAGGGGACAAGCAGGTAGGTGATGATGGCGTGCCCTGCCTCGTGATAGGCGGTGTGCAGTTTCTCGCGCTGGCTCAACCTTATCCTGCGCTTAATGCCAAGGGCGATCCTTTCCCGCGCCTCGTCTATTTCTTTCATTGAGATCAGCGTTTTCTTGTTGCGCACGGCAATAAGCGCGGATTCCCTGACGAGATTGGCGATATCGGCAGGGCTCTGGTCCACTGTTATGCGCGCCAGCCGGTCAACCTTGACGTCATTGGGATCATATTTTACTTCTTTGAGATAGTAAGCAAATAATTTCTCGCGGTCTTCAAGGTTTGGTTTGTCCACATATATTTTCCTGTCAAACCTTCCCGGCCTTAAGAGCGCCGGGTCAAGGAATGATTCCGGGGCATTGGTCGCGCCCATTACGATAATGTTGTAGTCCTTTTCCTTAAGGCCGTCCATTTCTACCAGGAGTTGGTTCAGGGTGGTGTTGAATTCCGACTGTCCGCCAAAGCCGGCATCCACGGCGCGGCGGGCGCCCACGGCATCAAGCTCATCAATGAAGATCACGCAGCCGCCTTCTGAATAAGCTAATTGCCTTGCCCGTTTGAACAATTTTCTTACGCGGCTTGAACCTACGCCTACGAACATCTCTACGAATTCCGAGCCGGACATGGACAGGAAGGGGATATTGGCTTCGGTTGCCATTGCCTTGGCAAGATATGTTTTACCGCATCCGGGCGGGCCGATCATCAAAAGGCCCCTCAATATCCTGCCGCCGATACGCTGCAGTTCCGCGCGGTCTTTTATCAATCTTACCACTTCCAGGGCTTCCTGTTTTGCTTCATCCATTCCCACAACGTCATTCCAATGGATGTTTATATCGTCTTTCCTGGTGGTTTTTTTGAGCATCGAGGTCATCTTGAAGCTGCCTCCGCGGAACATCAGCCAGTACCAGAACAGGGCGTATATGGGCATGCTGATGACTTGCGAGACAAGGATGACATAGAAAAACACGGAATACTGGGCAAGCATCTGCCTTTTAGTGTAGCGTTCGGAGAGGATCCAGGCGCCGATAGAGTAACGCAGGAATATTATCAGGGAGATGGCTATGGCAATACAGCCGATAGCTACCACTATCTTGACCCAGTGGAATTTGAGGAATAATTTCATTTTTCGCATATTTATCATACGTTTTTCTCCTTTATAGATGGCAGTTTTAAGATTAACATAATCGCCGATAGAAGTCAAACATATCTTTCGCTTGACTATTCTGTGATGCTATGGTAATTTATAACCCTGTTCTTACTATGGAGGGAATATATGCAGAAAATTAAGCAGTTAAAGGCAAGGGAAATACTGGATTCCAGGGGCAACCCTACCCTAGAGGTAGACGCGATACTTGATGACGGCCATTTTGGCAGGGCTGCCGTTCCTTCCGGGGCATCTACCGGAGAAAAGGAGGCGCTGGAACTGCGGGACGGCGACAAAAAGCGTTATTTAGGAAAAGGCGTATTAAAGGCGGTTGAGAATGTAAATACTGCGATAGCCGCCAGGGTCAAAGGGCTTGAGCCGGATTTCAGGAAGATAGATAAACTCCTGCTGGATTTAGACGGCACAGAGAACAAGTCAAAATTAGGCGCGAACGCCATACTCGGGGCGTCAATGGCAGTCGCGAAAGCAGCGGCGATAGCGGAGAATAAGCCGCTTTATGAATACCTGGGCGGCGGTGACGCGAAGATCCTTCCGGTTCCTCAGATGAATATCTTAAACGGCGGCCTGCATGCCGATAATAACCTCGATATTCAGGAGTTTATGATAATGCCGATAGGCGCGCCTTCATTCAAAGAGGCGCTCAGGTTTGCCGTAGAAGTATTTCATAATTTAAAGGGGATCTTGAAATCAAAAAAACTTTCTACCTCGGTAGGCGATGAAGGCGGGTTTGCCCCATCGCTTAATTCCAACGAAGAAGCGATAGAGCTGATTATTGAGGCGATAAAGAAGGCAGGGTACAGGGAAGGCAAGGATGTTTCTATCGCGCTGGACGTTGCGGCAAGCTCTTTTGCCGAAGGCGGAGCATACAATTTTGAAGGGCAAAAGCGCGACTCCGGATATCTTATAGAGCTTTACGGTAAGCTTGCCAGGAAATATCCTCTGATATCGATTGAGGACGGCCTGGGAGAGCATGACTGGGACGGCTGGAAAAAACTTACAGACGCCCTGGGGAATAAGCTGCAACTGGTAGGGGATGATCTATTCGTGACCAATCCTAAGATATTCAAGGAAGGCATCGCGAAGAAAGTCGCGAATTCCATACTTATAAAGGTGAATCAGATAGGTTCGCTTTCAGAGACGCTGGAAGCGATAGATATCGCTAAGCAAAATAAATATACCGCTGTTATCTCGCACCGCTCCGGAGAAACAGAGGATACGACCATAGCGCATATCGCCGTGGCAACGGGCGTGGGCCAGATAAAGACCGGTTCGCTTTCCAGGACCGACAGGATCGCCAAGTATAACGAACTGCTCAGGATCGAGGAGCAGTTGGGAAGCAAAGCGGTTTACGCCGGGACTATCTGGGATAAGATAAGGTTGCGTTAGACGTAAGATAAAATGTTTCGTAAGGCCTTTGTTCTTTTTGGTATCACTTTTCTGCTGTTGATATTCTTCCTGCCGGGGTATGCCAAGCTGCAGGATCTAAGGCAGAAGAATAAAGAATTGGCAGAAAAGATCATTGAGCTTAAGAACGAGAACAAGAAGCTGGCGCTTGAGCGCAAAAGAATAGAAGAAGACCCGGTATACCTGGAAAAATTAGCCCGGGAGAAATTAGGTATCGTCCGCAAGGGCGAGATCGTTTATAAAATAGAAGAATAAAATCGCGGGGTGGAGCAGTCCGGTAGCTCGCAAGGCTCATAACCTTGAGGTCGCTAGTTCAAATCTAGCCCCCGCAACCACCTTAAAGCCCCGACTTGAAAAAGTTGGGGCTTTTTGTTTATTTTATTTGCCCGCCGGTTAACTTTACCTTATAATATAGCTTATGGCTGTCTTTTCAAAAGAGATAATCTCCGGTATCTACCCCTTTAACAAATTAAAAAAATCCCATCTGGGGCGGTTGTACAGGATCTGCGAGTTCAAGGAATACCGCATCAACGATATCGTCTACAAGGAAGGCGATCCACCGGATGCCTTTTATATGCTTATTACCGGCCGGCTCGTAGCGCTTGCCAGGCAGGGCGACAGGGATGAACAGATCGAGCTTATAAAGAAGGGTACCGCGTTCGGGACCGTATCTCTTTTTACCGATGAACCGCATTCGGTAACGGTCCGGTCTATTGAAAACTCGGTAGTCCTGAGGATCGAGAAGGATAAGTTCAAGGGCTTCCTGGATAAGAACCATATCCTCGCGGTTGAATTCTCGCGGATATTTTCCAAGAGGGTCAAGAAGCATATAGGCGTGCCAAAGAAGATATTTCAATCGGTGAAACTGGCAATATGCAGTTTCGCTAAAGGCAGGGGCAAGACCACTTATATGGTGAATCTGGCCGAGGCGCTGGCAGAGGACAGGTCTAAAAAGGCAATAGTGGTGGAGTGTTCTTCTGACGATGATTTCTCCATCCGCGCGCATTGCGGGGCCGGGGGCAGGGTTTTGAAGCTGAACGAATTCAACGAAGAAAACATAGGCGGATATGTCGTAGAGAGCGCTCAGGTATCGTGGCTCCGCGTGAGAATGGGGCAGGATACCGACCGGTTTTTCTCCCTGATCAACTACCTCTCCGAGAATTACCACTTCGTCCTGTATGAGCTCAGCCGTCTTGACGAACAGTCAATGGCGCGGCTGGTTTCCATAGCCGACCTTGTGCATTTGTTTATGTCTTCGGACAGAGAAGAGCTGGCGCGCATAGACGCCCTGATGAATATCCTATCCGGCAGCAACCTGCCTAAGGTGAGGTTCGTATTCTCGGAATTCCTGAAGGCGGATAAACCCGCAGGGTTCCCTCATAAGATATACGCTACCATACCGCCTTTGGAAAGCGGCGATTACAAGCGGGTTATAAGGCGGATATCGCGCGAGGTAGGAGAAAAGACCGTGGGGCTGGTGCTGGGTTCGGGAGGGGCGTTCTGTTTCTCGCAGATAGGCGTGATCAAGGTATTAGAAGAGAACAACATCCCCATAGATATTGTCTGCGGTTCAAGTATGGGCGCGCTTATCGGTGCGCTGTGGGCCCTGGGTTATCCTGCCGCGGAAATAGAAAGGATAGCGGCTTACTTCGGCAAGAAGTTTTCCCTTTTTTCCTTTCCCGCGATGGCGCTGCCCTTCAGGGGTTTCCTGAAATCCAAACGCCTGGAAAAGATATTAAAAGACATCTTTGGCGACAAGACGTTTTACGACATAAAACATTCTTTCAGGGTAGTGGCCTTTGATTTTATCAGGAAGGAATCCAGGGTGATCAGGGAGGGCTATATTTACAGCGCCGTGGCGGCAAGCTGCGCGATGCCAGGTATCTTTGAGCCCATTGTCTCCAAGGACGGCATCTTTCTTGACGGCGGGGTGTTGAACCCGCTGCCCGTAAAGTCCATACTTGATTACGCCAGGAAGATAATCGCCGTGAATGTTTCCCTGACCAAGGATGAGATCTACAGAAGTTATACGGAACAAAAGAGGTGGAAGTTCAATATATTTGATTTTATCTTTGGCAGCGTAGGCACGATGCAAAGGGAATTCATAAATGATTCCTTAAAGATCGCCGACGTTGTTATTCATCCTGATTTAGACGGGATGGGGTGGGTTGACTTCAGCAAGGTGGAAGAGCTGGCTGACAGGGGAGAAGCGGCGGCCAATGAAAAGTTGGGGGAGATCATAAAGCTGGTGAGCGGTTAAGGAGGTATGCTATGAAAAGAGTAGTTGTAATGGGGGTAGCGTTGGTATCGGTGGGGGCGGGGCTGTTGGCGTCCCTGCTGACTAAACAGTTGCAGGCAGAGACACAAGGGGCGCCTTATATCAAGATCTCGCAGAGGCCTTTTAACGAACGCGAAGTAAGACAAGTGGTCCCTGCCAGTTACGGCAGGCTCGTCGCGGCAACGGATATCCGGCTTTATTTTGTTGATGCCGAAGATAACATAAGGATGATTCCGCTAAAGTCGGATTCTGTGCTGGGTAACGATGTCTATATGATCAAGCGGAGCAAATAATAAGTCAGGGGGATAACATATGATTCAGAAATTGGCGCTGGTCGCCGCTGTTGTATTGCCTTTATGGAACATTCCCTTGATAGTGCGCATAATCAAGAGGAGGTCATCTAAGGACATCAGCATCTATTGGGCGTTGGGAGTATGGGTCTGCTTTTTGTTTATGTTCCCCGCCGGCCTTATGTCGCAAGATATTGTCTGGAAGGCCTTCAATATCGTCAATTTCGTCTTTTTCAGCTGCGTAGCGCTGTGCACCGTCATATTCCATAAGGGAAAATAGGGCTTTAATAGGTTTGGGAAGATCAAGGCCTTGAGGTTGCCTCAAGGCCTTTTGTTTTTTAAAATGGGGATTGAGGCGGTTATGAAAACGCTTTCTTAAATGGCTTTCCAGCTCCTTGTTTTACCGTAGTGGTAGGTTATACTTATTATACGGATGAAAAAACTAACGATATTCCTGGTCGTTTTCTTCTGTTTGCTGTCTTCATTTAAGCCGGCAGGGGCAGGGGAGGAGCCCTGTCAGAGGCCGGATGAGGAAGCCGTTGTCGTCCTTTCTACGGTTACCCTGGATGAGATGCAGTATGCCAGGAAGGTAATCGAACTGAACGGCGGCAGGGTCAAGAATATCTTTCCGCCCAGTGTCTTCTTCGCGAGCATTCCCTGCGCTATCTTCGCCGCCTTGAACCGGTCAGAACTTATACAGGAGGTTTCTTATACCACGGTAGAGCCGGATAAGTTCAGGGATTATGAGCCGTCTACCCGAGATGCCATTAAGATCTGGAATAAAAAGCTGAAGGGAGCCGTTAAACCAGAGGCAACGCCTCCGGGAGAAGGTATAAAAGAGAGAGAGCCGTTCAGGGATACGGTAATTATGCCTACGGACCTGCCCAAGACCAAAGAGGAAAGGGCAAAGAAGGATCGGGAATATCTGGAAAAATGGCAGGCCAGGAAGCAGGAATTGGAAGGCAAAGAACGCCTGAAAAGGCAAAGGTGGCAGAAGACAAAAGAAAGGCTGCGGGCAGCTAAGGATGCCTCTTCCGGTGCCGTTGAGCCCCTGCAACTTCCGGCAGTATCTCAATCTACGAACTCTACCGGCTTCGGCAGGGCCTACGGCGCGGGCCTTTACGATACCAGTCTTTATATGGCAGGTGATATCGCTGTGGGGGTGTTCTTTGTCCCGGGTACTGGTGGAGAATGGACAGCCGCGGAGATAGATGATGTCTTTGGGGGTATCCGTACCGCCTTGGATCAATTCATTTATGATGAGCCAAATGCCCGCATTACTTTTACGTTCAGCAAGGAAGTAGATGAAGCAGGGAACCCTAAATTACTTCCAGAAAACCTAAGGCATTACGTAAATGAACTTAGGAGTATTTATAATACTCATTGGGCCTATATGATAGTTGTAGAAAAAGGATACGGTAGAGCAATGGTATGGCTTGGGAGGCCGACCACCTGTTTATACAGCGATGATTTAAGAAGCGGGGCCGTTGTTCGTCATGAGACAATGCATATATTCGGCGCGGCAGATCAATATTTTGAAGCCGGGTCTGTTCAAGAGGGCGCAATCGGATTACATGGATACTTGTCTGTTGTGAATGCCAACTCTCATTACAATGATGGCAAAGGATATTTTGGAGGGTCTGGTGAAAGCCGTCCTGATTTAATGTCCGGTGGCAGTTTTATCATAGGTGTTTATAGCCGCGGCCAGATTGGCTGGCGTGATTCCGACGGAGATGGGAGACTGGATCCGCTGGATACATTCCCGGATACATATCAATTGCGTAAAAGCGGCAATAATCCCTTTGTGTATACCGGCAAAAGTTCTGACAGGCCTATACCGAATGGAGATCCGTTTTATGCAGACGTAACTTTAAATACCATAACCAGAGTAGAATACCGTATAAATGAGGGCGCCTGGTGTGAGGCCGAAGCAGAAGACGGTTCTTTTGATTGGGGGGAGGAAGGCTTTACGTTTACTACCCCGGTTTTTCCGGATGGGATGTATTCCATTGAAGTGAGGGCGGTCAATTCCGTAGGTAACGCGGAGTTATCTTACGCCAAGGATGAGGTCGTCATAAAGAATAGTCCTGTAGTTTCATTCGAGTATCCTCATACAGAAGAAGGCGCATCAGGGGTGGGTGCGGCTCCAAGGGCATATTTTACCGTAACGCCGGAGAGTCAGCATGGCGCATTTGAATCCTTTACTGTCAATTTGGATGCTGCCGCTTCATTCGGCGCGGGCTATGACTCAGGAGGGGCGCGGTTGATGTGGGATATGGATGATGATGGGAATTGGGAGGAGGATTATTCAGGTAAATTAGAGATAGAACATTCTTATCCGTTATCAGAATGCCTTATCGGCACTACAATTGGTGTCCCCGGTCGTGCTGAAGGCATATGTGCTTTTGGCGATTATGTCTATATCGTAAGTGGCGGATCCGGCCTGCAGATCATAGACGTCTCCGATCCCGCGGCTCCGGCTCTTGTCGGAAAATTTAATACATCTGGTTGGGCGCTGGCTGTTTTTGTAACGGGAAATTATGCCTATGTCGCAGATGAAGATGCTGGTTTGCAGATCGTGGATGTCTCTAATCCAACTGCCCCAGACCTGGTCGGGCGTTTTGATGCACCGGTTGGTTTCATTCAGGATGTCTTTGTAGCAGGCAGTTATGCCTATGCCATTGGGTTTAAGGGTTTACAGATTATAGACGTCTCCAATCCCGTAGCGCCGACTCTAGCCGGAAGCCTTGATACGCCTGGTTGGGCGCAGGATGTTTTTGTAGCGGGCAACTATGCCTA